>JAZOAL010000141.1:0-30311 GCA_045595425.1 Eubacteriales bacterium
TCGCAATATCCCAAATGATGTTCTCGCATATCCATTATAACACGAATTTTGAATTCTGCACTATAAATTCTCTGTTTTCCTTTCTTTTTCGCCATAAAAATATGCACCTCCAAAAGTGTCTAACTTTTGGGGTGCATATCAGATGCGTCTGCTTTTTGTTTTTAATATAGACTTTCATATTTTCCGCCGGGGACAAATTCCCGAATAAGCGAAGTATCCGGAACACGGCTCAAATCCACCTCATCAAATTTTGAAAGTGCGTCCCTTATTATATCGATATATTCACCGCCAAGTGCTTCACTCGATGCTTCAAGCGCACGCATAGCAAAGGGCTTCATAACTCCGATCTCGTATCTATGAAATGTGTCGATGCTGAGATCCGCATTCTTCTTAAAGGGATAGAGATATTTATCCTCACCCTCAAGAACACTGCGCCAGCGTGCAAGAGTACTTGCGGCATCTGTTCCTCTATAAAGTGAATCGCGAGTCATTCTGCGAACGAAACGAATCTTTCTGCCTGAAAGTATCCTTCGTTCGCCGTCATTTATATTGGTTGAAACACTGATAAAGATTTTGATTATCTGACTTCGGTCAAGACCGTCGGTTATTATCGGATTCAGCGCGTGAATACCCTCCATTATAACAAATCCGCCTACAGGAAGAGATATCGGTATGGCATCCTTCAGTGCCATGCCCTCTCCGAAAACATATTTTGGTATCTTCACCGAGCCGCCTTTAAGCAGTGCCGCAATGCAATCGTGAATTTTATCTGTATGAAGCGCGGAGACCGCTTCATAGTCAAGCCCGCCATCTTCATTTTTGGGATAAGCGGGATCCTCCTTGTCACGATAGAAATTATCCATCGAAACGACTGCCGTTTCGTGTCCCCTGTCCGAAAGATGATCCCGAAGAATGTTCGCAGTTGTAGTTTTACCGGAGCTGCTGGGTCCTGCAAGAAGCACGATCCTTGCACCGCTTGCCTCAAGAGCGTCTGCTGCCCTGCCAAGAGAAGTCATGTATTCTGTTTCAGCACCCCGTATATACTCCTCAAGATCGTCATTTACGGCTTTGTTTATTTCTTTAAAATCGATTTCAGACAAAAAATCGCTCCTTCCGTTAGGAAAATGAATTTGGAAATCAGTCGATCCTGCCCGTCATGTATTCCACTTTTTCAAAATCAAGCCTGTCTTCGGACATTTTTCTCAAAAATGCGTCCTCAGAATTTCTCATAATAGGCAAAAAGCGTTCCCCCGAAACAATAATATGCTCTGCAAGATTGATTCCGAGATGACCGAAGCCTTGCGCAAGAATCCGAGTTATTGCCTTATCATCCTCAGATGGAATCGTCAAGCCGCGAGGATGATTATGCGCCACTATCACATTTGCCGCTTTCTTTGAAAAAGCATACTGATAAAGCTTATCAAGATCAAATTTCGCAGAATTAACCGAACCTTCATAAACCATTTTGCAATCAATAAAGCCAAGGGAGTTATCGAGAAGCAAAGCACATACCGATTCAACCCCTATTCCGGCAAATTTGTAAGCAAAAAATCTTCCTATTTTATCTATCGAAGAAAAATACTCTCTTTTATCAATGCCTGTATAGTATCTGCGCAAAAGCTCCGAGGCAAGATGCACAAGCATCGCTGCTTTTTCACCGATCATAGGAACATCCATCAGCTCCTCCGATGTTGCATCAAGCAAGCCTTTGATCGAACCGAACCGATCAAGCAGTTCATGAGCGATCTCGTTTGTATTATGCCTTGTGAAAACATAGTAAAGAAGCATTTCCACAATCTCATGATCTTCAAAGCAGGACGGTGACATTTGAGAAAATTTATCTCTCATCCTTTTTCTGTGTCCCGCATGTTGGTTTTTACCTTTTGAATTTTCTTTTGTCCCAGCCATTTGCAATATTACTTTTCCCCGCTAAGCGCAATGCCGTAAATATTCAAAGCATTGTCAGCAGTATCTGTTTCTATCCTGATCTTATTCACTCCGCTGAGCTCATCATCAAGAAGTTCGAACCGGATAAGATTTCCTCCAACATTATTATCAAGAGTGTTATCAATTGCCGAAATCTTTTTACCGTTTATATAAACTCTGATAACTCCCCCCGAAGAATAGCTCTTATAAAAGATAAGAGAAGCAATCTTTCCCGCCGATGAAAATTCATAGATAGTATCGCTGACCTTCTTCATCTCGGTGCGTTTTACATATTTGTAATTATCATAATCCTTTGATGTGGAAAGATACGCTTTGTTTTCGGCGGGAACCTCCCTCTCTGCACGAAGATTTTCCTTTATAACATTTGAAATACAGTTATAGTAGGCAATATTCCCTTCGACATTCGGGATGATTCCGTTAAGCGTTTTTTTCTTATCGATATTGTTTTCACTGAAATACTCATTCATATCAATACATATACCGCCATAGTGCGAGCATAGCTGCTTAACGGTTTCAGCATTCTCACCGTTGCCTCCCTCGCGAGCCTCAATAATACAGTATATATCGCATTTCGAATTTTGGTTCTTAACACTGCGCAAAAGTCCGTCATAATATGTCTCAAAGGTCTCAGGATCCTCGTCAGCTCCGTAACAGATAACAACAAGATCGTAAATATGTCCCGTAGGAGCGCAGTTCATAATATTATATCCATAAAATGTATCGGTATCAGCCTTCCCATAGTTAGCGCCTTTAAGATCGGTACCGTAATCGGTCTCTATCTCATTTACAATCTTTATTACCCAATTGTCATTTGAATTTGCAACCCCCGTGCCTTGAACGATTCCGTTACCCAAAAACAGCACATTAACCTGAAGTCTTTCCTTCAGCTTCTCATAAAAATTGTAATTCTTCAGTTTTTCGGCAAGCTCTCTGTCTGCAGGATCAATATACGAATCAAAATAACTTCCGTTATTTTGATTCGCTTCATACATCTCCATATCCAGCAAAAGCAACTCATCTCTGCGCTCCTTCTGCTTATCATTATAGCTTGAAAGAAGAAAATATAAAGCTACGGCAAGCACTGCACAAATAAGCAAAGACAACACCGATAATATTCGCATTTTCTTTCTATAACTCACAAATTTTCCCATAAAAACACCTTTACTTCAAAATTTTATGTGCAATATATTTAAGATATCTAAGCCATCGTGATCTCATTCGTCTTTTAACATATTTTTTATATTCGGGATCATCTGCCGAAATCCATTCATCACCGAGATAAAAGCCTTCAAGCACACCAATTATAGCGAATCGGGAGATTCCTTTCTCAGGAGCACCTTGATTATCGCCGCAGGCAATAAAATCACCGTTTTTATCTATCCCTATTGCACGGTAAAGTATAAAATCTCCGTTTTTGCGCCGATAAAGAATAACCTCTCCTTTTTCGGGGGATCTGAGATTAGGAGAAACAAGCTGAACAGAATCTATGCCCTGCCGAAGCATCGGGAGCATACTGGTTCCCCTCTGAAAAAATCGGAAGGGAGCCCCTGCAGCGAAAGCGGCTTCAAGGAGAGGCAGAGCATCCTCAAGCCTCATCTGTTCCTTCAAGGATACCGGCCTTTCCGAGCTGCTCTGCAAATGCCCGGACATCCGAGAGAGCTCTGCTTTTTTCAACATTATATTCCGAGCAAAGCGCATCTGCAATGCTTTCGATGCCCTTTCCATCTTCGATCATTTTCCACATAAAATAAGCAGTTTCGTTCAGCTTGACCATCCCATTTCCGATAACGGGATTTTTAGCTACGGGAACGGCATAAAAGCTGTCACCGATCTTTTGAACAACAAATCCTTCTTTGAGCTTCATTTCAGATCCTCCGTTCATTCTTCACCGCAAATGTATTTTTTAGCAAGCAGCGCCGCTTCGATATCCATATTGACCCCGAGACGGTATATGGGAATATTCGTCACAAGAGAATCAACAAAAGACATAAGCGCGCCAAGATATTCGATATCCTTTTTGAAGAACATCTGTCCCATCAGAAAAGGCACTGCCGCCTCTCCTGCAGGCTTTATAAAATTATTTTCCGAGCGTTCAAGCAGACAGAAGCCTGCAAGGGGTGCGCTCATATTTATATTTTTGCGCTCCTTGCCGCACCAAGGTGTGCCATATACGATAAATTCAGCTTTATCGCCGCGCATTATCCTGCGTATAAGGGGTTTATCGCCGTTGATTATTCTGACCTTATCACCGAAAGCCTTTTCCCAAAGGGAAATATGGGTCGTTTTTCCTGTTCCACTCTTTGCAGCGAAAGCGTATGCCCTGCCGTCATATTCAAGAACCGCGGCATGGATGAGCATGCAGTCCTCGGAAGCGAGATTTTCGGCAATCTTTCGGTATATCGCCAAGGATTCAAGATAAGGCGGCGGAAATGAGGCGGCATCGTCAACACATTCTGCCATTATTTCCTCATCGGAGACCTCTATGATGTAGTTTGGGGTTTGCTCTTCCACAGCATAATCCGCACAAAGCTTATCCGTGTAATTATATTTATTTTTCAATTCAAAAATTCTGTCTGCAAATTTATAGAAAGCCATAATATCTCCTCACCGTCCCAGCAACATGCCAAACGCGCCCTCGATTATGGTCTCTCTTTCGCAAAAATACTCGCGTTTTCCGCAAATGAGCTGATAATTTTCATGCCCTTTCCCCGCAAAAAGAATTATGTCTCCCTTCCGCGCATTTCTCACGGCATAGAGAACCGCTTCTCTGCGGCTGGGAATTTTAACATAAGGACAGCCGTCATCCCTAAAAGCGGCGGCAATGTCGTCAATTATCTGCTCGGGAGGTTCATTATCCGGATTATCCGATGTAATTATGCAGAAATCACAAAGCTCCGAGGCAACACGCCCAAGCTCGGCACGGCGCAGCTTGGTTCTGCCGCCAACAGAACCGAAAACACAAACAAGCCTTTTCGGTTCATAAGCTCGGAGAGTTGTGAGAACACTGCGCAGGCTCATTCCGTTATGGGCATAATCGATGATAAAGGTTGCATAAGGCAGCGCGTCAACGACCTCAAAACGTCCCTTCAGCGTTACTGTTGAAAGAGCCGAAGCGATTTTCTCAATCGGCACGCCGGCACTTATACACACAGCCGTTGCCGCCAAAGCATTTGACGCATTGAAATCCCCCGGCAAGGGCAGGTCAACCTTTGCGGAAAGCTCTGTTCCTGCCCTGATCTCGAATCTAACTCCCAATTTACCGTCTTCGCGATAATATTTCAGATCATCAGCGCAGAAATTTCCCTTTCCTCTTATAGAATAGCTGAATTTGGGAGCGCTGCAATTCTGCATCATATATTCGGAGACTTCATCGTCCGCATTATATATAGCGACCTTGGGCTCATAATCAGAAAACAAACGAGCCTTGCAATCGCGATAGTGCTCAAAGGTCGGATGCTCGTTTCCTCCGATATGGTCGGGAGAGAGGTTGGTGAAAACACAGGTCTCAAACTGCATACCGAGTATCCTGTCAAGATAAATTGCCTGAGAGGAGACTTCAAGAACAAGATATTTCACATCAGCATCAAGCATTTTCCGCATATACTGCGCAAGATCATAGCTTTCGGGAGTTGTGTTGACGGTTTCATAAAATTTCCCGTCAAAAAGAACGCCGTTTGTGCCAATATATCCTGCCTTGATCCCATTTGAACTCAGCACATGATAGATCAGATGCGCAATCGTGGTCTTGCCCTTAGTTCCGGTTATTCCGATAACCTTTAGCTCCCTCGACGGATGTCCGAAAAAGGTTTGGGACATTTTGGCAAGTGCCGCTCTGGTATTCTCCGCTATTATCACAAGAGCATCCTTTGGAAGTGAAAGCTCCCTTTCCGCCACAAAAACTCGGCATCCGTGCTCATAGGCAGATGGAGCATATTCATGCCCATCGGAAAGTGCGCCTCTGATACAAACAAAGACAGAGCCGGGCATTGCTTTGCGCGAATCACAGCAGAGAGAACCGATCTCTATCTCGCCAAGTGATCCCGGGATTTTACTATTTAAATTTACATTTTCCAAAAGCTCCGAGAGTTTCACCGCCGAGCCTCCATTTTATCATTTACAGTATTTTTTATATTTTCCGTATTGACGGCGCATATGCTCCGTTACCCAAATAAGTCTCTTGGGGCTTCGAAGAAGGTCATATGGATACCAAAGAGAGGTCTTTGATCTTCCTTCGCTTCGCAATTTTTTTGCTTTTTCAAGAGAAGGCTTATCATGGACATATTTTTTAACAACGCCGAAGGGGATGGTGTGCCAAAGGTGACTTCCTTCACATTCGGTGTATTCGAGCTCCTCACATAGGAAATTATCTCTGACGAGGATATCGGCAAGATTTATTCCCGCCGCGGTTATATAGAAATTACTTCTTCCCTGGCGGAGATTTATCTCAAAAGCTCTCATTGAGCCGTCACGGGGATCGTATTTGATATCAAAATTAGAGAAGCCGCGGTAGGCGATATCATTAAGCATTTCTCTGAATCGCTCGGTAAGCTCGGGCCTATATTCAGTGATGATAGCGGCATGGTTGCCAAGTCCCTTTGGGGTATGCTCCTCAAGAAGGACATGACCGAGACACATCATCTTCACCTTATTATCCTTATCGGAATAAGCTGTGAGAACATACATATTGGAATCGTCTCCCGGGATCATATCCTGCAGAATCATTTTATCGGGATAGCCTGCGGAATAGATCTCTTTAACTATCTTTATCGCTTCCTCGGGATCCTTTGCGGTATATACCTTCTTCATACCCTCAAATGGATGCTTCCAGTAGGCAATACTGCTTGAGGGCTTGACGATTATAGGATAGGAAAAACCGATATTTTCTTCGGTAAAATCGCTTTCGGAAAATTCCGAGGTCAGGATCTTCGTTTTCGGATAAGGTATGCCGTATTTTTCGCACATTTCATAGAAAACAGCCTTGCTGACCAGCTTATCCATCAGCTCTTCTTCAATATAGGGACATATATATTTATCCTCAAGGCGTTTTTTATTGCGGATTATCATTGCCGCATAATCATCGGTACAACCGAGAAGCAGCAGTGCCGCACCCTTGTTTTTTTCTGCAAAATTCTGCATTTCGGCAACCATGATATCATCAGTATCAAGCTTTGGAACAATATGAAAATCAACAATTTTCGAATCCTTTGTAGGACCGATGGGATATCTTCCGAAAACATGGGTCTTAACGCCGTATCTTTCATGGAAAGCACGGGCCACATTATAGCTGTTAAGGTCTCCGCCGAGAAGAACGGGGATCAGCTTTATATCTGTTTCTGTCATCTCATTTTTCCTCAATGAAGAATTTTTTGTACCAGACAAGGAAGGTAAATACCGTCCAGATCTTGCGCTGATTCTGCGCCTTGCCCGCCTTATGATCGTCAAGAAGCTTCATTATCGCATCACGCTCAAAGAACTCTGAAGCATAATCGGCTGTGAAATATTCTTTTACTATATTATAATACTTCTCTTCACGAAGCCAGTAGCGTATCGGAACGGGAAAACCTTTTTTAGTTCGGTTAGCCCATTCATCGGGCAGGGTCTTATGCGATGCCTCACGCAGAACGTACTTTGTGTTCTTTTCGTTTATCTTAAAGCGGCTCGGGATCTCCTGTGCCTGCTTCATAACTACCTTATCGAGAAAGGGCACGCGAAGCTCGAGTGAGCTTGCCATGCTCATTTTATCCGCTTTGAGAAGGATATCTCCGGGAAGCCAAAGATTCAGATCGAGATACTGCTTTTTAACAAGCTCGCTCTTCCCTTTCACTCTCTCATAGATGGGAGAGGTGATGTCCTTTACAGTCGGTGCATTTTTATATTCATCGCGAAGCACCGAGAGTGCTTCCTTTTCGGGGAATACAAGAGCCTGTCCGATAAAATAATCCTCGGGGCGGGAGCTTCCCTTGATTATAAAATCATGTCCTTTGAAATAAGGAAGCTTTTTTGCGGCCGATGCCGCCGCAGCTCGGATGAACCGAGGCAGCTTCTTATATTTACGCATCATGGGCGTTTCATCATACCATTCATAGCCCGCATATATCTCGTCTGCCCCCTCTCCCGAGAGAACGACCGTTACATGCTCCTTTGCCAGCCTTGCAAGGAAATAGAGCGGTACCGAGGAGGGATTTGACTGTGGCTCGTCCATATGATACTGTATCTCTTCAAAATGCTCGAAGCATTCATCGGCATTGATCATCTTTTTGAAATTTTTAATGCCGAGACGCTTTGAAAGCTCGCCTGCCTCATCAGTTTCATTGAATTTATCATAGGCGAAGCCGACGGAGAATGTCTCATCGGGCATCAGTGCCGCGGTGATATAGCTGGAATCAACGCCACCCGAAAGAAATGAGCCCACCCGCACATCGCTTATTCTATGCGCCGCAACGGATTCGCGCACGGTTTTATCCAGTTCATCGCGATAATGCTCAAAGGATTCCGGTCCCTCTGTAAAATCAATATCCCAATAACGCTCTATCTTCATTCCCTGCTGTGCGCTCCATGTGAAATAGTGCGCAGGGGGGAGTTTTTTTACTCCTTCAAAGAAGGTCTCCTCCATGGAGGAATACTGGAAGGTCAGATAAGGGCGGAGAGCTTTTTTATTGACCGCTTTTACGAAATTCGGATGCTCAAGGAAGCTCTTTATCTCCGAGCCGAAGATAAGGGAGCCATCGGATGTATTGCCATAATAAAACGGCTTAATACCAAAATAATCGCGCGCACCGAAAAGGGTCTTTTCATTTCTGTCCCAGATAACGAAAGCGAACATTCCGCGCAGCTTTTCCACAATTTTCTTGCCATATTCCTCATAACCGTGGATCAGCACCTCTGTGTCTGCATGACATTTAAATATATGTCCCTTTGCAATGAGCTCATTGCGCAGATCGGCAAAATTATATATCTCGCCGTTAAAAACTATAACGATACTGCCGTCCTCATTATACATCGGCTGTGCGCCGTCCTCGGAGAGGTCAATGATGCTGAGCCTTCTGAAGCCGAGAGCCATATCGTCATCTGTGAAATCTCCTGCCATATCCGGACCGCGATGAATGATCCTGTCCATCATGGCGTTAATTATTTCTTTTTTATTTTCAAGTCTGCCGGAAAAACCCGCAAATCCGCACATATCTGTAACTCACTTTCCGAAAATAACGTCAAAGTATAAATGTTCAGAATATATTGTACCACAAAAAAACGTTTTTGTACAGTATAAAAATAAAATTTGTATGTTTTTGGATAAAAATCCTTGAAAATTTTTGTACTTTGGACTATAATGTAAGCATTGAATATCAAAACAGGGGCTGATCACAATTAAACGCGCTTTAATATACCGAATATTTACCAAAATGCCGGAGATCACAACAGAACGTCTCATTCTCCGCCGAATGATGGCAAAGGATGCCGGCGACATGTATGAATACGCATGCCAAAAGGAGGTAACCAAATATCTGACATGGTTTCCACATCCCGATCCCGGCTATACCCGCGACTATCTTGAATATCTCGGCACAAGATATCGGGTGGGAGATTTTTTTGACTGGGCAATAACTTTGAAGGAAAGCGGAAAGATGATAGGCACCTGCGGCTTTACCTCTTTTGATTATACAAACGACTCCGCCGAAATGGGGTATGTTCTAAACCCCGAATACCGCGGCAGGGGAATTGCCCCGGAAGCGCTTTATGCCGTTATGAAATTCGGCTTTGACAATCTTGGTCTCCACCGCGCGGAAGCAAAATTTATCGAAGGCAACGATGCCAGCCGAAGGGTTATGGAAAAGGTCGGAATGAGCTTTGAAGGCATACGACGCGAAGGCATGCTTATCAAGGGCGAATACCGCAACATAGGCGTCTGCGCTGTTCTTCGCGATGAATTTTATAAATAAAGGCGGATCATCTGCAAATGCAGATGATCAGCCTTTAAATTATTCAGCTCCATTTAATTCCTTTTCCGTTTTTTTCAATAACACGGCGAAGAAAATATCCAAGCCCTCCGCATGAAATTATTTCACCCATGCCAACCGTGAGCATAAAAAATGGCAGAGTCCCTTCAATGTCATAAGCATATACCAAAACAAAGGGCACTATGAGAATATTGGCAATTATCGGCGGCAGAAGAGAAAGAAGCCTGAATCTGCGAAGCAGATATGTACCGACCGCCCCCAAAAGGGTTGCAAGACTGCCAAAGATCACATCCCATATGATGCAGCCCGATAGCAGATTGGAAATAAGGCATCCGATGAAAAGTCCCGGAATTGCCGCTCCGGTGAACACAGGAAGCACGGTCAGCGCCTCGGAAAAGCGCACTTGAACTGCGAAGTTTGCAAGTCCCAAAAAGTTTGCCAGCATCGTCAGCACAACATAGAGTGCTGCAATTATTGCCCCCTGCGACATAAATAGAAATCTTTTGTGTTTCATTTTTAAACTCCTTTAGTTTTGTTTTAGGTGAGGAAGGTCTCGAACTCACCGTTTTTATATGTTAATCACTTTCGTGAATTATTTTTACTTTCTTTAAGCAGCTTAAAGGAAAGTATGCCGGAGACAGACGACATTATGACCGATATTACGAATGATATCTCAAGACAAATATCTGCTATATATATAAGACCGTAAAACGGAGAAATAAGCATTGAACAAATTAAATAAAAAGCATTATAATCAGCCTCGGCAGAGGATGCGATTATTCCAACAACTAAGCAAGCGGTCATGAGAACAAAATAACCGAAAACAAAAAATGTGATAACCCGATCCCTCAAAAAATACGAAATGAGCGTAACAGCGATAAAAATCAAAATATATAAAAGTGTTGAAGCAAAATTTTCATTTCCGGGATCATCGGAGATCAGATTAAAAAAGGAAATGAAAAGAATGAAGGATATGAGCAAGGATATGCAAAGAATGTCGAGCAGCTTCTTTTTTGTAAACACATCATCACCGCCTTTACCCTATTATTTTATCATAAATCTCTTATTTTTTCAAGCACAAAAAACCGAAATTTATTGACTTTTACCTCGCTCTGTTGTATAATTTTTTTAGAAAAACACTTTTGAGGTAAAACGAATGAAATTATTATTCAAACAAAGATTCTTTTCTTGGTTTGACAGCTATGATATTTATGACGAGAGCGGTGAGACCATGTTTACGGTTGAGGGTCAGCTTTCTTGGGGGCATAAGCTTCATATCAACGGAAAAAACGGTGAACATATTGCCACTCTGACCGAAAGAATATTCACCTTTCTCCCCAAATTTGAAATCTATATTGGGGAAGAATATATGGGGGAGATAGTGAAGGAGTTCACATTCTTTAAGCCCTCCTTCTCGATGGATTTCATGGGCTGGAATGTTGAGGGGGACTTTTTTGAATGGGATTATGAGATAAACAACGGTGTCAAAGCCGTTGCAACGGTCTCAAAGGAGCTTTTTAACTGGACAGATACTTATACAATAGATCTAAATGATCCTGCAGACGCACTTCCCGCACTTTTGGTGGTTCTCGCCATTGATGCGGTGAAGTGCAATCAGAAATAGCAATAAGTAAAAGGAGATAATTATGTTAAATAAAATCAAAGAAGAAGCCGCTCTTGCGGCAAAAGAACTGCTTGACGCGGCAGAGCTGAAAAAAGGCGATATTTTGGTTGTCGGATGCTCGTCCTCCGAGATCGTTGGAGAAAAGATCGGCAAGGGTTCAAGCCTTGAAAGTGCCGAGGCGGTTTTTGAAGCGATCTATGCCGAAACAGAAAAAAGAGGCGTTTTCCTTGCGGCACAGTGCTGTGAGCATCTGAACAGAGCCATCATAATTGAGAGAGAATGTGCCGAAAAATACGGGCTTGAACAGGTATGCGTAGTTCCCTTCCCAAAGGCGGGAGGATCCTTTTCCACAACGGCTTACAGAAGATTCAAAGCTCCCACCGCTGTAGAAAGCATAAAGGCTCACGCAGGGCTTGATATCGGCGGAACACTTATCGGTATGCACCTGCGCGCCGTTGCGGTGCCGATTCGCCTTTCCGTGAAAAAGATAGGCGAAGCAAATATTCTATGTGCACGCACACGTCCCAAATACATCGGCGGCGAACGCGCTCATTATACGCTGTGAAAAGCTATCTTCATCCGCAGAAAAAAGCCGAACCGATCCCGCCGCCCGTAACACAGGATCAAAGCATCAAGGTCTTTTACTATCTGCACGCCCTTGAGAAGAAGATACAGGGCGGCATTTAAACAATCGTTTGAAAAAACATATCAGCAATCCTATGATAAGCACCGCATTTGCCATTACGGCAAGAGCGGTGTTTCCCTTTTCAGAAAGATCGGCGGCAAGTGCCGGGATACATATTGACGGCAGGGTCGTGTCGATAAATTTTATATAAAAAAGCATTGCAAATGCCGAAAATATGCCTTGAATCCCCTTTGCGGCAAAATATGGCGCAAAGCTGACTCCGTCAGAAATGCAGATCGATATCACCTGAAAATGTACGGACAGACCCGACCAACCGCAAATAAGAGCCGTGAGGATCAGCCCCGTTTCACGGGGCAGCACCTTTGCAGCTTCGCCAACAGCTCCCGACATTTCAAAAAAGCCGTATATCAGAGTTTTCGCCATCTGACCTATACCAAGCCCCTCAAGCATAGATATTAGGGCTCCGACCATTGAAGCAAAAAACAGCACCAGAGCGCAAACATTCAGCATTGAGAGGGCAGATTCGGAAACCACCCTTGTAAATATCCGAACCCCCGGCATAGAATGACTTATCTCCGATTTTACAGCATCATTTTTTTCGATAGGATAGATAAACCGCAAAGCCACACCGATAAGAAGCGAAGCCAGAAGCTGTATCACATAGAGAACAACTCCGAATCTCGGACAGGACCAAAGGGCGCTCCCAACAGCACTTATAAGAAATGCCGAGCTTGGATTGTTTGAAAAGGCAAGAAGCCTGCTCATTTCGGCTCGGCTGATCCGCCCGCTCTCGCAGAGCCTATGTGCGGTTGCGGCTCCAACGGGAAAACCGCAAAGAGCCCCCATGAGAGGTGCGGCACTTCCCTCTCCGCTGATGCCGAACAAAAATCGCATCGGCACGGACAAAAACTTTGAAAACAGATCTGCTACTCCCAGTTCAACGAAAAGCCCCGAAAGCACCATAAAAGGAAAAAGGGATGGTATAACAGTCTCGGCGCAAAGGCGCAGTCCCTGTCTCATATATCCAATTGCAATATCGGGATTTTTGATAAGCACCGCAAAGGTGCAGACCGCGACTATCAAAAGAATGAATCCCGAAATGCGGCTTTTTTGCCTCCGAGTACCAATCGTCATTTATCCTTCTCCCTCAGCATAGAATTTCTTTTGAAAACACTTAATTTTATGTCGCGTCAAAGGGCTCTATGCCCATAGCAAAGGAGGAAAAATGCGAAAAAAAGTCAAGGCTGAGGGTGAACCCCGCGAAAAGACACTTAAAGAAAAATTAGGAGAAGGGCTTGACATTCCCTCCGATATACTGAACGGCGGATGTACATTTGAGCTTCGCGGCAGGGGTGAGGCATATGTGTCGGGATGCAAAAAGATCTCTGTTTTCACGCCGAATACCGTTAAGCTGGAAATGTCCGATTTCAACCTCATAATCGAAGGAGAGCTGCTGACATGTCCCGGATTCGGAGCAGGAAGGATCGTTATCGGTGGAAGGATCAAAAGCGTTGCATTTGAGGATCGGAGGTGAGCATATGGCACTTCTTGTAAAGCTAAAAAACATCTTGGTAGGCTCTGCTAAGGTCACTTCGCCTGCAGAAAATGCACCGCATCTCATAGGCATATGTATCAGAGAAAATCTGACATATGCAAAAATGGCCTTTAGGGACGGAACTATAAGCCTGAGCATGTCCTTCCATGCCGCAAAAAAACTGACCGAAAAGCTGTCAAACGAAGGCATCGAATATCATATAGACATAGGCGGTATTCCATATCTCCTCGGAAAATATAAAAAAAGATGGGGGCTTTTGGCAGGTACGGCAATCATCATCGCCTTTCTTTTTCTCTCGGGCAGACATGTTTGGGATATAAGGGTCAGCGGAAACAAGACTCTGACTGCATCTCAGGTAAAAGCCGAGCTTGCCGCCGTGGGGTTTGAAGCAGGTTCTCCTATAGGAGGACGGGATGTTGACGAGATCGCCAATTCCGTACTGATAAACTCCGGTAAAATCTCTTGGATGAGTATAAATCTGCGCGGAAACGTGGCATATGTGCAGATACGTGAGAAGGTAAATGCAGAAGCTGATCGCGGAGAGGATATAAGCTCTCCCGCAAATATAGTCGCAAGCCGAGATGGGGTTATAGAATATGTTGAGGTTATGAGGGGAAATGCCGTTGTCACCGAAAGACAAAGTGTAAGGGAAGGCGATCTGCTCATCAGCGGAGTTTCGGAAAGCACACATGGAGAATACCGAACCGAGCATGCCATCGGCAGAGTCTATGCAATAACAAATCACAGCTTTAATGTAAAAATCCCCCTCGAATATGACAAAAAAGAGCTCTCAGACCCCGTTTGTACGAAAAAAACACTAAAATTTTTTTCAAAAAGTATAAATTTTTTCAGAAAGGGTGGAAATTTGGGAGCAAGTTGTGTTAAAATAGAAGAGGAAAATTCTTTTTCGTTTTTCGGATTGCCTGCGCTTCCCGTAAGCATCGTTTCGGAGCTGGCTCTGGAATATGAAACCTACAGTGCAAGACGCACAGAAAAGGAGGCCTCCGATCTCGCATTTTTTGAGCTTGAAAAACTCATAAGAGCCGAGCTGTCGGATGCAGACCTGCTGGGGAAAACCATAAGGACCGAAATAACCGAGGATGAATTTTTTCTTTGGTGCGATCTTATCTGCTCTGAAAACATAGCACTAAGCGCACCGATATCTGAAGAGAGTCAATAAAAACTAACGGAGTAAATATGCAAAAACTTGTAAGGCTCACCTCCGGTGAGACAATCTCAAAAATATTCGGCAGCTACGATGTGAATGTAAGGCTCATCGAAAAACGGCTCGGCATTGATATCAGCAGCCGATCGGATGCTGAGGGGGATGCCGTTCTTCTTGACGGAGAAGCGGACAGCGTCCTCGCCGCAGAAAAAGCAATCAAGCATCTGTCAAAGATCGCAAGCTATAATGATGACATAAGCGACAGTCAGGTAAACTATGTTCTTGATATGATAGAGGACGGCAGAGAGAGTGAGCTTATATCCCACGGCGATGACTGCATCTGCATAACAACTCGAGGTAAGCCTATAAAGGCAAAGACCATCGGACAGAAGCAATATGTTGACGCGATAAAGAACAATACAATAGTCCTTGGCAACGGTCCTGCGGGAACGGGAAAAACCTTTCTTGCTGTGGCAATGGCTGTCAAAGCTCTTCGAGACAAGCAGGTGAACCGAATAATCCTTACACGGCCTGCCGTTGAAGCGGGTGAAAAGCTTGGTTTTCTCCCCGGAGATCTTCAAAACAAGATCGATCCTTATCTTCGTCCCCTATATGACGCTCTCTATGAAATGATGGGCGCGGAGAATTATCAAAAGCATCTGGAAAAGAATACTATCGAGGTTGCACCTCTTGCATATATGCGCGGACGAACCCTTGACGATTCCTTCATCATTCTCGATGAAGCGCAGAACGCCACACCCGAGCAGATGAAGATGTTTCTTACCCGTCTCGGCTTCGGTTCAAAGGCAGTGGTAACGGGAGACCTTACCCAAACAGATCTGCCCTTCGGAAAGAAGAGCGGACTTGCCGAGGCTGTTAAGATACTCGGCGGCATCGAGGATATCGCCATTCACAGCTTTACCGACCGCGATGTTGTAAGACACAGACTTGTGCAGAAAATCATTCTTGCCTATGACAAATATGAAAGAAAAGCGGCAGAAAAGAACGCCGAAAAAAAGAACGAACAGTCACATTCGTTCAGATTAAAAAAATGAGGTAAATAAAAATGGAACTGAAAATATACTTTGAAAATCAGCAGTCCAAAGAAAATGTAGACTACGATCTGAAAATACTCATGCGCCATGCAGTGCTTGAAACACTTGAATACGAAGGTCACGACAAGATCACAGAGGTGTCTATAACCTTCACTGACAATGAAAAAATACATTCTCTTAACAAGCAGTATAGAAATGTTGACCGCCCCACCGATGTCCTCTCCTTCCCTCTCCTTGATTTTGAAGGAGACGAAGAGGGATTTATGCCTTCCGAGCTTGAAACAATGCTCGGCGACATCGTTATCTCCCTCGAGAAGGCAAGAGAGCAGTCTGAAGAATATGGGCACAGCTTTGAGCGTGAGGTCGCTTTCCTCTGCGTTCATTCAATGCTCCATTTGCTCGGCTATGACCATGAAAAATCGGAAGCGGATGATGAAGATATGCGCATCCGTCAAAGAATAATAATGAACAAGCTTGGTTTTTAAGGAGACGGATATGAAAAAGACAGGATTCATTGCAATTGTCGGCAGACCTAACGTGGGCAAATCCACACTTATGAACGCAATTCTGGGCGAGAAGGTAGCTATAGTTTCAAATAAGCCCCAGACAACGAGAAACAGAATTATCGGCATACATACCGTCGGTGAAAACCAGTTTGTTTTTCTTGACACGCCCGGTATACATTCCCCAAAGAATAAGCTTGGCGACTATATGGTCGGAGCGGCTAACAGCTCTATGAGAGACAGTGATGCCGTTATCCTGGTTGTGGAAGCGGGCAAGCCCGTAACCAACGTTGAAGAAAATGTTATTGCGTATATCAAAAATACAGGCGTGCCCTCGATAATAGCAATCAACAAAACCGATCTTGCCGATGCCGTGACGGTTGCGGAGACTATCAAGACCTATGCTGCACTGCATGATTTTGACGCGTTCGTTCCCATGGCGGCAAAGAAGGGCGACGGCACAAAGGCTATCCTTGACGAATGTGAAAAATTCCTTGGTGAGACAGATGCTTTCTTCTTCCCTGACAATATTGCAACAGACCAGCCGGAGAGAGTTCTTGCCGCAGAGATCATAAGAGAAAAGATACTGCGTACCCTTGACAAGGAGGTTCCTCACGGAACAGCCGTTGTCATCGAAGAATTTAAAGAAGAAGGTAAGCTCCTGCGCATCAGAGCCGAGATATTCTGCGAAAAGGCTTCCCATAAGGGTATCATCGTCGGAAAGCACGGCGATGCGCTGAAGCTGATCGGAACAAGAGCAAGACAGGATCTTGAAAGGATCCTCGGCGCAAAGGTCTATCTCAACCTTTGGGTAAAGGTCAAAGAAAACTGGCGCGACAGCGTTGCCGCCGTCAGCAACTTCGGATATAAGCCGGGCGAAGAATAAATTTTGATAAACAATAATTTATCGATGAGTTAATAAGCCTTCCCTTGCAGGGAAGGTGGCGGCGAAGCCGACGGATGAGTAGATACCGTCGCGATTTATAAAGGGTAGAGCGATAATAAGTATAGTAACTTTCAGTAACAAAACAAAGCTTATTTTATCATTTGAAATATATCCAAATGGTGACTACTCATCGACCACTGCGTGGTCCCCCGAGCTCTGCAAAGCCGAGGTGATCCCCGCAAGGAAAGGCTCGCCTTCGTACATCTTAATTTGTTAATTCATCACTCTAATAACAGCCCGCCAAATTATTGTTTGCAAAAGAAAACGGCATCAAATCAAGATATCATTTTAAGGAGGCATGGGCATGGTATACAGCACAGACGGACTGGTTCTGCGCGAAGTCGCTGTGGGCGAGCATGACAAAATACTTACTGTGCTCACTCCGAGCGAGGGGCAGATAACCGTCTCCGCGAAGGGTGCGCGTTCTTCGCGCTCAAAGCTGGGCTCATCCACAAAGCTTTTTACATATGCAAATTTTGAGATCTATAAAAAAGGTGAGTTCCGATATGTTAGGGATGCTTCCGTCACAGAACCCTTTTTCGGGCTTTCTGAGGACATTGAAAGGATGTCGCTTGCCGCCTATCTCTGCGAGATAGCTTGCGATATAACAGGCGAGAGCGTTTTCTCTGTGGACGTGCTAAGAATGACCTTAAACTCCTTTTATGCCATATCAAAGGGGCTTTACCCACTGCCTATCATCAAGGGAGTCTATGAGATAAGAGCTGCAGGAATTTCGGGCTTTATGCCGGATCTTGATCACTGTGTCACATGCAAAGCCGCAAGTCCAAAGGCGGCAATGCTTGATGTTATGAATGGCTGTGTTTACTGCGATAAATGCGCAGAAAAACACTTAAATGCGGCACAGAAGGATATGTATGAGCATCCCGAGCTTGCAGAAAGGATCGTTTACTGCCGAATGACTTCTAATACTCTCGCGGCACTGCGATATGCTCTTTTTTCACCGCCCTCAAGGATGTTTTCCTTTGAGCTTAAGGAGAAGGAGGAGATCGGATATTTCTCCCATGCCTGCGAAAAATACCTTCTCCACCATCTTGAAAGAGATTTTAACACACTGAATTTTTATAAATCATTATTTTAGGATAAAATATGAAAATAACCGAAAAAACACTGAGAACACTGGAATTTGACCGTGTCAGAGAGATGCTTGCCGACTGCGCCCTCACCGAGGGCGCAAAGGCTCAGGCAATGAAGCTTGAGCCTTCGGACGACGCGGATAATATTCTCCGCCGACAGCGGCATACCACCGATGCGCGGTCGCTTATGGATATAAAGGGCATGCCGCCCTTCGGTGACATTCACGATGTTGGCGACATCTGCGAGCGCGCCGAAAAAGGAGCGGTGCTGAACCCCAGAGAGCTTTTGAATGTTGCTTCCCTGCTCCGTTCATCACGCATGCTTCTCGATTATATCCGCAATAATAAAACAAAAGAGACCGCTCTTGACGATATTTTCGAGCGGCTCATGCCAGCAAGGACTATCGAGGACAGAATCTCAAAAACTATCATATCCGAGGACATGATAGCGGACGAGGCAAGCCCTGCCCTTGCGGATATTCGCCGAAAAATGCGTGCCGCAAACAACCGCATAAAGGAAACTCTGCAAAAATACATCGGCGGCTCTCATTCAAAATATCTTCAGGAAAATATCGTTACGATGCGAAACGGCAGATATGTCGTCCCCGTAAAGGCTGAACACAAAAATGAGATCAAAGGTCTGCTTCATGATTCCTCCTCCTCGGGCGCAACGCTCTTTATCGAGCCTATTGCCGTTGTCGATGCCAACAACGAGCTCCGTGAGCTGGAATCAAGGGAGCAGCACGAAATCGAACGTATCCTCTATGAGCTTTCGGGAGAGGTGGCAAAGATATCATATAATCTGATGCTCAATTACAGAAATATAACCGAGCTTGCCTTCATCTTTGCCTGCGCCTCCCTCTCTGAGCGGATGGGCGGCATAAGACCGAGGCTTTCGGGCGAGAGATCCATGAATCTCACAAGGGCAAGACACCCTCTTATCCCAAAGGAAAGAGTTGTTCCCATTGATGTCCGCATCGGCGGTGATTTCGATACTCTCGTTATAACGGGACCGAACACAGGCGGTAAGACCGTTACCCTCAAAACTCTGGGGCTTTTCGCACTCATGGCACAGTCGGGACTTCATATTCCTGCGGAAGAGCCTTCAAGCATTTGCGTTTTTGACAATATTCTCGCCGATATCGGCGACAAGCAGAGCATTGAACAGTCGCTTTCGACCTTCAGCTCTCATATGGTAAATATCGTTTCGATAATAGATGAGCTGACGCCGAGTTCTCTGGTTCTTTTCGACGAGCTCGGCGCAGGTACAGACCCGATCGAGGGCGCGGCACTTGCGGTTGCCGTTATCGAAGACGTGCGATCTGTGGGCGCGCTCTGCGCTTCAACTACCCATTATGCGGAGCTTAAAGCATACGCGCTTGAGACCCGGGGCGTATGCAATGCCTCCTGCGAATTCGATGTCAGCACGCTTAAACCAACCTATAAGCTGATAATCGGCACTCCCGGCAAGTCTAATGCGTTTGCCATTTCCGAGAAGCTGGGGCTTCCTGCCCGTATTCTTGACAGAGCAAAAGCACAGATCAGCTCGGATAACAAACGCTTTGAGGACGTTATTGAAAAGCTTGAAGCCAGCAGAATTGAAATGGAAAAGGCACTCAAGGAAACAGAGCAAATGCGTGCCGACTATGAAAAATTCAAGGCGGAATCCGAAAAGGTCATTTCCCGCCGTCTGCACGAAAGCGAAAATGAGACAGAAAAGGCAAAAGAGAAAGCCGCGGCAATGATCCGCAGTGCAAAGGCATCAAGCGATTATATTCTCGAAGAGATGACCAAGCTGAAAAAACAGCGTGATTCAGAAAGGCTTGGAGATCATCTTGATGCGGCAAGAAGAAGCGTACGGGAGCATCTTCGCAAAAACGAAAGCAAATTTGACCCCGTTGAAGAGCGGACAAACAAGGAATATGTCCTTCCCCGCCCTCTCCGCAAGGGCGATGAGGTGCTTATCGTGAGCATAAATAAAAAGGGCTTTATTCTGGACGAGCCCGATGGCAAGGATCAGGTAAATATTCAAGCCGGAATTCTCAAGACCCGTGCAAAAATTTCAGATCTGCGCCTTATTGAAGGCAGTGTGACCATTACCGATGCCGAGAAAAAGCAGAAGGCTGTAAACGACTATAAGCTGACCGTAAGCCGCAATTTCAGAAGCGAGGTCGATCTCCGCGGAATGATGGGTGACGAGGCTTGGTTTGTAGTTGATAAATATCTGGATGAGGCACTTGTCGCGGGAATAAATTCCGTCCGTCTGATTCACGGCAAGGGCACGGGTGCGCTTCGCAAAGCGCTTTGGAATTATCTAAAAGGTGACAGGAGAGTTGCCGCATATAAGACCGCAGAATACGGCGAGGGTGACTTCGGCGTTACTGTCGTAGAACTTAAATAAGGAGAATGAAAGAAATGAAAAACTTAAAAATGCTTGGAATCGACCTTGGAGCTTCCAGCGGCAGAGGAATTATCGGTTCCTTTAACGGAGAAAAGCTAAAGCTGACGGAGAATCACCGTTTTCTAAATGAACCCGTCATGCAGAACGGCAGATTCTGCTGGGATATCCTGCGCATCTTCCATGAGATCAAAAACTCTATCCGAAAATGCGTTCTTGACGGAGACGAGATTGCCACCGTCGGTATCGACACATGGGGTGTTGACTACGGTCTGCTTGATAAGAACGGATACCTTGTCTCAAATCCCGTTCACTACCGCGACATGCGCACAGACGGGATCGAGGAATATGTTGATAATATCTGCCCTCTTTCGGATATCTATGGAAAAACAGGGATTCAGTCAATGAATTTCAATACTATCTATCAGCTTGCCGCCGAGCAGAGATATAATAAGGGTCTGCTTGACTATGCGGACAAAATGCTTTTTATCCCCGACCTGCTTGGATATTTCCTTACGGGTGAGATGGCTACAGAATATACCATTGCTTCCACGGGCGCGTTGCTTGACGCGAAAACAAAGAGGTATGCGGCTGAGCTTTTCGAAAAGCTTGGTATTCCTCAGTCGCTCTTTACCGATATCGTGAATCCCGGTCATACTCTCGGCGCGCTTCTGCCCCAGGTTATCGAGGAAACAGGAAAAACAGACGCAAAGGTTGTAAAGATCGCATCTCATGACACCGCAAGTGCAGTTCTCGCCGTTCCCACAAAGGCCGAAAGCTTCATTTACATAAGCAGCGGAACATGGTCACTGATGGGCACGGAGCTGCGTTCCCCCATCATCACAGAGGAGGCTTCCCGTCTCGGGTTTACAAATGAGGGAGGTGCCGAAAACACCATAAGATATCTTAAAAACATTATGGGGCTTTGGCTCATTCAGGAATCCCGCCGTCAGTGGAAGAGAGAGGGCAAGGAATATTCATTCGGCGACCTTGGAAAGCTGGCTCTCCAGGCCACTCCGAGAAGAAGCTTTATCGATCCCGATGATAAGCTTTTCGCTCCTCCCGGAAATATGCCCGGACGCATTGCGGAATACTGCAAAAAGACAGGTCAGCCCATTCCAGAAACCGTTGGTGAGACCGTTCGCTGTATCCTTGACAGCCTTGCGCTTAAATACAGAAATACTGTAGAATCAATTGCCCGCTTTATGCCCGAAAAGCCATCGGCTATCCATGTTGTCGGCGGCGGATGTCAGGATAAGCTGCTCTGTAATCTGACAGCGGATGCCTGCGGTCTGCCGGTTTATGCGGGACCCGTTGAAGCCACCGCTATCGGCAATATCTCCATGCAGGCGATTGCCGCAGGTGAGCTCGCAAATGTTGCACAGGCAAGAGAGCTGATCTCCCGTTCAATTGAAATGGAGACCTTTGAGCCCACAGCCTCCGATAAAACCGCTTGGGACGAGGCTTACGAAAGATATTTGAAATTGATTTAAAGCTATAATAGACCCCGTGCTCTATGCAACAGCACGGGGTTTTATTTTTCAAATGGCTGTAATCATGCAGAAGATTATTCTCTGTTTCTTTCACATCATATGCTCGGAGGAAAAGTGAGGATAAACGAGAATTACGGAGAATAACGGAGAATTCGGGGTGAAAAACCCGAAAAAAACCCGAAAAATCTCATTTAATCGAATTTTTTTAAAAATAATTCGAGCTTTTTCGAAAAATATATTGCAATTTGTGTAAAACTCTGTTACAATATATCATCAGAATGGCATAGTTTTTTATTGCGATTCTATTTTCTTTTTATTTCGGAGGATTTACTGAGTTGACTGTACCTAATTCCGGCAGAATTATTGAACTTAAGAATATCCGCAAGTCCTATGACGGCGAGACCGTTCTCGACGGCATTAATCTGGATATTC
The DNA here is from genome assembly GCA_045595425.1 of Eubacteriales bacterium. Taxonomy (GTDB): domain Bacteria; phylum Bacillota; class Clostridia; order Oscillospirales; family CAG-272; genus SIG710. Next base: position 22,814 of record JAZOAL010000141.1, read on the forward strand.
ACGACAAAGAATTTGTTACGTTTCTCGGCCCCTCAGGCTGCGGCAAGACCACAACCTTGCGCATAATTGCGGGCTTTGAGACTCCCGATGCGGGAGAGGTATTTTTTGACGGCGCAAAAATTAACGACCTGCCCCCTTATAAGAGGCATGTAAACACCGTCTTTCAGAAGTATGCGCTCTTTCCGCATCTAAATGTATATGAAAATGTTGCTTTCGGGCTTCGCCTCGGCAAAAAGCTGAATGAGGAGGAGATCAGCCGCCGCGTTAAGGATATGCTTCGGATGGTCAATCTCTCGGGCTTTGAGCGCAGAAATGTTGAGTCGCTCTCGGGCGGTCAGCAGCAGAGAGTTGCCATTGCGCGCGCACTTATAAACCGTCCGCGCGTACTTCTTCTGGACGAGCCTCTGGGTGCTCTTGACCTTAAGCTCCGCAAGGACATGCAGAATGAGCTGAAGAATATTCAGATGCAGACGGGCATTACATTTATATATGTTACTCACGATCAGGAGGAGGCTCTCTCCATGTCGGATGTTATCGTCGTTATGAACGAGGGCGTTATCCAGCAGATCGGAACGCCTACAGATATCTATAATGAACCTTTAAACGCGTTTGTTGCGGATTTTATAGGCGAGAGTAACATTCTTGACGGCATTATGCTGGAGGATTTTAAGGCGAAATTCTCAAATCAGACCTTTGACTGTCTCGATAAGGGCTTTGAAAAGGGTGAGGCTGTTGATATAGTTGTTCGTCCCGAGGACGTTGACGTTGTTCCCGTAGAGAAGGGGATGCTTTCGGGCGTTGTTACCAGCGTTACATTTAAGGGCGTTCACTATGAGATTATAGTCGATATCGGCGGCTTTAAATGGATGATCCAGACAACGGATTTTGTTGCGCAGGACGAGCATATCGGTCTATATATTGAACCGGACGCTATCCACGTTATGAAAAAGTCCAAATATTCGGATCAGTTTGGAGATTATTCTTCCTTCAGCGATGAGCTTGATGAGCTCTCGGTGAACACAGAGGAGGAGTAAGGAATGAAGCATAGATCCTTTCTCCAGAAATGCCTTGCCGCACCGCACATGGTGTGGACAGTGCTTTTCATAGTCGCTCCGCTGATCTTTGTTGTATACTATGCTTTTACAGATGGCGAAGGCTCATTTACATTTGACAATATCATGAAGGCTGTTGAACCCGACTATCTTATAATCTTTTTCCGCTCAATCAGCCTTGCTATCATTGCCACCTTTATCTGCCTTCTGATTGCCTATCCCATGGCTTATGCCATTTCGAGAAGTAAAGCAAGCTCGCAGAAGATCATGATAATGCTGGTCATGCTTCCCATGTGGATGAACTTTCTTATCCGTACATACTCATGGATGTCCATTCTTGAAGATACGGGATTTATCAATACTCTTCTTATGAAGATCGGGCTTGATCCCGTTCATATGATCAACACCAGCGGCGCGGTGGTACTCGGTATGGTCTATAATTTCCTGCCGTATATGATCCTACCCATCTATTCGGTCATGGTGAAGATAGATCACCGTCTTGTCGAAGCGGCTTATGACCTTGGCTGCAACAATTTCGGAGTTATGACAAAGGTAATATTCCCTCTTAGTATTTCAGGTGTTGTTTCGGGGGTCACCATGGTATTTGTTCCGTCTATCAGTACCTTCTATATTTCGCAAAAGCTTGGCGGCGGCAACTTTGACCTTATCGGTGATACCATTGAGCGTCAGTTCCAGACGGCATATAACTATAACCTCGGTGCGGCGATCTCTCTTATCCTCATGGTGCTTATCCTTATCTCCATGGCGGTCATGAACAAATTTTCGGATGAGGACGGAGGAGGTATAGTTGTATGAAGGCTCTATCTAAATTTTATACCACTCTCGTTTTCGTTTTCCTCTATGCGCCCATCGCCATACTCGTGCTGTTTTCCTTTAATTCGTCCAATTCAACGGGCGTTTTTACGGGATTTTCACTGCGTTGGTATGAGGAGCTCTTCAGAGACAGCGCAACACTTGCGGCTTTGAAAAACACACTGATACTGGCTGTCACCTCCTCCGTTATCGCAACCGTTATCGGAACTGCAGCGGCGGTCGGCATTGACAGAATGAAGAATCAGTATGTTAAGGGGGCTGTCATCAGCGCAACCAATATTCCCATGATGAATCCTGATATTGTTACCGGTATTTCGATGATGCTTCTCTTCGTTTTCGTTGGAGGACTTTTGAAGCTTGATAACAATCTCAGCTTTGCCACCCTTCTGATAGCTCACATCACCTTCAATCTGCCTTATGTTATCCTTTCGGTGCTCCCGAAGATAAGACAACTTGATCATCAGCTTCCCGAAGCGGCAATGGATCTTGGATGTACACCCATGAAGGCTTTTTTCAAGGTCGAGCTTCCTGCCATCATGCCCGGTGTTCTTTCGGGACTTATCATGGCGTTCACGCTTTCGCTTGATGATTTTATTATCAGTTATTTCACCATTGGAAGCGGTTTTGAGACGCTTCCGATAAGGATCTACTCAATGACAAAGAAGCGCGTTACTCCCGATATGTATGCGCTTTCAACACTTATCTTCATAGCCGTTCTGCTTCTGCTCATTCTCTCGAATGTCACAAGCGCAAAGGCGGAGAAGAAAACAAAAAAGAAATAAGTTACTTTAAGGAGCAGAAACAAACTTTGAAAAGATTTTTTTCGGTTCTTATGGCGTGCCTTATGCTCGTCCCTTCTCTCATGTCCTTTGCCGCTTGCGGCGAGGCTGAGGGCGAAGCAGAAGATGATACCGCAGAATACAAAGGCACGATAAATGTTTATAACTGGGGTGAATATATCTCGGATGGCTCCGAGGGCTCCCTTGATGTTAACGCGGCCTTCACCGAAGCCACGGGTATTAAAGTAAATTACACCACATATGCCTCAAACGAAGATATGTATGCAAAGCTGAAAAGCGGCGCAACAGGCTATGATGTGATTATTCCCTCAGATTACATGATCAAGCGTCTGCTTGACGAGGAGATGCTTGAAAAGCTGAATTATGATAATATTCCAAATTTTGAATATATCTCTGAGGATTTTCATAATCCATATTATGATCCCACAAATGAATATACCGTGCCTTATACCTACGGTATGGTTGGGGTTATCTATAACTCTGCCCGTGTTGACGAGGCTGATATCGGCACTTGGGATCTTCTTTGGAATGAAAATTACAAGGGGGATATCTTGCAGTATAATAACTCCCGTGATGCCTTCGGCACTGCAATGTACCGTCTCGGAATCGATGTTAATACCACGGATGAGACCGAATGGAGAAAGGCACTGGAGTCTCTTTCAGAGCAAAAGCCCCTTGTCCAAAGCTATGTAATGGACGAGATATTCAATAAGATGGAATCGGGCGAGGCGGCGATCGCTTCTTACTACGCAGGAGACTATCTGACCATGTCCGAAAACAATGAGGATCTTTGCTTCTATTATCCCGAAGAGGGTACGAACATCTTCATTGATGCAATGTGTATTCCAAAGGGTTCAAAGAATAAGGAGCTTGCCGAGGAATATATCAACTTTATGCTCTCTGAAGAGGTCGCCATAGCCAATGCGGAATATATCTGCTATGCCTGCCCCAACACTCTCGTAACAGGCAGTGAAGAATATATCGAATATATGGGTGAGGACTGGATGGCAGTGCTTTATCCCGAAAATTTCGATTTTAAGACCGAGTATGATAAAAACTGCTATAAGAATCTTCCAACAGAGACCCTTAATATGGTAAACGGTCTCTGGGAGGAGCTGAAGATAGACAGTAATCTCGGTGCTTGGGTGTATGTGGGGTGTATTCTCATCATCCTTCTGCTTGCAGTTTGGGGAATATCCTCATTTATAATCAAGAAAAAACGCAGTAAATATTATTGATTTAAAATCGGAGCATTAAATTTTAATGCTCCGATTTTAATCTGTTATTTACACAAAAATCTTGCAAAAAGCGCGCATGAAATAATGAAAAGAGAAAAACTCGCGCGATATCTGAGCAACGCATAAACCGCGATCAACCACAGCAAAAAAAGTGCAAAAAAGGACAGTATTTTCACCACACTTTCGCCTTTGACGGTATCTGTATATTTCGAAAGCACGGAACAAAGTATCCTATATCCGTCAAAGCTCGGTGCAGGAATAAGATTCAGTATTCCAAGCATAATAGAAAACTCCGCGAAATCGGAAAACACGGGAAAAAGCAATCCTGCCAGCGCAAAATTTACAGCAGGTCCTGCCGCCGCTATAAAAATTTCCTCACCGTAAGAAAGCAATTTTCCGGAAAGTGACATTCTCGCGCCGACCACATCAAAGGTCATCTTTTCAATTTCCGCACCGCAAAGACGTGCGGCAAAAAAATGTCCCAGTTCATGGGTCACCGCCGCTGAAAGCCAAGGAAAAACAACCTCAATATCTATATATCTGTGCCCCCCAAGCAAAAGAAAAACGGCGAATACAATCACTCCGCCGCCAACCTTGATTCTTGTTTTCATAACACCTCCGGATTTGGCGATAAACAATAATTTGTCGACATGGGGCTCTGCCCCCCCCCGGTAAAGACCTTTTTCGTAAAAAGGTCTTTAGAAACCCAAAAACTTTAAATATAAAGATTTTTTCTTTTAAAGTTTTGGGGTTCTTAGGAGCTTTTGGGGAAGCTCCTAAGCCGCCGGAGGCGAAGATAAATTATTGTTTTATCCGAATCAATCACATAATAAATATGAAGATCCGCCCCGTTTTTTGCATGTCCGAGGCGGATCTGTTTTATTATAATGACATTAAATGCTTACCCGATGCTGCGGCGAGCTTCATATACTGTTTGAGGATATCCTCGGGCATCTTATGATATACCATTTCAAGGGTTAAATTCCCCTTATACCCGTTTTCCTTCATATATTCGATCTGCGGTTTCCAATTGATCCTACCCATAAAGGGCACGAGATGCAGATCTCTGATATAATAATTATCATGAACATGGGTACATGTTATATGCTTGAACGCCTTCTTTAAAACTTCAAAATCTTCATTTTGTCCATGAGGATACGCGCATTTTGCGTGTCCGAAATCCCAACAACAGCTTACGCTCTCGTCATTGAACATTTCTATAAGAGAAATAAGCTCCTCAATCTTTGCAGTATAGCGGTGACGCACCGGATCCTCAGGACCTTCAAAAAGATTTTCAATTGCAATTCCAACGCCAAGTTTTTTTGCCTGTTCCACATACGGTGCAAGAAAATCGTACATCATTTGTCTTATCTTGCCTCCGTTAAATCCAACCCTCTCCCCTGGCACATATTCATCCGCATGAACGGCAATATATTTTGCTCCGAGAATGCCTGCAATCTCAACAGAACGTCTGAAACGCTCTTCAAATATTTCCTTTGATTCGTATCTGCCGTATCTGTTAAACGGAGCATGCCCCTGATGTATGTTCAGTCCGTTTTTATCAAGCATTTCTCTGAATTGCTTTGCCCTGTCTTCCCAATCCTCGCGGTCATAGCTTGTAAGAAAGTCAAGCGCGGTAAAGCCAAGAGAATTGCAGAATTTTGCCGCCTCAATAAGTGCCTCAAGAGTGACATCACCCGTGTCTGCACGGTAAAAATCAAGGTTTATTCCAAGTTCCATTTTTTCTACCCCATTATAAACTCAAAAGATGTTTTCCGACCATGGAAGCAAGCACCAAAAACTCGTGCATAACTTCTTTGGTCATACTTCCGAACACAAATTCAAAGGTAAAATCACCCGTATAATTATTCTCCTTCATGTAGCGAACGAATGGTTTCCAGTCCATTTCATCAAAAAGAAGCGGAAGAAGATGAAGATCGCGGACAAAATAGTTTTCATGAACATGAGTCATTCTGATGTAAGGAAAAATATCCTTAAAATATTCAAACTGACGCTCTCTGTATTCAACCTGTGCATGTCCGAAATCCCAACAACAGCCAACATTGGGATCATTGAATTTTTCTATGAGCGGAATAAGCTCTTCATACATATCGGCAGTGAAAATATATCTTTTACGGCGAAGCGAGTTGTCAAAAATATTCTCAAAAACATTCTCAAAATTGAAGCCAACATTGCATTTTTTGCCTGGTCAACAAAAGGAGCAAAGAAATCATAAGTCTCTTCAAGTATCGCTTTGCTGTCATACACCTCATCTTCCGCAGTAATATGTGGTTCGCCGTGAAAAACCATCTGCTTCACTCCGAGAATGCTTGCCGCCTCTATTGATCTTCTGAGATATTCGCGGTAAACATCATCGGTATCTCTTATAAATCTGTTAAACGGGGCATGTGCATCATGAATCGCCACCCCTCTTTCATCAAGCATTTCGCGAAGCCGCTTAGCTCTGTCTTCCCAGTCGTCCCTTTTTATATTTGTCAGATAAGCCAGCGAAGTAAAGCCGAGGTCATGGCAATATTTAAGCGAATCGGCAATTTCGCCAAGATCCTTATTTCCCTGATCCTCGCAAACATAGTTTTGTGCATAGATTCCGAGTTCCATACTACTGTCCTTTCAAAAGTGTAATTTATTAAACCATGAAGCCAAAAATGCTTGCAATGGTATTCTTGTAAGGTCACCGACGCCCAAGGTCTTGGTTATTCAAGACCTTCCTTAGCCATTATACATCAAAATTGGGAAAAATACTTGGCTGAATATGACATAAAATTGTACTTATTTGACCTTTTTCAAAATCAAAGACTCATGCAAACAGTCCGTTAATAAATGTATTTCACCAATTATCCTGCTGTTCATCTTCGGGGAGAACTTCAACAAACGCTTTGATCGCACATTCGATCATATCGTCATCGGGCTCAACCGTTGTCAGATGCTGAAGCCATACTCCGGGTGCGGAAATAACTCTTGTAACCACATTATCTTTTCTGCCTGCCAATTTGATCAGCTCATATCCGATGCCTACCGTTAAGGGCAAGAGCAGAATTTTGATACCTGTGCGGTATATCGCCGGCATATCGGCAGGAATGAGCATGCCGATGATGATTCCAACGAGAAGCATCAATATCATAAAGGATGTACCGCATCTGGGATGGAAGCGTCTTTCTTTCTTCACGTTTTCAACCGTCAGCGGCTGTCCGTGCTCGTAGCAAAAGATTGTCTTATGTTCCGCGCCATGGTACATAAAGGTTCTGTGTATATCCTTCATGCGTGATACCAATGCCATATAGATCACAAAAAGGATTATTCTGAATATTCCCTCAAAAAGAGAACGTAAAAAGCGGTTGCCGCTTATTGACGGGACTGCCATTTCGAGCCAAGAATAGAGCTGCGCAGGCAACCAAAGAAAAAGACCTACAGCAAGAAGAACTCCGAGCACCGCACTGAATGCCATGAGGATATTCATTCCGACCTGACTTGCTTTTGAGGGCTCTTTTTTAGCCTTTTCTTCTGCGCCTTCACTATCAATATCGTTCTTCTTTTCCTTTGGGGCTTCGTCTTC
>JAZOAL010000142.1:0-2439 GCA_045595425.1 Eubacteriales bacterium
CTGCCGTCTTCGACTTCGGTGGTTCGAATCCACCTCTCTCCACCAGAAAAAAAGAACAACTCACAAGTGAGTTGGTCTTTTTTTCAACGATGTGTTCCGCAAGCGGAACGTGATGTGCCCCTCGGGCGTGATGTTTGCTTCGCAAGTGTTGTGCGCTTCGCGCGTGAGGAGGCGGAACATATCACATCACTTTGCGACGAAGGAGCAATACATCACTGTGCGATAGCACTACATCACTTCGGCGCAGCCGATACTTCACTATTTACAAACAAAGATTTTTATGCTATAATAATCTCAATAAATAATTTTCAAAAACTTTAAGGAGAGACCGCATGATAAACAAAATTATTCAAAAGAAAAATCTGATATTGATTGTTTATGCCATTGTTTTGCTTGCTCTTTGGACTGTGGCGTTGATTTTTGGCAACAGAGAAGATAAAGTAATGGTTCTCATTCTTTCTCTTATTATACCGTTTGTTGTATATGGTTTTGTTCGGTTGATGTATAGGGTTGTAAGTATCAATGCCTCTTTTAAAACAATGTGCTTTTTCTATTATTTTTTCTTGATAGGCGGATCGCTTGGAACTGTTATGATGTTTGTTGAATTCGTCGCTGGATTTCCAAACGGATTGTCCCCGACTCTTGGTGCTTGCGGTGCTTTGATCATTGCAACACTTGATAATGCAAAGAAGAGTTTTGAAAATAAAGATTGAAGTTAAATTAAAACCCGTTTGAGTTCGAATCCTTATTGCAAAACGCAAAAAATATCTTTTTTGTAGCCCATAGACAAACATTAAAAATTCGAACCTTTTACCGATCGGTGATGGGTTCGAATTTTTGTTATCATAACAATCAATTTTTAATAAATTTATTTTTTACAATATTTTTTTCGTCACAAAAGTTTTTTTGGTTATTTTAACAAAATATTAGTATTTTATTTGTAACTTTAGACGATAGCTATTGACATTCTTCGATAAATTTAATATAATAATGTATATACTTTTTTAAGGAGACAAATTATGCAGCTCAAAGTAGTAAAATTCGGCGGCAGCTCCCTCGCCGATGCGGAACATTTCAAGCAGGTAGCAAAAATTATTAAAGAAGATCCTTCCCGTCGTTATGTTGTTCCCTCTGCACCCGGTAAGAGATCTAAAGATGATACCAAGGTTACCGATATGCTTTATCGCTGTTATGAGATGATAAAGGCTAAAGAGGATATCGAAGAATACTTCGGGCTGATATGCAAAAGATATAATGAGATCATCGCCGAGCTCGGTCTTAATTTTAATATCGACGGCGAGCTGACTTATGTTAAAAACGCAATGCTCCATAGCTCAGGTCGCGACTTTGCGGCAAGCCGCGGTGAATATCTCAACGGTCTTATTCTCGCAAAATATCTCGGTTTTGACTTTATCGATGCCGAAAATGTTATTCTCTTCAAGGAGAACGGTACATTTGATGATGAGGCTACCAATGCCCTGCTTTCCGAGGAGCTGAAGAAGCATGAGCATGCAGTCATTCCCGGTTTCTACGGAGTTATGCCTAATGGCACGATCAAGACCTTCTCAAGAGGCGGTTCGGATATTACGGGCTCTATTGTTGCCCGTGCCGCAGGTGCAGATCTCTATGAAAACTGGACGGATGTCTCGGGATTTATGATGGCAGACCCCAGAATTGTTGATAATCCCTGCACTATCGATACAATCACTTACCGTGAGCTTCGTGAGCTTTCTTACATGGGCGCTACCGTTCTTCACGAGGATGCGATATTCCCTGTTCGCATTGCAGGTATTCCGATAAACATCAAAAATACAAACGCTCCCGAGGACAGAGGAACTATGATAGTTCCATGCGCAAAGGATTATGATGCAAAAAAGGTTATCACAGGCATTGCCGGCAAGCAAGGGTTTACCGTTATAACCATCGAAAAGGACATGATGAACTCCGAAGTTGGTTTTGGACGTAAAGTCCTTGAAGTTTTTGAGGATAACGATGTTTCCTTCGAGCATCTCCCCTCCGGTATCGACACAATGTGCGTTATAGTTCAGACCGCCGCAATCGAGGGAAAGCAGGAAAAGATTCTCGCGTCGCTTACAAGATCCGTCAAGCCCGATTCCATCAACATGGATGACGGTCTTGCTCTTCTCGCAGTGGTTGGACGCGGTATGATCAAGGCTAAGGGTACGGCTTCGAGAATTGTAAGCGCGGTATCTGCCGCTGATGTAAATATCAGAATGATCGATCAGGGCTCCAGTGAGCTCAATGTCATAATCGGTGTTGAGGAAAAGGAACTCGAAAACGCTCTTAAAGCTATTTATACTGAATTTGTGAAGTAATATGAAAAAGGACTGCGAAAAATCGCAGTCCTTTTTGGTAAACAATAATTTATGAGTCCAGGGCTCTGCCCCTAACCCCGCTAAAGACCTTTTTGAAAAAAGG
>JAZOAL010000143.1:0-11505 GCA_045595425.1 Eubacteriales bacterium
CCGCTTGGCCTCCGACTTTAAGGATAATGATGCAGCTTTCCGTGTATGCTTCTCTGACTCTTCTCAGGGTGTTTCTGCCGCTAACTACATTGGTGAAAACAATCTTCCAAAGAAGGTTGCTGTACTTTACCAGGCAGATATTGACTATTCCAAGGGCCTTTATGACGCATTTAAGGCAAACGCTGAGGCAAACGGCATCGAAATAGTTACAGAGCAGTCCTTTACAAAGGATACAAAGACAGACTTTGCTGCTCAGAAGACAGCTATCAAGAACTCCGGCGCTGAGCTCATCTTTATGCCTATCTATGCAGATGAGGCTGCAACATTCCTTGCACAGGCTCACAGCGAGCTTCCCGAAGATATGCTTTACTTCGGCTGCGATGGTCTTGACGGTATCATCGGTAAGGCTGCTGATAAGGCTCATTGCGAAAATGTTCTTCTTATCACTCCTTTTGCTGCAGACAGCGCCGAAGAGAATGTTCAGAACTTTGTAAAGGCTTATCAGGATGCAAACGGCGGTGCAACACCTGACCAGTTTGCTGCTGACGGATATGATGCTATCTACGCTATCAAGGCTGCAATCGAAAAGGCAGACATTAAGCCCGAGGATCAGGATGATTTCAACACTCGCATTGTTGCGGCAATGAAGGAGATCGCTGTTTCCGGCGTTACCGGTGAAATGACTTGGGAAGCAAGCGGTGAAACCGTTAAGACTCCTCTTGTTATGATCATCAAGGACGGAGTTGCTCAGCTTTATACTCCCGAATAATCAAAGCTAACATATTGACATACCTGCGGCGGCTTTAACCGTCGCAGGGAATTGTCTTTTATACAGAAACTGCTTTTGGCTTTCGGCGTTCTATGCCGATTCGGCAGATAAACGGCCGAAAATCCAAAGAAAGGACTAATATATATGAGTCTGTTTTTTCAAACCCTTATTGACGGATTGCGTCTTGGAAGTATTTATGCTCTTATAGCCCTCGGCTATACAATGGTATACGGCATTGCAAAAATGCTTAATTTTGCTCACGGCGATGTTATTATGATAGGTGCATATACTATCATTGTAACAGTTATGAGCCTCAATATCCCCCCTATTATTTCAATTATTATCAGTATTCTTTTCTGCGCTCTGCTTGGTATGACTATCGAGTTCCTTGCCTATAAGCCTTTGCGCAAAGCATCACCTCTTGCAGTTCTCATCACAGCAATAGGTGTGAGTTATTTTTTGCAAAATATTGCTCTTTTGATATTTGGTTCGGAAAGTAAAAAGTTCCCTCGTATCTTCAATCTTCCTTCCATAAAGCTTGGGGGCGTTAACATAGATGGAATCACTATTATAACACTTTCACTTACGGCTGTTATTATGATCGTCCTGACTCTGTTTATAAGCAAGACAAAGATAGGCAAGGCAATGAGAGCTGTTTCTGAAGATAAAGAAGCCGCTGAGCTAATGGGTATCAGCACAAACAGAACTATAACTGTTACCTTTGCGATAGGTTCTGCTCTTGCGGCAATTGCAAGTACATTCTATGGTGCAACATATACTTTTGTTGTTCCCACAACCGGTGCAATGCCCGGTATCAAGGCGTTTACTGCTGCCGTTTTTGGCGGTATCGGTTCTGTTCCCGGGGCTATGCTTGGCGGAATTCTGCTTGGAATAATCGAGCAGTTTTCAAACGCCTATATTTCCACAAGTATGTCAAATGCCATAGTTTTTGCGGCACTAATTATAGTTCTGCTTGTTAAACCCACAGGCTTGCTCGGCAAAAAGATCAGTGAGAAGGTGTAATATGATGAAAAATAACGGTAAATCAATAGGAAAAGCCTTTTCAAAGGATTTTGCAACTATATGCTTTGTTGTTCTCATCTATGCAGTGATTTCGACAATGCTTTATGGCGGATTTGCAAGCCGTCAGCTTACAAATATGATTATTCCTGTTTCCTGCTATATAGTTTTGGCGGTTTCACTTAATCTTGTTGTTGGCCTTTTGGGTGAGCTTTCACTTGGTCATGCTGCATTTATGAGTGTTGGTCTATTTAGCGGATGCCTGTTTTCAATGTGGACAGTAAATGCTTTTCCGCTTTTTATCAGACTCCCGATTTCAATGATCTTTGGCGGCCTTTTCGCCGCACTTGTAGGTCTTGTTGTAGGTCTTCCTGCACTCAGACTTAAGGGTGACTACCTTGCTATAGTAACACTTGCCTGCGGCGAGATTATCAAAACTTTGATTACAAGCTTTGAAATTACAGGCGGTCCACTGGGACTCTCGACCAACAATGCAGACGCTTTTATATATTCGAAGCCCAAAACACTTCTTCCTTTTGCGATGATTTTGGTATTTCTGACCGTTATCGTTATGATGAATGTTAAAAAATCCAAGCATGGCAGAGCGATAATGGCGATCAGAGATAACAGGATTGCCGCAGAGGCAACAGGTGTTAATGTTACCTATTATAAGCTTATCGTATTTATGCTTGCTGCATTTTTTGCCGGTGCTGCAGGAGTTATCTACGGTCACAGCTTGGCAAACATAAAATCTACAACCTTTGATTATAATATGTCTATTGAAATTCTTGTTATAGTTGTGCTTGGCGGTATGGGAAGCATAAACGGTTCTATAATAGCGGCTATAGCTCTTACAGCTCTTCCCGAAATGCTTCGCGGATTTGATAAATACCGTATGCTTGCATATTCTGTTTTGCTTATTGCTATCATGCTCCTTAACTCCAATTCCAAATTTACCGAATTTAAGAGCAGATTCAGCATTAAGAATTTGGCAAAAAGGTTTTCAAAGAAAAAAGCAGTCAAGGGAGGTCAGGAAAATGAGTAATCAGTATCAAAACAAGCCAAAGCTTGTTCCATATCCCTCAAATGCTTTTGTTCCCGAAAGAGATTTAGGTAAACGCCCTGTCCTTGAAGTCAATCATCTTGGCATTGATTTTGGAGGTCTTACTGCTGTTGACGATTTCTCTCTAATTGTGGGACGCACCGAAATTGCAGGTCTTATCGGCCCGAACGGTGCAGGTAAAACAACAGTTTTTAACCTTTTGACCAATGTTTATCAGCCAACAAGAGGCAGTATTCTTGTTGACGGAATGAGTACAGCCGGCAAATCTACTCATCAGGTCAACCACATGGGAATAGCAAGAACATTTCAGAACATCAGACTCTTTTCCAATCTTTCGGTTCTCGATAATGTCAAGGTCGGACTTCATAATTCCATGAAGGAGAATTTCTTTTCTGCCATAACTCACGGCTTTGGCTATGGAAAGGCTGAAAAAAAGGCTGACGAACAGGCACTTGAGCTTCTTGACTTTTTCCATATGGCAGATCTTGCAGGTGCTCCTGCGGGCAGTCTTCCTTACGGTGCGCAGAGACGTCTTGAAATCGCCAGAGCTCTGGGAACATCACCTAAAATAATCCTTCTCGATGAGCCTGCCGCAGGTATGAATCCGTCGGAAACTGCGGAGCTTATGGAAAATATACGAAGAATTCGCGATAATTTCGGAATAGCTGTTATGCTTATTGAGCATGATATGAAGCTTGTTATGAGCATTTGTGAAGGCATTTGTGTGCTTGATCACGGCAAGGTTATCGCAAAGGGAACACCTGATGAGATCAAATCCAACCCCAAGGTCGTTGAAGCGTACCTTGGCAAGTCAAAGGAGGCGTGATTATGCTTAAAGTAGATAATCTTAATGTGTATTATGGTAAAATTCACGCTCTCAAGGATATCAATTTTGAAGTAAAAGAGCATGAGATAGTTGCCCTTATCGGTGCAAACGGTGCCGGAAAATCAACAACGCTTAAAACGATTTCCGGTATGCTTCGTTCTCATACAGGGAGCGTTACTTTTAGGGATGAAGACATTTCTCATACCGAGTCTTATAAACTGATAACTAAGGGTCTTGCCCATGTTCCGGAGGGAAGAAGAGTTTTTCTGCAGATGACTGTTGAGGAAAACCTTCAAATGGGAGCATATACTAACCCGAAGTATATAAAGGAAGGACTTGAGGATGTTTACAAGCGTTTTCCCCGACTTCTTCATAGAAAGAATCAGATTGCCGGAACCCTATCCGGCGGCGAACAGCAGATGCTTGCAATCGGCAGAGCTCTCATGAGTCAGCCAAAGCTTTTGATGCTGGATGAGCCGTCAATGGGTCTTGCTCCGATTCTTGTTGATCAGATTTTTGATATTATTAAAGAGCTTCATGAGCAGGGAACAACCATTCTTCTGGTTGAGCAAAATGCAGGTAAAGCTCTTGCTATTGCAGACCGGGCATATGTTCTCGAATCGGGACGAATCGTCCTTGCGGGCACAGGTGCGGAGCTTGCTCAAAGCGAGGAGATTAAAAAAGCCTATCTTGGCGGCTGATATTTTGGAAAAAGGACCCGCAAAAGGCTTCTTCTCATAAGGATGTTTGTTCATAGGGCGTAAATTTGCTATGCTGTAAACAAATAATTAACCCCGACAGATTTTTTATTGTCTGTCGGGGTTGACGTATTTATTTCGATAGGTCGGAATTCTATTGCTTATTCGTTAGTTGCATCATAGATATACATATCGATGTTTTATCGCCAGTTTCGCCTTTGTATCACAAAGGTATCGGGCAAAGTCCATACCCCTATTCTTCTGCGTATAATTCGTCGTAGTACCAGCGAATTGGGTTTTCGTAGATGTATTTCACGATTTTCTCATAGTCCTCTCGACCTCGGATAATATGCTCATGGAATGAGGTTTGAAACAATTTTCCACCAAAACCTTTGTTTTTACATTCTTTCGTTGTTAACGATTTATACGCACAAACAATATCCATAATCGTAGGGCGGGGGCTTGCTCCCGCCGTGTCACCGTTCAAAATCATAATTATGTGTATATGGTTGGGCATAATTACATATTGGTCAACCGCAAGACACGGATAGCGGTCTTCAAGCAATAATAATTGTTTATCAGCAATCTTCCCAAACGTTGTATATTCTATAGCGCTTGTTTCGGCGGGAGCAAGCCCCCGCCCTACAATGCGAGATAACACACAACTTCTGTTTTGAGTGCATATCGTTACAAAATATGCACCTGCAGAGCTATAATCATAATTGCCAAGTCGTGGATGCTTCCTTTTCCATACAACTGAAAATCCGAGCATATAGGCGAGCAATTTGCTTGACTTTGACTGAGAAATATGTTATACTAATCGAGGAAAGGAAGGTAGAATTATGAAAACTTCATTGGTTATTCTTGCTGCCGGTATCGGCTCGAGATTTGGTGGCGGAGTTAAGCAGATAGCACCGGTTGGACCGAGCGGCGAGATAATAATCGATTATTCGATAAGTGATGCACTTGATGCCGGGTTTGATAAAGTTGTATTTATTATCAGGCGCGATATAGAAAAGGACTTTAAAGCGGTGATAGGAAACCGCATTGAAAAGCTTTGCGAGGTTGAATATGTCTACCAATCTACAGATGAATTGCCCTATACTCCAGAATGTGCGCTCGGCAGAAAGAAACCTTGGGGCACGACTCATGCGCTTTGGAGTGCGAGAAATGCGGTAAATGAGCCCTTTCTTGTTATAAATGCTGATGATTATTACGGCAAAGAGGCTTATAAAACCGCACACGAATTTCTTGTTTCAAATGATGACACGGGAGATAAGCTCTCTCTTGGTATGATAGGCTTTGTTCTTGCAAATACCCTTAGCGAAAACGGAGGTGTCACCAGAGGAATTTGCAAAACAGATGAGAATGGAATTTTAACCGATGTTGTCGAAACCTACAACATAATAAAAAAAGAGAGCGGTGCCGCCGTTGGAACAGTGAACGGCAAGGACACAGCTCTTGATGTAAATTCTCTTGTTTCTATGAATATGTGGTGCTTCACACCGAGAATATTTGATAAGGCAGAAAAAGCACTCCAAAGCTTCCTTCGTAATCTGCGGAGTGATGACGTGAAATCGGAGCACGTTTTGCCAACCCTTGTGGGTGGGCTGGTTTTCGAAGGCAGTGCGAGCGTAAAGGTGCTTCCGTCAAATGATACTTGGGTTGGAGTTACTTATGCAGAGGATAAGCCTTATGTTATCAAATATTTCAAAAAGCTTATTGCTGACGGAGTTTATCGCGAAAAGCTCTTTTAATTTTTAATTGCATAAAGATTCAGATCCCATGCGGGATAATATCTGAATCTGCGAAGATACAGCTTATAATCACCAAGCTTGTTTACCAAGCGTGGGAGTATAAATACATCCTCGCTTCTGTGATAGAGCGAAACGAGAAGATCGGGGGAATATTTTTTGATAGTTTTGGCAGAACCTGCAAGGGCTTCCGCCTCAGAACCTTCAACATCGTATTTGATGTAGTCAACGCCTTTTCCGTTAAGTATATCGTCAAGAGCTTCGGCATTAACTTCTATCGTTTTTTTTTCGCTTAATGTTGCTAAGTTTCCGGAAACATTTGAATTTCTGTTGCCGCTGCCGTCAAAACAGAGCGTTTCGCTCTTATCCCATGCGGCACAGTTGCAGCAGTGAATTTCAAAGCGAGATTCATTTTCAGCATAATCTGTTAATTTTCTGAAGGTACGTTTGTCGGGCTCAATGGCATAGACATTTTTCAGATTCGGTGCATAAGATGCAAGCTCCCGAATTGTATCGCCGTTATATGCGCCGAGATCTGCATAGGAGATATATTTTTCGGGTCTTAAAATATCCGAATAGACCTCATCCTTCTCGCATACGCTCGCATTTAAAAATTCGGTTTTGCCACTTAGCTTTGCGTTTATGGTAGCTTTATAAATCTCACGCGATCTTTCGTCCGCGAAAAGATTATAAATGTCCTCGATTTCTTCTATATGCTTTCGGCAGAAATCCATGTCAAAAAGAGTGCTTCCGAAAACGGGCACATCGGGGACGAGAAGCTCTGTTTCAGATGCGATTTTGTCGATTTTTTCAAGTACGTCCGGCAGGGAAGTGGCAAAGGAGAGAAGAACAATAAAATCAGAGTATTTTTCCTTGATATCGCTATATGTCAGCACTGTTTTTCCGTGAAAGGAATGACCTCGAACAAATCCGTCGCTGGCGAAAAAGTCAGAAATCTCTATTCCTTTTTTCTCGCAGATCGCGAGAATTTTATCGGCACCGTTTCCCATGCCGTACATTACGATCTTTTTGCCGCAGTGCCTGAGATATTCCCAAATATCGCACTCGGCTTTGATAATGTTACTCATAATTTGTTTCCTTACTAAAATTTATGGAGGTTAAAAATGGACTGTTTGTTTTGTAAAATAATTAAGGGTGAAATACCCTCAACAAAGGTGTTTGAGAATGATCATGTTTATGCTTTTAGAGATATAAATCCTCAAATGCCCGTGCACATCATCGTTGTTCCAAAGGCTCACATGGCTTCTGTGGATGAAGTGAATGAAAAAAACAGTATTTTTATTTCGAAAATTTTTGAGGCTGTTCCTCAAATTGCTAAGGCAGAGAATCTTTCAAACGGTTATCGTGTTATAACAAATTGCGGCGAGGACGGATGCCAGAGCGTAAAGCACCTGCATTTTCACATTCTCGGCGGCGGAAAAATGTCTGACAGAATGGGCTGATCAATCTAAAACGGTTGTCACAAGGGTGACAACCGTTTTATTTTATCTCATTTTTCTGAATCTGTCAAGGGGAACTATCAAAATTTGCACGGCTATCATGACCGACAACATCCCGGATAACATAATAGGAGAAATTTTTATAATTTTATCGTTTGACTTAGTTATTTGGGATCATAATATTATCCATCATGTATTTGTGGATTTGATAGGTCACGTCTTGATAGTAATCATATGAATCGGTTTTATTGCTTGTTATCTTAAGTTGCTCGCAAAGTGCTGCATTTATCAAAAACTCTTTTATATCAGCCTCAGCTTTATCGTGGCAGACCTTGTTAAATTCATCCATCGTTAGATTCATTATCTTTGAGACATAATCCTCAAAGGACAAGTCGTATAATATTGGTGCCATCTCTTTTTGACTTTCAAGAATTTGTATTGCATAGTTTTCTAATTCTTTTTCGTCGATATCAAAATCGGAAGATTCTATCAGCTTCTTATATATTCTTTTTTGTGCATCAAGATAAGATTGGACATTTACACGATTTTGGACTTGATCTTTGCAATAATTCAAAAAAGCTTCTTCGCTCTCAACGTCATATTTGTACCATACCTGCTCGTCTTTAGTTGTAAAAATAATAGCTCTTTGTATTGCATTAACAACTATTTCGTAGCTTAAAACGTCACCGACGTTATATTTATCGGTTGCGACAGGAGATTTGATTTCCGTCGTAAAAGGTTCACCTTTTTTAGCCCCGACAACTGCATTCTCAAAATCGGGCATATAATAGCCTGCTCCAACCTTTAAAAATTCGTTTTTTCCTTCCGCAACCTTTTTCCCGTTAAAATAAACCTTATAGTCTGTATAAATAAAATCGTCTTTTTTAACAATATCTCTATTTGTAATATCAGTAAAATAATTGCAGTTTTCAACCGCGTCATTTACGTATTCGCTGATTTCATCGTTTGTTGCATCTCTGAAATAAACTGTTTCCCGAATAGAATTTATATCGGGACATTTGATGATTTTTGATTTGGTAATTCCTTCTTTGTTAAGATAAGTATTCATTGCAAATGATGGATTTATATTTGTTTGCATAATATATGCTTCGGTGTCGATAGTGGTGTCTTGTTTTTTGTTATTATCATTGATATTTCGACAACTGCAAAGCAATATCGCTAATAGCAGGCAAAGTGCTGTTAATATATTACGTTTGTAATGTAACTTCAATTTTTGTTCTCCTTACATAGCTTAGATTCATTAAATCATTTATATGCTAAAATAAGCCCCCATCATATTCGTTTAATAAGGAGCAACATTTAGCGAAGTTAAAATGTTATACGATTTAGAAAAAATCGAATATCCTCCGGAAACTGTTCCCATATGAATGCCAGCCATTGAATTGCCGCTTGGGATGGATGAATATACCAACCCTCCACTATCTCCTGCGTTTGATGAATAAGTTGCTGTTGCGCAATCAGTAACGACATAGTTTGTGTTTCTAAGTCTCATACTAACATTTACAGAATTAATAGTGCCGGATGTTTCAGTTGTGGTAAATACAGCCTTGTATGTGGCACGATAAATTGTATTGATTTTTTCATGAAAGACTCCTTTAATTTATCTCCTATTTAGAAATCTTCGATGTTATAGCAACCATGAGGGTTCACACAATTTTTTCGCAAACCACATATTTCATATCTTTTTCTTTGTTATGATAAATCCTTTCTGTAACTTAACCGTTTACTGTGCAGACGGACAAGTTGCTATTGTTGTTTTGGAAAAGACTTCTTCATAACCTCCCAGGGTTGTCTTGCCATTAATTATAATTTTGTATTCTCGACCGGGTGTTGCATTAAATGATTCAAGTATAACCAGTGTTTGTTGATTTACATTATAGCTCCAATTTTTCTCTATTTCTATCCACGAACCGGTTGTGGTTTTATAGTACAAATCAACTGTCGCTGTAATATTTGTTACATTGGTTTTTCCAGAAACAACAACGGTTACATTTCCGGTATTGCCATTAAAGGTAAGTGTAGCAGTTATTCCTTTAACATTATCCCA
This sequence comes from Eubacteriales bacterium, assembly GCA_045595425.1. Lineage (GTDB taxonomy): Bacteria > Bacillota > Clostridia > Oscillospirales > CAG-272 > SIG710. Next base: position 9,659 of record JAZOAL010000143.1, read on the forward strand.
TAGGGGATTTATCGAAGGCTTTTGAGCAGCACTCACCGAAATTGACAGGTGGAATATGAACAATCCACAGAGCAATATTGACAAAATTCTTTTTTTCATTATTTTTTCCTTTCCGATTAAATAATCTTTTTGCTTCACCGTAAATATTTGTGAAGCCTTAGCAAAATATTAACTTGCTTTTTTCTTAATTACACCTCCTAATAAATATAACAATTGAGACTGTGTAATCATTTCCAAGATTTACATAAAAAACGCAAATTTCTGAGAAATTTGCGTTTTTTATGTCTATTTTACAGATTCGGCTATGGCAATGATCAAATCGGATGATATACTGGTATATGATATTATAGAATAAGCGTACTCGTTGTCATGCCATACAATAGTGCGACTACCATCCTCATATGAAAACAGTTGAGCCTCGTTTTTATTTACTTGTACTTCCTTCACGGAGCAATTTTTATTATCTATATCCGAAGAGCTGTCGGTTATCAGCAACTGCTGATAACCCATTTCCAGTCCATTTTCTCCATAGTAGTGAATCATATGGAGAGTATCTGCTCGGGCTATCGTTTGCTTTTCGGTTCCGTTCAGTTGAAGCCTCGGTTCTCTATATTCTTCAATAGCACTTGGTGGCGTCTCCTCCGTCACGTAAAAAACGGAAACAAACTTATCGTACCACTCCAAAACAGCTCCAACAAATTCCCCGCGTATCGCGCTTACCCCCATACAAAGTCCAAAGGAAACGCTACAAGCCACAAGGACAGCCGCCACTGCGCGACGGCAAGCAACGGGGACGGCTTCCCACCAAGACTTTTTCTCATGTTTTTTGATTTTCTTGTTAATCCTTCGAATCGTTTTTCCGGAAAGTCTTGTGTTTGTCGTATCAATAGAATCAAATAATTCTATATCTTCCGCAAGCAAGCTATGAGCCGAGGCTCTGATAAGTAAATCCAGACTAAAATCAGATACGTTCACTCAACTCACCTCCGACTAATTCAAGCAATTTCTTCTTAGCTTTGTATAGGCGTAATCCAAACGCATTTGGTGTGATCCCCAAGACTTTTGCCGCCTCTACGTTCGAATATCCTAATGCGTATACCAATTTTATGGCATCCCGATGCTCAATAGAAAGTTGTTGTAAACAGCACCGTACAATTTCAACAGTTTCCTTTCTGATGATAAATTCCTCCATACTCTCACCCAAATCTTCAATCTCAATTTCTTCCATCTCACCATCTTCATTCACATAGGTATGGCTTACCTCATGTTTAATCCTGCGTTTGTTCCTATTATATAGATTGATAGCGGTGTTCCTACTATATATAACAATTTGGGCTTTGATTTCATTTCCGCTTGCGTGCAAAAATTTTTCGATATTTTTAATTATCTTTATCATTACCTCATCAACGATATCCTCTGCATCTTGATGATTATGTAAAATATTAAATGCTATCTCATATATGTATTTATGATATTTTTCAAATATTTTCTCAACAAAATCTCTGTCATCTGTACCTAACGATAACAGCATAGCATAAAAGAACATATTTATACCACCTTTCTGCTCTTTCACTTCGTATGGGTTTTCTGTGATTTATATTCTTTGTACGGAAGGATTTCCTGTGATTTATATTCTTTGTAAGGAAGGATTTCCACAACGTACAAAATTCGACGCATATACAAATATATTATACCACACAATTAAAAAATTTCAATATGACATAAAAAATATTGAATAGACAACTATCAAAATTTGCACGGCTATAAGGCGAACAATAATTCATATGTGCATCCGGCGGCCCAGGAACTTCCCCAAAAGTTCCTGGAAACCTCAAAACTTTAAAAGA
>JAZOAL010000144.1:0-5950 GCA_045595425.1 Eubacteriales bacterium
CGTTGATTTATAAAGGTTTATAAACAAAAAGTTAGTTTATGCTTAAACACCTTTGTCGGTATTGCTCAGATATCGTAATCATAGACGGGGCTTCTACTCATCCGTCGCTCCGCGCCACCTTCTCTGCTAGAGAAGGCTAACTCTTGTCATCATCTGCCATAGTTCACCTTTCTACGCACCGACAAATTATTGTTTGAAGGTTAATTAACCGTAGAAAATTTTATAATCAATACCCGCATCGTCATTCCGGGCAAGGTCGAGAAATCTATAAACGATGCTGATTATAAAAGTCTGCTTCGCCAAATTATCGTATTGCCTATCACAGAGGTAAAAATGCTGAAAGTATTATTTGAAAATAACAACGTCATTGTATGTGTAAAGCCGGCGGGGGTTCTTTCCCAAAGCGCGGCAGATGGCAGGGAAGACACGGATATGCTGGGGCTTGTTTCCGATTATATCGGTACACAGGCAGGGCTTTTGCACCGACTTGACCGCCCTACAGGCGGTATAATGGTCTTTTCAAAAAACAAGAGCACCGAAGGGGTCCTGTCTGCCGCCATTTCAGATAAGGAAAAATGTATAAAGGAATATTTTGCCGTTGTCAGCGGCGAGCCCGAGAGTGCCGAAGGCGAGCTTCGTGATTATCTTTTTAAGGATCAGCGCCAAGGGAAGAGCTTTGCCGTTCTTTCACCTCGAAAGGGTGCAAAGGAAGCCTGTCTTACATATAAGCTTCTCGGAACGGCAGATGGCGAGCACGGTAAGATTTCTCTTGTAAAAATAAGACTTGGCACGGGCAGAACCCATCAGATAAGAGTTCAGTTTTCCTTTCGCACAATGCCTGTTGTCGGTGACGGGAAATACGGAAGCCGCGAAAGAATGAGAGGGGAAACGAGCGATTTTGGAGTGTCCCCGAAGGATATGATAGCTCTCCATGCCTACAGACTCTCCCTTGATGCCGGAAAGACTGCGAAATTCGATATTTGTTCCTTTCCCGATAAAAAGCTCTATCCTTTTTCGGTTTTTGATAATATTTTAACAGACGAAGAACAAAATATTAAATAAATATTCAAAAAACTACCGGAAAAATATTTGAAAATCGGTTGATTTTTAAAGGGATGTATGGTAAAATTTTTATAAGGCGGAATTTTAAATAAAAAATATGATGCCTTTGGCTCATTCTCTGATGGAGATACGCTAAAGGCGGCGAGAGAGCTCCTTACCTTATCTACTGACTTTATATTGGAGGAAAAATGAAAAGAACAGCTTTATTTGGATTAGTATTTATAATGATACTCTCATTTTGTGCCTGCGGAAATACCTCCGAGGTCGAAGGAGATACCGAGCAGAGCACCCAAAGCAATACCGAAAGCATTGCGGAAAGCAATGCTGCCGTCAGTGAGCCCGAAAAAACAGACACAGAAGCTGTGACGGATAGCGAACCCGAGCCGGAACTTGTAAATGTTGAAAATATCGGCGAATATGTCATTATCCACAGTAAGGATTCTTCGGTTTCGGTGAGAAATGCCGCCAAAGACCTTTGTGCCGACATTTATGTTGATACCGAGCTGCTTCTTGCGGAGGATACCGATGAAGCTGCAGAGACCGAATATGAGATCCTTATCGGAAAGACGAACAGAGAGATTGAGGGCGTCGATTATGACGGGCTCGAGATAGGCGAATACATAATAAAAAAAGTCGGAAGCAAGATCATCGTTGCAGGCGGCTCTGAGAAAGCACTGAAGAACGCTGTAAATTATTTTTCTATAAATTTCATCGCTGACGGCGCTGTTAGACTTCCCTCTTCAGGAGAATACATATTTGCTCCCCAGGGATATCTTGACAGCGTTACAATTGACGGAACACCGATCTCGGAATATACCTTGATTGAGGATCTTTATGATGACAATGTTGCGGAAGATTTCGCCGCCGATATTGAGACTGCCACATATTCCGCTCTCACGATAAAAAGCGCAAGCAAAATCGATGATTACGGCGAAAAATATATCCTTCTTTCGGATACAAATACCGACTTTACAAGCCATTATGTAAAGATTGAGAACGGCAATGTCATTCTTTCGGGAAACTATACCACAATTGATGAATGTATAGATTATTTCTTTGAGGGAATGCTTGGCTATGATGTGGAAACGGGAAAGGTCTCGGGAGAGACAAGCGTTGAGCTGACCTCGGGAATGGGTGAGACCTTCACCACAGAGAAAAAAGAGGTATATTCAAAGGATAAGCTGATGCAGGTGCTTACCGATGTCTATAATTCGGATAAGATCATTGTGGGTCAGCATATGAACGCATACAGATATGGCGAGACACTGACCACCGAACGCAGTCTTTATATGGAGAATCTCGGCGTTGACTGTCCCCTTTTCGGCTTTGATGTTGCCGAAGCGCAGTCGGGTACAAGATATACATGGAATGCGCAGGTCAAGGATGCTTATGACATGGTCGAATATGCTCGCGAGGGAGGTATCTTTACCTTCTCGGTGCATTTTGATAATCCTTCAGACAGGACGAAAAGATACAGAGGTGAGCTTGGCAGCGGCACTGAACAGGATTGGGAAAAGCTTCTGACAAAGGGAACGGATTATAATGAGAATTTTATGGAATCGCTTAGGGAGTTGGGAGATTTTCTGGAGATATTCCATAATAACGGAGTGCCTGTGATCTTCAGACCTCTTCATGAAATGAACGGAAACTGGTTCTGGTTCTGCATCGTAAACGGTGATAAACATAATATCTTACCGAAAGAATATGCCGTTCGTCTCTGGGTGATGATCTATGATTATCTTGTAAATGAGCGGGGCATTGATTCTATGATCTGGGAATACAGCCCCAATGTTTCTCGCGGAATGGCGTCGACAAGTGTTGACGTTATGTACTGCTATCCGGGAGACGAATATTGCGATATAGTTGGCTGTGACTGGTATACAAGCTCATATACAGGGCATGAGGTGCTGGAGATATCCGAGAACGCACTGTCCCAAACGGGAAAGATCTTTTCTATTACGGAATTCGGTCCGGGCTCACTTATCCGTACTGATTATGACAGGAGTGAAAAGGATTCATTTACCTGCCTGAATCTTGATAACATTATAACAGAAGTCAGCCAAGCGGGCATTAAAACCTGCTATTGGCTGCTCTGGTCAAGCTGGGCTAAGGTTAAGATGTCCATGTGGAATATGGGCGATGGGTATGCTTTCTATGGAAATGAGGTTTATCTCACCCTTGAGGATACATATAAATTACTGTACGAATAAACATGATTTATCCGTGCTGTAGTTGTGTTTAACCGATACACGGTTCTATATAAAGAAGACTTAAAAAAACTATTCAAGACAAACAATAATTTATAAGCATGGGGCGCCGCCCCATACCCCGCTAAAGACCTTTCCCAAAAACGGTCTTTAGAATCCCAAAAACTTTAAACATAAAAGTTTTTTCTTTTAAAGTTTTGGGGTTCATAGGGACTTTTGGGGAAGTCCCTATGCCGCCGGAGGCAAAGATAAATTATTGTTTGTCTTTTAATTTATGAGCAGTTTTTCTGCGTTTTATTTTGTATAAGATTTTGGATATCACTAATATGTATTGTGTGCGACAATATATAGTGAAGTGGAAACAGCTTACGCTGTAAACTTTTTGTTAATTTGCTTAAAAGTTTTGCTAAAAACGGGTTTTCAATCGGAAATTATGTAAAAATTTCAATTTTAAGCAAAAAAATGCTGAATAGGTCTTTAAAAATTGCCAAAAAAGGTGTATAATAATATGTAAAAAGCGCAAAAGGAGATTTTTCAAATGGCAACATTCATCAACGAAGCATCCCACACCTTTAACGAATACCTTCTCATCCCCGGTTATTCGTCCAGTGAATGCGTACCTTCAAATGTAAGCCTCAAAACACCTCTTGTTAAATACAAAAAGGGCGAAACACCCAAGATCACAATGAATATCCCCATGGTTTCCGCTATCATGCAGTCGGTTTCGGGCGACAGACTTGCCGTTGCTCTCGCCGTCGAGGGAGGAGTTGCCTTTATCTACGGCTCTCAGTCTATTGAGGACGAGGCTGATATGGTAAGACGCGCAAAGAACCATAAGGCAGGCTTCGTTGTAAGCGATTCCAATATAACTCCAGATGCAACAATGGCAGATGTTGTGGCACTGAAGGAAATGACCGGTCACTCCACAGTTGCTGTAACAGACAACGGCAAAGCAAACGGCAAGCTTCTTGGCATAGTTACGGGAAGAGATTACCGTGTAAGCCGTATGGATCCCGCAACCAAGGTCAGTGAATTTATGACTCCCTTTGATAAGCTGATCACAGCTCCCGAGGGCACAACTCTCAAGATCGCAAATGACATCATCTGGGATAACAAGCTCAATTCCCTTCCCATTATCGATAAAGAGGGCAGACTTGTTTACATGGTATTCCGCAAGGACTATGATACACATAAGCAGAACCCGAATGAGCTTCTTGATGCGGACAAGCGTTATGTCGTTGGCGCCGGTATCAACACCCGTGACTATGCAGAGCGTGTTCCCGCTCTGGTAGAGGCAGGCGCAGACGTTCTTTGTATCGACTCCTCTGAGGGCTTCTCGGAATGGCAGAAGCTGACCATTGAATGGATCAGAGAGAAATACGGCGACAGCGTTAAGGTAGGCGCAGGAAATGTTGTTGACGCTAAGGGCTTCAGATTCCTTGCCGAGTGCGGTGCTGACTTTATCAAGGTTGGTATAGGCGGCGGTTCTATCTGCATTACCCGTGAAACAAAGGGTATCGGACGCGGTCAGGCAACAGCCCTTATCGATGTATGCGCTGAGAGAGACAGATATTTTGAAGAAACAGGCGTTTATATCCCCGTCTGCTCCGACGGCGGCATAGTTTATGACCATCATATAACCCTTGCCCTTGCTATGGGTGCGGATTTCGTTATGCTGGGCAGATATTTTGCCCGCTTTGACGAGAGCCCCTCGAATAAAGTAAGCATCGGCGGAACATACTATAAGGAATACTGGGGCGAAGGCTCGGCAAGAGCAAGAAACTGGCAGAGATACGATCTTGGCGGCGATAAGAAGCTGTCCTTTGAAGAGGGTGTTGACTCCTATGTTCCCTATGCAGGTTCTCTAAAGGATAATGTTGCTATGTCCCTTGCAAAGGTTAAGTCCACAATGTGCAACTGCGGTGCGCTCACCATCCCGGCTCTTCAGGAAAAGGCGGTTCTCACACTCGTTTCCGCAACAAGTATCGTTGAGGGCGGTGCTCATGACGTTATTCAGAAGGAAAAGAGCAATACAGTTAAATAATTCTTATTTATAAGGAGTTGAATTATATGAATTCAAATGTTCGTCCCGAAACAATGGAAAGGATCACATCAAAAGCTCTGGCAGATGCCTTCATCGAAGAACAGATTGCCGCCGTGCGCGCACAGGTTGGCGACAAAAAGGTACTCCTTGCTCTTTCAGGCGGCGTTGACTCCTCTGTTGTTGCCGCTCTGCTCATCAAGGCTATAGGCAAACAGCTCGTCTGCGTTCATGTTAACCACGGCCTTATGCGCAAGGATGAATCCGAAAATGTTATAAAGATATTCGGAGAAGAGCTTGATGCAAATCTTATCTATGTTGACGCAACAGATCGTTTTCTTGATCTTCTTGCGGGTGTAAGCGACCCCGAAAAAAAGAGAAAGATAATCGGCGCAGAATTTATAAATGTCTTTGCTGACGAGGCAAGAAAGCTCGAAGGCGTTGAATATCTCGCTCAGGGTACTATCTATCCCGATATTCTCGAAAGCATCAAGGCGGCAGAGGGTAAAAAGGCGGTAAAATCCCATCATAATGTGGGTGGTCTTCCCGATGATCTTAAGTTCAGCCTTGTTGAGCCTATAAAGCTTCTCTTTAAAGATGAGGTTCGCGTTGTTGGCGAAGCTCTGGGACTTCCTCATGC
>JAZOAL010000145.1:0-15422 GCA_045595425.1 Eubacteriales bacterium
ATCATAGACGGGGCTTCTACTCATCCGTCGCTCCGCGCCACCTTCTCTGATAGAGAAGGCTAACGCTTGTCATCATCTGCCATAGTTCACCTTTCTACTCACCGACAAATTATTGTTTATTATTTTGAATTTAATTTTAAAATTCACGCCAAAAATATGGTTTGCTATTGCAAAGAAGTGAAATATATGCTATAATCATAAAAAGAGCATTATTTGTCCTAAAAAAGGCAAAATATGTGGCGAATAGCCATAAATACAGCAACTTTTTTCTTTTGGGGGTGTATATTGGTGAATAGAATGATGTCCGCATGCAGGCGGTGTTTTATCGGTTTGGTCATAATTGCTCTTGCGGCACTCGCTTTTGTATCCTGTTCGGGTGACGCCGGAGAAAGATCAAGTGAAATAACAAGCGTAGTTTATGACACCGAGGATGCACAGCTTGAAATAAGTGCCACTCTCGACTCTGCCGATGTGCGGGAATTTCGTGGTGAAACGATCTATCTTATAGAAATCCCCGCAAACAACTCTGTATCTGATATTGTAACTCTTATACCCGTTGCTCAGTCGAAATCGGGAGCGGAAATGAGCTTTGCCGTGCCTCTGAAGGATGGCGCGCGCACAAGGCTTTATTCAAGCTTTGTTCTCGCCGTTTTCGACCGTGCAAACGGTTATATTGCGCTCAGCGATGCAAGATATGTTGACAACCCCGACGCTCTTGCGCAAAACAAAGACGAATATCCTCTATACTCCTCTATCAAAGGTCTTTCGATAGTTTCTTCATCGGATGCAATATCTCTCGGAGCAAAGCACACTGTCATTCGTATTCCGATCGAGGAATATATCCTGCCCGAAAGCGCAGAGGGTGCCGTGACCTCGGTCTTTGACGGTAATTCCCATTATTTCAATGCCTCAAAGGTCGCAGAGCTTGACTATAAGATCAAAAATCTTACCGGTGCCGGCATTGAAATATATCTTGAATTTACCCTCGGCACTCCGCCGGAAGAATTGCCCGCCCCTCTTGCGGGTCTGGCGTCAAAAACTCCCTCTCGGACAGAGGATAATGCCGATGATCTCGAAGAAAAAGAAACAAAAAAGGATAGCCACTATGCCATCTCCGTCACAACAGGAGACAGCTATCGCCAAATGGCGGCCTTTTTTGAATTTCTTGCCGAACGATACACTCGCACTGACGGAAAATACGGCTTTGCCGCCGCCTACATTCTCGGGCACGGCGTAAATTCGCTGACCGAAACAGGCATAGACGATGCTCGTACACTTACCGACAGCGTCAGCTGCTATGCAAAGCTTCTGAATATCGCTTCAACGGCTCTGCGGTCAAAATATGCAGAGGGCAAGGTGTTCATTTCTCTTGACAACAAATGGACTGTTGCCGATCAAGAGAAAGAGGGCCCCGAAGCCGATGGAGCCCCCGCTGCTCAGGATCCGACGCTTCCCTTCTCTCTGCGCGATAATTTTGGTGGAGCGGAATATCTGGAAGCACTGATTTGTGAAACCGAAAGCTCTGTCTCTCTTGATTTCGGAGTTGCCCTGATGCCCATCGCCTCCGACGGATCATCCATGGTGTGGAGTGATATCGGCTCATCGGATGATGAGGATACCGAATTTCTTACCGTAAAAAATCTTTCGGCTGCACGTTCTCTTATCGGCAAGGAAAGAGAGCTGATGATATACAATTACGGCATTTCCTCCGATGACGAGATCTCAATGGCGGCATCCTATGCCTATGCTTATCTGAAAGCGGCGGAAGCCGATGTCTCCGCTTTTATCTATAACGGTCATTTTGACGGCGCAACAGGGAACGGCGAAACGGGTCTTTGGAGCGTCGGTGAGGATGGCGGAGCCGCACAAAAGCGCGAGATATATGAGGTTTTCAAATATATAGACGTTAAGGATTCCCCGGCACCAAAAAGCGCGGAAAAACGAATCGGAAGCGAATGGACGGAGCTTTGGGAAAAATATGAATCCGAGATAAAATCAGCCGTGATCTCCTCCGGCACCGGTTCGACGTCAAAGGATGAAGACGATAAAGATTTGAAGGGTGCCAAGGAAAAGCTGCTTTTCGACTTCGGAGAAGGAAAGAGCTTTGATTTCTTCCCATCTGACAGCACCTGCTATCTGGAGGTGAGCGAATATCTTGGCGACAGAGCTTTGAAAAGTGCCATGATCCCCAAATATAAAGGGGAAAACATGGGGGTCAGAAGTGCTCCGATAGCGTTTGAGACCATTAACGGTGCAAAGCAGATATCCACGGTGATCAGTGCCGACGGCGGCGAGGGGAACACCGTGCGTCTTACTCTTGCCCTTGCGCAATCAAACGGCGAGGAAAGTCTTTTCCACACCGGTGATGTAAAGATCCAGTCGGGAAATCGCCAAACCGTATATTTCGATATAAGCGATGCAGGTCTGCGCGAGGAGCTGGGTGATGTTACAATGTATCTTTGGGTGGAATCGAATTCAGAGCGTTCGCCATTCTATTCCGGCGGAGAAGCCGAAGAAAATCTTCTATATATCGAAAACATTTCGGCAGCTGTCAAAAAATCAAACCGCGGTATTATATGGACTGTTCTCATAATCATTCTGCTTGCAACGATCGTTGCAATTCTCTGCTTTATGTTCCTTCGCCAAAAGAAGGTCAACATGCCGACGCAAAGCAGACCTTATATGACCCGTCCCCCCGAGAACAGACCTGCTATGGGAAAATATCCGCCCAAAGGGCAGGGCAGAAATCAAAGATCGATTCAAGGTCAATATCCGCTAGGTCAGAGACCGCAAAAAGCTTCTGATCCCCGAGATCGGAGGCATCATATGCCTTACGATGCCGCAGGACGCAAGCCTCAGAGCAGACCCGATCCGACGGCACAGGGAAGAGAGCAGCGCAGACCCCCTCAAAACAATCCCCACAGAGGCAACGACAGGAGATTTTAATGGAAGCCAATTATGAAATTAAAAACGAAGAATTTTACTTTCGCACCGAGGGCGAAAAAAGCAAAGTCAGGCTTGAATGTTCCCTCCATATGCACTATCATATAGAATTTTGTATTCTTCTGGAGGGGGAGACTACTGTTTATATAGATTCGATGGAATACAGAATGAGGGCAGGAGATCTTTGCATTATATTCCCAAATCAGATCCACCAGTTCAAAACCTTCGGAAAAGAGAGATATATGCTCGTGATCTTCAATCCCGATATGCTCCCCGAGCTTTTGGAGACCTTGACGGGCAGAGTGCCGCGCTCGGGTCTGGTCAAAAGCGAAAATCTCCCAAAAGGGACGCGGCTGCTCATACAAAAAATGGGCGAAGCCAACGCCGCTGAAAATGAGTATAAAAGCATTGTGCTTAAAGGCCTGCTGCTCACTTTTTTCGGCGATCTTATGGAAAAGCTCAGCCTGACCGATGCAAAATTTGTCAGCTCTCATGCGCTAAAAACAGTTGTCAATTACTGCGCGCGCAATTTTTCGCGTGATCTTTCTCTCGGAATCCTTGAAGAGGAGCTGCATATCAGTAAATATTATATTTCACATCTTTTCAGCATGAAGCTTAAGGTGCGTTTCAACGATTATATCAATTCTCTGCGGGTCAGCGATGCCTGCCGTCAGCTTCGCCAAACGGATAAGACCGTCACGGAGATCTCCGAATGTGTGGGCTTCAACACTCTGCGCACCTTTAACCGAGCCTTTGTGCGCCAGATCGGTATGTCGCCCAGCGAATACAGGCGTAAGGGCCCGCAGTCCACCCGTTCGGTTTCGATGATAGGATAAAAGCAAAGGAATGAGATTATGATAATAAGAAGATCGGCAAAAAAAGATCTCGACAGGATAATGGAGATCGTTGAGCAAGCAAGGGCGTATTTCGCTTCTGCAGGTATTCCCCAGTGGCAGGGAGAATATCCTTCACGCTGGGATTTTGAAAATGACATTGAGGGAGATCGCCTATACGTTGCCGATGATAACGGCAAAATTATGGGAGTTTATTGCTATGACACTCGCCCGGATTCAAATTATGATCAGATTTTTGAAGGCAGCTTCCGCTCGGAAGAGCCATATGCCGCGATCCATAGGATTGCCGTTGCCGCCGAGGCGAAGGGCAAGGGCATCGCGGGAAGGATGGTTGATCACGCCGCCGCCCTTGCAAGGAAGCAGGGCTTCTCATTTATGCGCGGGGACACTCACCGCCTCAATCTCTCGATGCAGAGAATGATGGAGAAAAACGGCTTTAAGCACTGCGGGATAATCTATCTTTGCGGCAAAAGGGATGCCGAAAACGAACGCTTTGCTTTTGACAAAAAGCTTTTTTGAGGAAATATACATATGAAAAACGCATATGTTGAAATAACGAATATTTGTAATCTTGCGTGCGATTTTTGCCCAGGACATGATCGTGTGCGCCGACATATGACGGCGGCGGAATTTGAAAAGATCGCAAAAAAGCTTAACGGAAAAATAGAAAATCTTTTTCTTCATCTGATGGGAGAACCACTCCTTCATCCCGAGCTGAAAAAAATACTCGGCATCGCAGATGAAATGGATGTAAAGCTGAAAATCACAACAAACGGGACTCTTCTGCCGCTGCAGCAGCCCCTTCTATGCGACTGCAGAAATCTCCACACCGTTTGCATCTCGCTTCATTCCTTTGAGAGCAATGCCGGAGGCGGAATGGCAGAAAAAAAGCTCGATACATATCTGACAGGATGCCTTGAAAGTGCTTCAGCTCTCGCCAAAAAGGATAAATATGTTGTCCTTCGGCTTTGGAATTTGGATAAGGAACAAAAAAATCCCCAAAATTCTCTTAACGGAATTATCATGGAAAAGCTCCAAAAATTCTTCCCCCCTACAGCGGAAGAATGGGTAAAAACACATCGCGGAGTACGTATTGCTACCCATATCTTTATTGAATGGGGAGAACGCTTTGATTGGCCGGATATTTCCGATTCCAAATCCATTTTCGAATGTGGATATGACGGCGAATATGGAAGCGACAACTGCCACGGACTGCTGACTCAGGTCGGCATACTCTGCGACGGAACCGTTGTGCCCTGCTGTCTTGACAGACAAGGCGATATACCTCTCGGAAATATTTTCAAATCCTCTCTCGAGGAGATTCTTGAATCTCCCCGCGCAAAAGCAATGAAAGAGGCAATGGCTCATCACCGCTTTATTGAGCCCCTTTGCCTTAGCTGCGGCTTTAAGAGAAAATAAATTCCTTGACATTGATATTAAAGGGTACTATAATATATTGGAATACAGCTATTTAATTTAAAAAAGATTGGAGACACAAATGCCCGAGCTTCTTTCCCCTGCAGGAAATTTTGAAAAAATGAAAGCCGCACTCCTTTACGGAGCTGATGCGGTATATCTTGCAGGTAATCTCTTCGGCATGAGAAGCGCCGCCGATAATTTTTCGGAGGATGAGCTTCGCGATGCCGCAGAATATGTACACTCAAAAGGTAAAAAAATCTATCTGACCGTCAACACCATGCCCAGAGGCTATGAATACCCCGCACTTGAGCGTTATCTTCGCTCCATCGCCGACTATGGCATTGATGCGATGATAATTGCAGATCTCGGAGTTCTCGATACGGTTAAAAGAATAATCCCCGATATGGAAATACACATCTCAACTCAGGCGAGTGCCGTCAGCGCCGCCGTTTGCCGCGCTTATTACAATTTGGGCGCAAAACGTGTTGTGCTTGCAAGAGAGTTGACGCTTGAGGAGATAAAAGCGATAAAAGCCGATATTCCCAAAGATCTTGAGCTTGAAGCCTTTATCCACGGCTCTATGTGCGTTTCCTACAGCGGAAGATGCACCCTTTCCAATTATCTTACGGGAAGGGATGCCAACAGAGGTGCATGTACCCAGCCCTGCCGCTGGAATTATGCTCTTGTTGAAGAAAAACGCCCCGACATTCCTCTGCCCATTGAGCAGACGGAAAACGGCACGTTCATTCTCGGCTCAAAGGATATGTGCACCATTGAGCATATCCCCGAGCTGATGGAGAGCGGGATCGACAGCTTTAAGATCGAGGGACGAATGAAGAGCGCATACTATACCGCCGTTGTGACCAACGCCTATCGAATGGCAATGGATGCCTATGCCGCAGATCCCGAAAATTATAGCTTTGATGAGGCACTTATAAAGGAGCTTGGATGCGTTAGCCACAGAGAATACTGCACAGGCTACTATTTCGATCACCCCCTTGACAAGGCAAATCTCGGCACGCAAAACGGCTATATCCGCGACAAGGCTTATTTTGCAACGGCTCTGGGAAATGATATTCCTCTGCCCGAAGGACTTGAGATAGAAAATGAGAAGGGCAGGCTTTACCCCTTTATTCAGCGAAACAAGGTATCGGTGGGAGATGACTGCGAGCTGATATCCCCCCACAAGGTCGGCGCGCCCTTTAAAATGACCGAAATATATTCGGAGAAGGGCGAAGCAATAGATTCTGCACCGCATCCCGCCATGATCTTTTTTGCCCGCGTTCCATTTGAGGTGCGCGAGGGCGATATCATGCGCGCAGGAGAATGACGAAAGGACTTTTATATGGAAACAGTAATAGAACTGATCAAAACCGTCATTTACGGTATTCTTGAAGGTATCACCGAGTGGCTCCCCATAAGCTCAACGGGACATCTCATTTTGCTTGAAGAGCTTCTTCCGTTTAACGCCAAGCTGGTTGGCGATGACTTTTTTGAAATGTTTGAAGTGGTCATTCAGCTGAGCGCATCTATTGCGGTGCTGGGGCTGTTTCTTAAAACACTTCTGCCAAAATTTAAAAATACAGGCAGTGGCGGCTTTCTTCACTGCGAAGAAAACAAGAAAACCTTTACCCTTTGGGGAAAGATAATCGTTGCCGTTATACCCTCGGCTATAATAGGGCTGAAGCTTAACGATTGGTTTGACGAGCATTTTTACAACGCAAAAACTGTTGCGGCAATGCTCGCTCTTTACGGTATCATCTACATCATTATCGAATATGCACGCCGCGATAAAAGGATGCCCGACGATGATGTTCATTCAATTTCATGGGGAAAAGCTCTCGGAATGGGCTGCTTTCAGGTTCTCGCGCTTGTGCCCGGCACATCCAGAAGCGGGTCAACCATTCTCGGCGGTCTTCTTATGGGACTCTCCCGCAGTGCGGCGGCAGAAATGTCCTTTTTCCTTGCTCTGCCGACAATGCTCGGTGCATCTGCGCTGAAAATACTTGACTTTTTCCTTGACGGCGGAGCCCTGAGCGCAGCGGAGATAGCCATCCTTCTTGTAGGCTGCCTTGTTTCCTATCTTGTCTCCGTTATAGCGATAAAGTTCCTTATGGGATTTGTTAAGAAACACACATTTATTCCTTTCGCCATCTACCGTATTATTCTCGCGGTGCTGGTGCTGGTATATTTCTTTTTGATCAAAGGCTAAAAACGAAAGGAGAAACGAAAAATGCTGACATCCGTATTCAGTGCCGGCAACAGCGGCGTTGACGGATATATCGTCACGGTAGAATGTAACTCCGAAAACGGTCTCGGAAAATATGAAATCGTTGGACTTCCCGATGCGGCGGTCAAAGAGGCAAAGGAGAGGGTAAGAACCGCCTGCGTAAACAGCGGCTTCCGCTTTCCCGAAAGCGATCTAACCGTTAATCTTGCCCCTGCCGACAGGAGAAAAGAGGGCTCGGGCTTTGACCTTGCCATTCTTCTCGGCATCATTGGCTCAGCGGGTTATCTCGGCTCGGCAAGCCTTGAGGGCAAATGCTTTGTTGGTGAGCTGTCTCTTTCCGGCGAGGTGCGCGCGGTCAGAGGCGTGCTTTGTATGTGTGCGGCTGCCCGTGATGCAGGCTTTAAAGAGTTTTATGCCCCCGAGGCTAACGCTCTCGAAGCCGCTTCGGTTGATGGGATCACAGTTTACGGCGTAAAGGATGTTCATTCCCTTGCCCTCCATCTTTGCGGCAAAGAAATTCTCTCCCCCACTGCAGGAGATCATAATCTTTTTGCTGAAGAATCGGGAAGAATATCCCTTGATTTTGCCGATATAAAAGGACAGGGCATGGCAAAACGCGCAATGGAGATCGCCGCCGCAGGCGGTCACAATATCCTGCTCATTGGCCCTCCCGGAACGGGAAAATCAATGATAGCCAAGCGACTACCTTCCATCATGCCTCCTCTGACCTTCGAAGAGGCAATTGAAACAACGAAGATCCATTCTGTTGCAGGACTCCTGCCCGAAAAAGTGTCTCTGCTCCGCACCCGTCCATTCCGTTCCCCTCATCATACAATGAGCTCCGCGAGCATGGTGGGCGGTGGAGCGAATCCTGTTCCCGGTGAGGTTTCACTTGCCCACAACGGAGTCCTTTTTCTGGACGAGCTTCCCGAATATAATAAAAACGTGACCGATTCTCTCCGCCAACCCCTTGAGGACGGAAAGGTTACCATCACAAGGGTGAACGGCAGAGTTACATACCCCTCAACCTTTATGCTGGTATGTGCCATGAATCCCTGCAAATGCGGATATTTCGGTCATCCCACCGAAAAATGCACCTGCGGAGAGGGCGCCGTTGCCAAATATATTTCGAGAGTCAGCGGGCCGCTCCTTGACCGCATAGACATTGAGGTCGAGATGCCTTCACTGACCATAGACGAAATGACGAGCGATGCAAGAGGCGAAAGCTCCGCAGATATACGTGCACGGGTTATAAGAGCGAGAGAGCTTGCGGCAAAGCGCTTTGAAGGCATGGAGGGTGTATACTGCAACGCACAGATCCGTCCGGGCGCACCGTCCGAGGTCATAAACATAAGCGATGCCTCCCTTGATCTCCTTCGCAGATCCTTTTCCGCCATCGGGCTCTCGGCAAGAGCCTATGACCGCATAGTGCGAGTGGCTCGCACCATTGCAGACCTTGACGGAAGCGAAAGGGTTGAACCTCAGCATATCGCCGAAGCAATTCAATATCGAAGCCTTGACCGCAAATATTGGCGAAAATAACATGAAAAACAGCGAAGATATCAAATATCTTCGCTGTTTTTTCATATTTGCTTGTGAACACTTTTGTATTCATCGTAGTATTTATAATAAGGACAGCTTCCGTTTTTGCCCGAAAGGAATCGGAGCATTTCATCCTCATCAAGGGACATCTTGCAGTAATATGCGTCGCAATCCTCATCATAGTCGTAATATTCACATTCCTCACAGCAGACCTGTCTCTTTTTTGTGCTGGGTAGTTTCGGATTTTCCCTTTCCTCTTTCGGAATATAGCGAGTACGCATCAAATCGTTATTCATTGCTTATTACCCTTTCTGAAAACGATCAGCTTGCTCAGAATATAATTCAGTATTACCACAACAACCGAGGAAATGACAATAACTGCCATCGGCGGTATCAAATTGTAAATTAAAGCTACAATGATTTCTTGAATTATAAATGTGATAACTCTGCTTCCTGCGAATTTTACAATCTCTGATAAAACGCCCAAAAAGCCTTCTGTTTTGCTTTCGAAAACGAATATCCTGTTGGTAATATAAGCAAAAGCTACAGCGGACACCCATGCTGCCGCATCGATAGTATGAACAAGCGGCATTGGCATATCATCTCTTAAAAAGATAAACCTGATGGTCCAATCCACCGCCGTGGTGCCAACTCCGAAGATGAGATATAAAATTACTTCCTTATTTTTCGCATAAAGCTCTTTTAATTTTCCAAACATATCAGCCCTCAAGCTTCCATGTTGTTCCCTCTCGGGAATCCACAAGGATAATGCCCTTTTCGGCGAGATAATTACGGATGCGGTCTGCCTCGGCAAAATTCTTTGCCTTTTTTGCCGCGGCGCGCTCTGCAATGAGCTTTTCAACCTCTGCCGCAAGGTCACTGTCGGCAGCAGGAGCAGCAGACTTGGTATTCTTTACCTTTTCGGCATGCGCAATAAGGTCAAGGGTGAGAACCTTGTCAAAATCCTCTATGAGGGCAAGCTTTGTTGCTGCATTGGTATCAGCCTTGAGCACATCATAGAGTGCCGTGATCGCAAGTGAGGTGTTAACATCATTGTCAAGAGCATCGGTAAAGAGCTTTTTAAGCTCTGCAAACTTACTCTCGTCAACCTTTTCTCCCTCTTCCGGCTTCAGTGCCGCAATTTTTGCGACAAGCTTATCATATGCCAGTGCGGCGTTATCGAGATTTTCATAGGTGAACACCAGTGATTTGCGATAATGCGAGCCAAGACAGAAGAAACGGTATGCCTTCGGATCATAACCCTTCGATTCGAGCAGGGAAACTGTTAGAAATTCGCCCTTGGATTTTGACATTTTGCCGCTGTTTGTGTTGAGATGGAGCACATGGAACCAGTAATTGCACCATTTATGACCGAGATATGCCTCGGACTGCGCTATCTCATTTGTATGATGAGGAAAAGCATTGTCGATGCCGCCGCAGTGAATATCCAGATCCTCGCCCAGATGCTTCATTGAAATGCAGGAGCATTCGATATGCCAGCCGGGATAACCGACTCCCCAAGGAGAATCCCATTTGAGTGCCTGATCCTCAAATTTGGATTTTGTGAACCAAAGAACGAAATCGTTCTTATTCCTCTTGTTTTCGTCAGCCTCAACGCCTTCTCTCACGCCAACCTCAAGGTCATCCTCGTCAAAGTTATTGAAAACATAATACTGCTTCAGCTTTGATGTGTCAAAATAAACATTTCCGCCTGCAACATATGCAAATCCCTTTTCGATAAGGCCCTCAACAACCTTGATAAAATCATCAATGCAGTTTGTTGCGGGCTCAACAACATCCGGGGGCTTGATACCGAGCTTTTCGCAGTCGGCAAAGAACGCATCGGTATAGAACTGCGCGATCTCCATAACGGTCTTGTGCTCACGCTTCGCACCCTTTACCATCTTGTCCTCGCCCTCGTCGGCATCGCTTGTCAGATGTCCCACATCGGTGATGTTCATAACTCTTTTAACTTCATATCCGCTGTAGCGCAGATATTTTTCAAGCACATCCTCCATAATGTAGGTGCGCAGGTTTCCTATATGGGCAAAATGATAGACAGTGGGACCGCAGGTATACATCTTCACCTTTCCCGGTTCGTTTGGTACAAATTCTTCTTTTATTTTTGTAAGTGAGTTATACAGCTGCATTTTGTTTTATCCTTTCAATTTCTCTTCCAGCTCCGCGATCTTTTCTTCAAGACGCTTCAGCTCCTGTGCAACGGGGTCGGGAATATGCACCTGATCAAGGTCATCAACCCTCATGCCCTCGCGCTTCACTACCTTTGCCGGGATGCCCACTGCGGTGCAGTTATCGGGTATCTCGGTCAGGACTACCGCACCGGCTGCCACTTTAGTGTTATCGCCTATGCGCATGGGGCCGAGCACCTTTGCGCCCGCACCGACCATTACGTTATTTCCGAGAGTTGGGTGTCTTTTTCCCACGTCCTTGCCCGTACCGCCAAGAGTAACGCCCTGATAGATCGTGCAATCGTTCCCGATTTCGGTGGTTTCTCCGATGACGACTGCGGCACCGTGGTCAATAAAAAATCTCTTTCCGATCTTTGCGCCGGGGTGTATCTCGATTCCGGTAACAAATTTTGCAAATTGGCTCACCGCTCTGGCACTGAAATAGTGCTCTGTGAGATAAAGCTTGTGGGAAACGCGGTATGCAAGGATCGCGTGAAGCCCCGAATAGAGAAGCAGAACTTCCGCATCGCTCTTTGCCGCAGGGTCGCGCTCGCGGAAGGTCTTAACCTCTTCGCGAATGCTGTTTGCAGTGTTCTTAATGTTTTGCGGGAGTCCTGCCACAGCATCGGCTGTGCGGGCAACCCTCTTTGCCGTTCTCTTTCCCAGAACGGTCAGATTTTCCGTGAATCTGTCAAGATCACGGACAAAATCTTTTGTGTTGATCTTAAGCTTCATTATCTACTCCGTAATCCAAAATCGGGATGCCGAGAGGGAAACAAAAGGCCTCCGTACCAATCGGTACAGAGGCGCATAAAGCACGGTTCCACTCTGCTTGCCGCCCAAAAAAGGGCAAGGCATCTCATAAGTCTTTAACGCAACAATGCGACCGAGCCTACCGATGTTTTCAGCTCGGGGTCTCGCGGAGGCACATGCCGACTCTGCCGTATTGCCGCTCCCAGCCTTTGGCGGCAACTCTCTTGACGGTGTTTATTCGGTTTCTTTCCGTTCTCCGACCGTATTTTATAATATTATATACAACTTTTTCCGATTTGTAAATAGTTTTTAAAAAAGTTTTCAATTTTTTTCTTTCCGGAAAAATAAGAAAAGGTCAATTTTTCAAAGCAAAGAGAGAGATGCAGAATAAATGTACAAAAAAACTCTTGACATAAGTTTATTTAAATGTTATAATTACATAGTAATATAATTGGGTGAGTTGTGTAATTATGAATAATAATCCCAAAAACAAAGGGAAAAAGAGCCTTTCAATGTCTCGGTTTTCAAAAAAGGCTCTCGTTGCGCTTGCGTGCATTTTTGTGGTCATTGTGCTCCTTATCGGCATAATGGTCGGTGTTTTTTTTGCTCTGAAAACCTCGGGGAGACTGTCAATTGAGGAGAGAAGAAAAAACGAGCTCACCGCGATGCCTGATTATGTTTATGATCCTGATGTTGTCAGCTATGAGGGAAAGAAGTATCGGTATAATGAGGATTTGACCACATTTCTTTTCATGGGTATAGATACAGGCAGGCTTGACGCTGTCACATGGCTGAGAGCAAAGGCTGTTTCGGAATCGAACGGCAAGAGTGTTGAGGATGTTTATGAGCGGCTTAAGACTATTCAGGAGAACAGCGGTTTGAGAGAGCCCGATGTCGGGCAGGCAGATGTGCTTTTGGTGCTCGTGCTTGACGAAGAGAACAAGCATTTGTCGATAATATCCGTTGACCGCAATTCGATGTCCTTTTTTGAGGCATTTGACGATGCAGGCAACAGCATAGGCTCGTCCGAAGGTCAGCTCGCTCTGTCATATTCATACGGCGATGGCGCCAAGTCAAGCTGCGAGATGACGGTGAGTGCGGTTTCGGATTTTTTGTATGAAATTCCGATACATGCTTGCTATTCCATGAAATATGCGGCTATCAAAGAGCTGAACGATGCGGTCGGAGGCGTTGAAGTAACTATTCCTTTAGACATGACTTCGGTTCATGAGGATTTTAAAGAGGGCGCAACGCTTACTCTTGACGGAGAAATGGCGGCAATGTATCTGAGCGCAAGGCGCGATGTGGGTGATGGTTCGAACGACAGCAGGCTTGAACGCCAGAAGCAGTATATTTTTTCCTTTATTGATGCTGCCATAGCTGCCATAAAAAAGGATTTGGGGCTTCCCGCATCGCTTTATAACAGCTTGGCGGATAACAGTTTTACGGATCTGACGGTTGACGAGGTGGTTTACCTTGCCTCTATTGCATCAGAGCTGGATATTTCCTATCACGGCATAAAGGGCACAACGGATACAAGCGGTGCCTTTGCCGAATTCAGACCGGATGATGATGCGCTTTGGCAGCTTATTTTGGATATTTTCTATATTTGTGAGGGTTGATTTATAAATGGAGAATAATGACGCGGGCGTTAAACGCTCGAAAAAGCGTCTGATATTCTGGATGATTCTCTTCGTTGTTTCGGTCATCGTTGCGGCAGGATGTCTTGGCGTTTGGGTCTACCATCTGGTACTCCGACGGGCGATGAGCGATCTTTATGAGGATGCGCGCGTGGTGATAACCGGAGCATACGATGATGAAGGCAATATTATTGAGAATATAAATCCGCCCTCGTCCTTGCCGGAGAGCGGCGATGAGGCGGTGCTTCCCCAGATCAGCCCTTTGGTCAAGATAAATTTCGATTTGCTTAAACAGACCTCGGCAGATGTGTATTCATGGATCGAGATCCCGGGAACTGAGGTTGCTTTTCCGATAGTGCAGCATCCGAAGAACAACGGATACTACCTGCGCAGAGCAATAAACGGTGCTTATGACGTTACGGGATGTATCTATACCCAGAATTATAACAGCACCGAGTTTACAGATGACAATACCGTGATCTACGGTCACTATATGGACGACGGCACAAAATTCGGTTCTCTGCTTTCTTATATGGATGCTGAATTTTTCGAGAATCACAGAAGAATCGATATCTATACCGAAACAGAATGGCTGAGCTATGAGGTTTTTGCGGCACTTCCCTTTGATACAAGGCATGTTCTCCGAGCTTATCCGACCTCCGAGGATCCCTATGCGGATTTTCTCAAGGATGTTTACGAGTCCTCCGATGCGCGGACTATAATTGCGGATGATGTTACCGTTGACCCCGAAAAGGACAGAATCATTACCCTTTCGACCTGCCTCAAAACCGGCTCAAGAAGATATCTTGTGCTGGCTAAACTTGTGAAATCACAATTTGTGAATAATTAAAAATATAATTACAAAAAGGAGACAAAATCATGAAAAAACTCATATCTATCCTGGTTCTCACAGCATTGGTTCTCTCTTCTCTTTCTCTTGCGGTTTCTGCAAACGGAAGCCCCACAGGAACTATCTCAAAGGCGGTGGAAGCAAACCCCACAGTTGTTGACGCAGAAGGCAACGCAGTTGCTGACGTTGATACAACAAGCGAGCTCACAAAGCTCACTCGTCACGAAGAAAAAGCTGAATATGTTCCCGATCACGATCAGTTTGTCAGCCATTTCGGTCATACTTATGACGGTTATAAGTTCTTCGGCTCCTTCGACCTCAGACTTACCGATCACGGTAAGAAGGTTGTCGGGGGCGGTAAGCTTACAGGCGTTGAGCTTACTATCAATGTTCCCGGTCTGACAAAAGAGAACAACATTACGGTTTTCTATTTCGATGTTGAGCACAATGTATATCACATCATCAAGAACATCAAGGTTGAAGGCTCTACAGTTACATTTAAGGCAATGCCCCTTACAGC
The DNA here is from genome assembly GCA_045595425.1 of Eubacteriales bacterium. GTDB lineage: Bacteria > Bacillota > Clostridia > Oscillospirales > CAG-272 > SIG710. The sequence continues at coordinate 14,941 of JAZOAL010000145.1, forward strand.
AGGCACTTCTGCAGCAGCTCTCGCTTCTGTAGATGCACTTTCTATCTCCCTTCTGAACGCAACAGAGGAAGTAACTGTTTCTGATAAAGATATCGGTCACTATGGCGTTATCTATACAGGCACTGCTACATCTCCCTCTACCGGCGTTCCCACCGCAGCTTTCGTGATCGTTCTCGTAGTTGCTCTCGCCGGTGCAGCATTTGCAGGCAAGAAGGTTTTTGCAAAGTAATTTAATATAAACATAAATTTGTGATTTGAATCAAAAGCACCCGTGGCTTAGGCCACGGGACTTTTGATTTTTCGGAGAAAACTAACTTTCCAAAACAAACAAAGCGAACTGCGATTATCGCTCCAAACAATCAGTTACCGCTGACGAGAGCAGTTCGCGGCCGCACAAGCCCTTTTTCCCCCCGTCCTTTTGGGGGGCAAAAAGGATACGGCGGTGTGATCACAAGCGCCCTTGAGAGCCGCAGCAGTGCGGC
>JAZOAL010000146.1:0-8799 GCA_045595425.1 Eubacteriales bacterium
CGGCCCGTTGGTCAAGCGGTTAAGACACTAGCCTCTCACGCTGGGAACATGGGTTCGATTCCCGTACGGGTCACCAAAAACAAAAAAGCAGAGCTTATGCTCTGCTTTTTTGTTTTTGCTGATCTGTATGGTCTGAATCAAACCCTTCAAGCCGCATGAGGATTCCAATTTTGTAAAAAACAACATCACGGCTTGACAGGCAAAGCGGAGCTTTGCCTTTTCGATATCCCGTACGGTAATCTAATGCAAACAATAATTTGTCGGGATGTTAGTAGAGTGATGAATTAACAAATCACGATGCACAAACGCAAGCCTTCCCTATTCAGGGTCATTTCGCAAGCGAAATCGATCATCCTACAGTTTTTTGATCGGTTAGATGATCTACCCATCCGTCGCTATGCGACACCTTTCCTGCAAGGGAAGGCTTACGTTCGTGCATCAATTACCCCGGTATATCACACCGCAAACAGTCAGATAAATTATTTTTAGAGGTCACTCTCATATTTTTTGATTCTATAAATTAAGACCATAAATCTCCCATCAATTTGATGGGAGATTTATGGTCTTATACGCGAGCTGATTTTTACAGTCCGATGATCATTATTTTGAAAGCATCACCTTATCGTTTGCGAACTCACTGCCGCTTGCCTTCTCGAAAAGTCCGAGAAGCTGTGCAATGGTGAGCTTTTTCTTTTCCTCACCCGAAATATCAACAACTATGCGACCCTCATACATCATGATAAGTCGGTTGCCGTATGCGATCGCATCGTGCATATTGTGAGTTATCATCAGGGTAGTCAAATTATTGTCCGAGACCAGCTTATCCGTAATTTCAAGAACCTTCGCCGCAGTTTTGGGGTCAAGGGCGGCTGTGTGTTCGTCAAGAAGGAGCAGCTTTGGGCGTCTTAGGGTCGCCATCAGAAGCGTGACTGCCTGTCTCTGACCGCCCGAAAGAAGTCCGACCTTTGTGGAAAGTCTGTTTTCAAGCCCAAGCTCAAGAGTTGCAAGAAGCTCTCTATACTGATTACGCTCATCCTTTTTGATACCCCAGACCAGCTTGCGCTTTGTTCCTCGTCTTGCCGCAATGGAGAGATTTTCATCGATCTCCATGTCGGGTGAAGTACCCTTCATCGGATCCTGAAAAACTCTTCCGAGAAACTTTGCTCTCTTGTGCTCCGGCATACTTGTTACATCAACGCCATCAATCTCAATTGTACCAAAATCGGGCTTCCAAACACCTGCAATAGCATTGAGCAGGGTGGATTTACCTGCTCCGTTACCGCCGATAACGGTAACAAAGTCACCATCATTTAAGGTCAGATCAAGACCGTTCAGGGCTGTTTTTGCATTTACCGTGCCGGGATTAAATGTTTTCTGCAGATCGGTGATCTTAAGCATTTGCATCACCTCCCGCATTATTTTCGGCAGAAGATGCCTGCTTTATCCTTATAGGATTCTTCTTTTTAAAATATTCGCCCTTGATATAAGGAACCGCAAGGAAGATCGCCACGATTATGGCCGAAAGCATCTTAAGATAATCGGTTTTAAGCCCGAGAAGAATTACAAAATTGTAAATGATATAATATACTATACCGCCACCGACAACGCCTATAAGGCTGACAACGAAATTAGGCTTTATCTTCATGGAAACGGAAAGTCCGATGAAGATTGCCGCAAGTCCGATAACGATCGCGCCTCTGCCATCGTTGATATTCGCAGAGCCCTTATACTGTGCAAGCAACGCTCCTGAAATGGCAACGATACCGTTAGAGATCGCAAGTCCCAGCACCTTGTTGAGCTTTACATTGACACCCTGCGCGCGGCTCATGTCGGGATTATCTCCCGTGGACTTCAGCGTCAGCCCGACCTCTGTATAGAAGAAGAGCCAAAGCAGAATAATTATTGCCGCAATAATGAGCCCTGCAACAATAATTGCATGTATATTGCTGCTCATACTGAGCAGCAGCTTATGCTGACCTCCCACAAAGGAGATCAGCGATTTCCCGCCCAGAATAGCAAGATTCACAGAATAAAGCATGAGCTGAGAAAGGATACCTGCAAGAATGGAGGGGATACCCAGCGCAGTATGTAAAAGACCGGTCACCGCACCTATGGCAGCTCCTGCAAGGAACGCGATCAGAATACTTAGCCATGCAGGAACACCGCTTTTTATCATAACCGCACAAACACACATACCGGTACAGATCGAGCCGTCAACGGTGAGGTCGGCAATATCGAGTATTTTGTAGGATATATAGACGCCGATCCCCATAAGGCCCCATATCAGCCCTTCTGCAACAGCACCGGGCAACGCATTCAGAAAAAACATCTTTTACCTCAAAAAATTAAATCAGTTTTCGGGAACGGTGATTCCAAGCGCACCGCAAAGCTCTTCGTTATAAACAACAGAAGGAGTAAGGGTCTTGATATCGAAATCAGCAACAGTCTTTGTGCCGAGAAGGATCTCAGCCGCCATCTTGCCTGTCTGGGCACCAAGCTCATAATAATCGATAGCAAGGCTTGCATAGCAGATAGCTCCGCCGTAGCTGGTGAACACGGGAACCTTAGCCTCATTGCAGATCGTGCCAACGATAGAATCGTTGTCTGCAACGGTATTGTCGGAAGGAACATAAACAGCCTTACATTCTGCCGCCATAGAATTAACAAGTGCCTGAAGCTCTGTTGTCTCGGAGAAAGTATAAGCCTTTACAACGATGCCCGCAGCCTCAAAATGCTCCTTAACAGCATTATACTGGATAAGAGAGTTAGATTCGTTAGTGCAGTAGAGTACACCTACCTGATCACCTGCTGTAAGACCAAGACTTTCGATCATCATTTCAGCCTGATCGTCAAAGGGGACAGCATCGGAGGTGCCTGTTACATTTGCGGGAATATTGCCTCCGAAGGTATCCGAATAGTCGGTTACTGAGGTACCGAGAACAGGGATCGAATCGGTTGCATTTGCCGCCGCAAGAAGTGCGGGGGTTGCATTTGCCATAATGAGGTCAACCTTTTTTGCTGTAAAGGTGTTGATAACCGTTGTGCAGAGATCCTGACCGCCTGCAACCTGGGAATCGATATCAACCGTCTTTCCTGCCTTTTCCATTTCCTCTGTGAGCGCATCAACAAAGCCCTGAGTAGCCTTATCAAGGGACTCATGCTCCATAAGCTGACAAATTCCAACTGTGAAATCAGCCTTATCGCCACAGGAAGTGAACGCAAAGCAAGCACCAGCGCAAAGCGCGAGAGCTAAAATAAGTGATAGAATTTTTTTCATAATAAATTTCTCCTTTTGATGATTTATATTTACACGGCTGTTGCCGTATATCAACAAAAAAACCTGCAGCTCCCGACGGGAGCTGCAGGGACAGCCATTTTGACCGTGTTACCACTCTGCTTCGTCCTTTTTTCGCAAAAAGAACCTCATCAGGTGCAAAAAACACCCTTTCGATATAACGGTCTCCCCCGGTAAAGCCTACACAGCTCAAAGCCTTCAGCCCACAGCTAACGGAATGAATTCACCGAGCCCTGCGTTACTGTTTTGCACCCTCCAACAGCTCTCTGAAACGCAAAAAACGGTTACTGGTTTCCGCTCAAACGCTTTATGTTAATATTATATAGAATACTTCAAATTTTGTCAAGAGATTTTTTCAAATATGTTATATCTCCGCCTTATTATGTTTTTTTCCTTTACATCTCGAGGCAAGCCTTGTTATCCCCCATATTCCGCCGAGATATACCGCGATAAGAGGTATTGCGGCATACATATACCAATAAGGATATGGTATCAGCTTCCAAAAGAAAGCCAGCATTGGATTTCCCTCGGGATCAAGGGAATACATATAGTTCACGCTGACAGTGTTGCCCGCCCGGTCAAGTATGCCTTTATCTGCCGCATAATCATTGAGAAACAGATTGGCAAAATGCACGGCGGTATATATGAGCATGGTTATGATTATTGTGAGGGGCACCGCCTTCAGCTCGAATTTTATAAGTCCCGAGGTGAAAAGCAAAACGGGAACAGCCACCTCCAGCATATGAGGGATATAGAAAAATAAGAAGGTCGGAGACATTATTTCAAAATTTGCCTGACCTGTGTTAACTATCAGTGCAAGGGCGGCACCGAGACACCAAAAAAGGGTCACAGCCCCCAAAACGCGGTTTTTTGTGAGCACCGCAAAAGGAAGCAGCAGCGCATTAACAGAGCACATATGAAGCGGGAGATATTCAATGGGAGAATCCCACATCACAAGATTAAAAATAATTGCCGATATACCTGCAAACGACAGCACAAACAGGATAGCTGTCTTGATTTTGTCCGAAAACAGCTTCAGAAGAAAATGAAGCCCCAAAGTAACAACAAGGCAAATTATCAAGCTGATGATATGTGCTGCGGTAAATGTTCCCCAAAGCATAGCTGTCAACTCTTTTCATTATAAAATTTTCATAACACTTCATCGTCACAAGGACGCATCTGAATATATTTTACCACAGAAGCACTGATTTTTCAAGGTGTAATTTAGAATATGCCTGAATTTTATAAATAACGAAGAAACGGACTGCCGAGGCAGTCCGTTTCTTCGTTTAATTTATTCTGCCGTAGCGGTATAATACGTCACCGTTCCGTCCAGATTAGTATAAGTAAAATTGTTTGCAGTGCAGTAATCCAGAATTGTATCATTTTTTGCTGCCTGTTTTACTGTGGTAATGCTTGTGTAATTCTCATAAGGCGTAAAAGCAGTTGCGCCTATGGAAACGCAGCTATCGGGAATAATAAGAGTGTTCAGCGAAGAAAGGTAAGTGAAAGCTTCCTTGCCTATGGAAGTGATATTTGAACCTGTAAGGTCAATTACTCCATTTTCGGGCTCGGCAGTATCTCCGCACCAAACCTTTGTAAGGGATTCACGGTTTTTTCCATAGTCGTCATAGAACATCCTAGTTCCGATAGTCGCTCCCTCAAGAGTTGCCGGCAGGTGAAGCTTTTTTGCGCCTCTCACATTAAAGAGAAGCGAGGCAGTGTTCACACTGCTGACAGTCGAGAAATCGAGAAGTCCAATTTCATTTTCCTGCATATAACCCGTTGCCTTCGCCTCATAAACCGTACTTAAATTATAAGCATGAGAGAAGGTGGCATCACCGAAAGACACTCCTTTGGGATAGACAATAGTGTTTACACCTTGTTGATGATAAACAGCGTAAGCACCTATCTTTGTAATTCCGTGATCAAAGATGATGGTGTTTATCTTCATTTCGGAAGCCAGGGTCAGCTTGGGATTCGGGGATATGGTTCCTACTGTAATTTCATTAATTAACTGACCCAATCTGCCGACATTATAAGTTTGCACTATCTCGCCTTCTCCGCGGTATATTGCAACCCAAGAACCGTTATTTGTATCCTCCACAAGCGTCAGCTTGATTTTTTCTGATATTTCTTTTTGCAGAATAACCGGTATCTCGGCAAAAAGGAAGTCGCCTGTGTAGTATGTACCATCTGCCTTCTTTGTGCCGCTTTCACCTGCAGTGTAATCACTCTCGGTAAGGGTAACAGCACCCGCGAGAAGAGTATTCCAAACGGCAGCGTCGTCGGTATTTGACGAGTTGATCGCGCCGTTTATATACATATCAAGTGTAAACTGATAGAGGTTGTGCGCATTTTGGCCTTCCACTCCATAGTCTTTGACTGTTACAACGATATTACCATCGGGATCTTTATAAATGGAATAAGCACAGAAATAAACGTCGTCTTTGTGATTTGCCTTATAATTTGTCACAGCAAGACCATAGGTAACAAGATCATCGCCTTTGTTCTCCGGTCTGCCTTCCAGTGTGTTGCCCACGAACTCGCCATTCGACCAAACAGCAATCTTCTTTCCGTTGGATTCAAGCTCGTATGTGGTTGTGTTAATGGTAATGCCATTATATTTTGCCTCGGGAACAGCTATAGCACCGTATTCAATAAGCTCATAGCCCTGCAACGCAAATTTCGCGTCCTTGCTCTTGTCAAAGCTGAAAATACCTCTGAGGCCGTTATAATCCGTAAAACGGATGGCAAAGCCATCGGTGCTTACAGCACCGTCAAAAGCAATGCATTCAGCTTCGAAATTCTGCTGAACCTCTTCCGCTGTAAGCGCACGGTTATAGAAGCGCATTGATTCATAAACAGCAGAGAAATTTTTGCCAAAACTCAGCGTTGTTGCTGATTGCAAAGGCTCGGCATATTGAGCATCAGTCGCTACCGATCCAACTAATACACCATTGTGATAAACAATGATATCACTTTTATTCTCGCCTACCTTGAATGTGACCGTGAGCAGTGAAGCGTCCTGAAGCTCGCTGCTCATGTTTTCTACATTAACCCTGCCACTACCCCAATTTGAAGTATAGCTCTGAGCAAAAGTTTTAAGTGTCAGTGTTGTGGCACCATCTCCGAAGAACAGATAAAAAGCTTGGTTATCAAATGCCATAATCTCGGCGAGTCCACTAGTATGCTCAAAATCGCTGAGGCGGATCTCAACTGTGAATTCATCTGTCCCTCCAATGAGACCTATGAGTTCTTCGGGGAGAACCTGCTGGGTATTATTTACAACAAAACCGGAATCTTTAAAATAGTTCGTATCGTTCACGGTAAGCCCTGTAATGTCATTGTCACCCTCAAGGTCTTCCCAGATTGTTTTACCATTGTTTCCGGATCCGCTGTAATAGGAAACAAGGCCGTCTGTTACAAAGCCTTCCTTTTCAGCGGCTGTCTGAGTAACCCCAGCTCCAGTAGCCGAAACTGCAACCGTAAACAGCAAAACTGCAACGATAAGCACAAAAAACAGTAACGATTTTTTCATATTTTCTTCCTCCAAAAAAATATTTTTTATTTTACATTTTATTTTAGCACATTTTCCCACGATAAACTATGAAAAATATATACAATACACCACAAAATGTTACCTTTTCCGAAAAACCGCACAAAAAAGCAGCAGAAAAAACAAAACAGCTTGTTCAAAAGCGTGATATGCTTGATTTGCAGGAAATTTTGTGCTTTTTCGCTTTTTCTCGGAAACCTATTGCAAAACCTCAAAAAAACATGTTATAATGTAAACAACGAGAAATATAAGCGGGGTGTTTTTTTGCAGGAAAAGGTAATTTACATAAACGGTAATCTTGCCGATCTAAACCCCAAAAGATGCGGTTATCAAACAGCTTGGCAATGTAACGATGCAATTCCCGCCGTCTCTGCCTTCACTTCTCTGCATTATGTTACCTGCGGAAAAGGTATTCTCACAAAGGATAGCCAATCTTTTGAAATTAAGGAAGGAGATATATTCATAATTAAAAAAGGCGAGGCAGCTCTGTGCAGCGCCGCACCCGATACCTCACTTTCTTATTATTTTGTATCCTTTGACGGAATTTTAGCCTCGGATTTTGAGGCTCTGCCCGCTGTTTTTTCGGGAGAGAAAAGCTGCTTCGAAAAAATCGGCTCCGTTGAAGACGGTTCTCCGAAAAGCATTTCACTTCTCTCCTCATACCTTTTTGAAATCTATTCAAAATACTGCACACTCGAAAAAAACGACCTCAATGACTATGTTGAGAGAATCAAAAGCTATATAGAATCAAATTATCAGAATGATATACGCATAGAACAGATATCATCTCTTTTGCATCTTTCAAGGGCATATATCGCAAGGATATTCAAGCAAAGAACGGGAATGACCGTTATCGAATATCTCAGCATTTACCGTTTAAAGCAGGCAGAGCAATTCCTTAAAAGCGGAAAAAGCATAACCGAAACGGCATATCTCTGCGGCTTTGGCGATCTTTCAAACTTCTCCCAAAAATTTAAAAAATATAAAGGAGCTTCACCAAGTCAATACAAAGCATCGAATAAATAAAGGAAGTATTTATGTTAGACTGTGAGTATATATTCAACTGTAAATATCAAGACTTAAATCCGCGGTGTTTCGGCAAGATGAAAGCAAAAAATGAATCCCAACTCGCCAATTTACCCTTCATAATGTGCGGAATAATCCATTATGTCGAAAGCGGAAGCGGTACCTTAATTAAAAACGGCAAAAAATACAAGGTCAGCACCGGGGATATTTTAGTTTTTTCGATTGGAGATGCCTTTCGTTACGAAATAAACAAAGACGACCCTTTAACTATGGTTTATATTGAATTTGACGGAAACCTTTGCGAGGATTTCAAGAATCTTCCCGATGTTTTCAGAGATGAAGATATTTTTCTGAAGGATTTTGACAAAATTGCAAGCTATAACGGCAATAAAGCCGCTCTCATTGCTTCCTTTCTTCTGAAATTACATTCGAATGTCGTTTCAGAAAAAAAGCCGCCCGAAAATGATTATGTCAAATTCACCAAGACATATATAAAAGAAAATTATATGAAGGATATAAAGGTCGAGGATATTGCAGCAATGCTTGGAATAAGCCGCTTCCACCTTTTGCGTGTTTTCAAGAGAGAAACGGCAATGACCGTTCAGGAATATCTTATAGCAAAGAGAGTGGGAATAGGAAGACGCTTTATAGAAAAAGGAAAAAACATAACCGAAGCTGCATATCTCTGCGGCTTCGCAAGCGTTGCATCCTTTTCAAGATGCTATAAAAGCCTTTATAAATGTCCGCCGTCACAATATAAAAACAAGATAACCCGAAAAATATAAATAAAAAATCAATAAGCATCATTCTCGAATAATAGCATAGGCAGCATATCGCGCGAAGCGGGATTTCATCCACCTTAAGTGGATCTATTCCGCCGAAGGCGGATTTAGCCAGAAAAAGCACACATTTGTCTACC
>JAZOAL010000147.1:0-3349 GCA_045595425.1 Eubacteriales bacterium
CTCTAAAAGAATGATCATACAGTGTATGAAGGATCTTGATATAGACGAAAAGAAGCTCTCTCCAAAATCGGTAACGGGGGTCATAAGCAGAGCTAAGGACAGACTTGTGAGTGCCGAAGAGTTTGAGATCAGCCACGATCCGAGAAGCAGTGACGTTAAGAAAATTTACTCGCTTTATACCGAGCGTATGATGAAAAATAACGCGGTGGATTTTGACGATATAATCATGCAGACCGTTCGCTTGCTTGAAGAGGATGAAGAAGCCCGTACATATTATCAGAGGCGGTTCAGATATGTATGTGTCGATGAGTATCAGGACACTAACCGAGCACAGTTCGCTTTGACATCGCTTCTTTCAGGCGGAGAGCGCAATCTCATGGTTGTGGGAGACGATGACCAAAGCATATATAAATTCCGCGGTGCAACCATTGAAAATATTCTTGATTTTGACCGCACTTACAGGGACGCAAAGGTAATTAAACTGGAACAGAATTACCGTTCAACGCAGAATATTCTTGATGCTGCAAACGAAGTTATCAGGAACAACAGCGGAAGAAAGGGAAAAACTCTCTGGACAGCCAAAAATGAAGGTGAAAAGATACATCTCTGCCGTCTCGATGATCAGAATCTCGAAGCGCGGTATATAATCGACAATGTAAATCGCATGGTTTCACGAGGAGAACGTAAATATAAGGATTTCGCCGTTCTTTACAGGGTAAATGCGCAGTCAAACAATATCGAGCGTGCATTTGCAAAAAGCGGCATGCCGTATAGAGTTCTCGGCGGTGTGCGTTTCTCAGACCGCAAGGAAATCAGAGATATCGTTGCATATCTCCAGCTTATAAATAATCATGCCGACAGGGAAAGGCTTCTCCGCATAATCAATGAACCAAAACGCAAGATAGGTCCTAAGGCAATTGAAGCAATAATAGATATTGCGGCTGCGGAAGAATGCAGCTTGTTTGAGGTGATAAGAAATTCGGAAAGATATCTGGCACTCGCGAATTACAGCCCAAGACTTTCGGATTTTGCCGATGTTATCGATAATCTCACAGAGCTTTCAAAAAGGGTAACTATCGATGTTTTGGTACGCGAGACACTGGAGCGCACAGGATACAGGAGAATGCTTGAGGAGGCAGGCGAGGAAGAGGCGGAAAGACTTGAAAACCTGGAGGAATTTGTTTCAAACGTCATTGAATATCAGCAGAATAATGAAGAGCCTACACTTACCGGTTTCCTTGAAGAGACAGCCCTTGTTGCCGATGTTGACCGATATGATGAAAATGCGGACGCTGTCGTTTTAATGACGATCCACAGCGCGAAAGGTCTTGAATTTCCGGTGGTATTTCTGCCCGGGCTTGAGGATGGAATTTTCCCCGGCATGCAGTCGATTCTTGATCCCACGGAGCTGGAAGAGGAGCGCAGGCTTGCATATGTCGCCATAACAAGAGCAAAGGAAAGACTCTTTATCACTCACACAAAATGCCGTCTTCTTTACGGCAGAACACAATACAACCCCGTTTCCAGATTTGTGGATGAGATACCGGATGCGCTGGTTGAAAACGAAACGACCGGAACGGTTTCCGCCGTTATAGCCCCCGCAAACCGCTATTCTGCTGCGTCTCAGCGCCAAAAATCATTCTCGAGAGAGGAAATAACAGTAAATAAACAGCTCTTTAAGCAACAGGTAAAGAGCGGCGCGCCTGCTTTTTCTGAAGGAGACAGAGTCAGCCATATGACTTTCGGTGAAGGTGAGATCCTGTCGGTGAAGCCGATGGGGGCAGACACTCTCTATGAGATAGCTTTTGATAAAGTTGGCACCAAGAAGCTTATGGCAACCTATGCCAAGCTGAAAAAATTATAATATAAAGCCGTTTGAACGAAAATTTTCAAACGTCTTTTTGCAAGAAAAGTTTTTTGTCTTGCAAAAGTCTTGATGCGTTGATATTCTAGCTGCAAAGAGCATATTGAGTGAGTTTTTGTCATAAAAATATCGATCTTTTTTGCATAAATAGTCATAAAATGATGTTTTTTTGCAAGTTCATTTTATAAAATTTCAGAAAAATACAAAAAAATACTTGAAAAACAGAAAATTCTGTGATACAATATAAATTGTATTTTTCAGACACGCCTTTGGAGAGATCAAAACACCCCATGGCCGCATATGATTATACATGAAACTGTTAATTTTTTTGAAAGGATATACTACAAATGGATTTCAAGAATCAGTATCTCGCAAAAGTTTATGCGGACGCAGTTAAGCGCGATCCCAATGAGCCTGAATTTCTTCAGGCTGTAAAGGAGGTTCTCGAATCTCTCGAGCCCGTGCTTGAAAAGAACCCCGACATCGAAAAGACAGGCATCATCGAAAGAATGGTTGAGCCCGAGCGTCAGATCAGCTTCAGAGTTTCTTGGGTTGATGACAACGGCAAGGTTCAGGTCAACCGCGGCTATAGAGTTCAGTTCAACTCCGCTATCGGTCCTTACAAGGGCGGTCTCCGTTTCCATCCCTCTGTTAACGCTTCCATCATGAAGTTCCTCGGCTTCGAGCAGACATTTAAAAACAGCCTTACAGGTCTCCCCATGGGCGGCGGTAAGGGCGGCTCCGACTTTGACCCCAGAGGAAAGAGCGACGGAGAGGTTATGCGCTTCTGCCAGAGCTTTATGACAGAGCTCTCCAAGCATATCGGCGCTGATACAGATGTTCCCGCAGGCGATATTGGCGTTGGTGCACGTGAGGTTGGTTACCTCTTCGGTCAGTATAAGAGACTTCGCAATGAGTTCACAGGCGTTCTAACAGGTAAGGCAGTTTCCTCCGGCGGTTCTCTCATCCGTCCCGAGGCTACAGGCTATGGTGCGGTTTATTATGTTTGTGAAATGCTCAAGTCCTTCGGTGATGATATCAAGGGCAAGACCTTCGCTGTTTCCGGCTTCGGTAACGTTGCTTGGGGTACTGTTTCCAAGATTACCGAGCTTGGCGGTAAGGTTGTTACAATCTCCGGTCCCGACGGTTACATATACGACAAGGATGGCATCAACACTCCCGAAAAGATCGGTTACATGACCGAAATGCTGGCATCCCGCCGCAACAAGGTTCAGGATTATGCAGACAAATTCGGTGATCCCTTCTTCGCAGGCAGGAAGCCTTGGGGCGAAAAGGTTGACGTCATCATGCCCTGCGCAACCCAGAACGAAGTTCAGCTTGAAGATGCAAAGGCTATGGTTGCAAACGGACTTAAGTATTACGTTGAGGTATCTAATATGCCCACCACCAACGAGGCGGTTGCTTACCTTATGGAAAACGGCGTAGTAGTTGCGCCCTCTAAGGCAGTAAACGCAGGCGGAGTTG
>JAZOAL010000148.1:0-6658 GCA_045595425.1 Eubacteriales bacterium
TCCAAGGCACAAGATATCTTTCATTTGAAAGAAGGTTTTAAAAATCATCCCCTTCGGAGTACCGAAGGGGTGATTTTCTATAAACAATAATTTAGCGAATAGTTAGTTAATACCCTATGAGATCCTTCGCCGAGGCTCAGGATCTCATGAATTGTTTGTCACTCTACTTCGATAAATTATTATTTAGTGCAAGTAAAAATATAATTTTTCAAAATCTTTATTTAAAGCTTTTAAGCCGCCGGAGGCAAAGATAATTATCGTTTAAAATCCATGAGTGGCAAAATGCAGTATATTTTATCTTTTTTATGCAAATACTAAAAGCGAAAAAAGTTAGAGAAAGGAAGCAAAGCAGCCATGAACAAAGTGCAAATTTCGCGGGTATGCGCGCGAGAGATATTAGATTCCAGAGGAAACCCCACCGTTGAATCCACAGTTATTTTAACAGACGGAACAGTAGGTGTCGCCAGCGTTCCTTCAGGTGCATCAACAGGTATTTTCGAAGCCCATGAACGCCGTGACGGAGATACAAAAAGGTATGGCGGCAAAGGAGTTCTTGACGCGGTTTGCAATGTTGGCAAGCTTATATCTCCTGCGATCTCGGGCATCAGTGCCACAGAACAGGCAGAGGTCGATTATACCATGATAGAGCTTGACGGCTCCCCCGATAAATCCGACATCGGAGCCAATGCCATACTCTCCGTCTCGCTAGCCACAGCCAGAGCCGCCGCGAATTCATATCATATGCCCATATACCGATATCTCGGAGGGCTTAACGCTTCAAGGCTCCCTGTTCCCATGATGAATATTCTCAACGGTGGTGCCCATGCCTCAAACAATGTCGATATCCAAGAATTCATGGTAGCCCCCACAGGCGCAAAATCCTTTGCCGATGCAATGCGTATCGGGAGCGAGATATATCACAAACTCGGCGAGCTTCTCTTAAAAAGCGGTTACGGAACAACTGTCGGTGACGAGGGCGGATACGCTCCAAATCTTGGCAACGATGAAGAAGCACTGGATCTGATCTGCGAAGCCATAGAAAAATCAGGTAACAGCAAAGAAAATGTAATGATCGCCCTTGATGCGGCAGCAAGTGAGTGGTATACCGAGGGCGGCAAATATCGGCTTTCGGGGCATGGGAGTGTATATACTTCCGATGAGCTTATCGAGCGATGGAAAAAACTCACCGCCGATTATCCTATATTCTCTATCGAGGACGGGCTTGATCAAGAGGACTATGAAGGCTGGAAAAAGCTGACCAAAGAGCTTGGCGGTAAGATCATGCTTGTGGGCGATGATCTTTTCGTCACAAATGAAAAGCGCCTCAGGGACGGTATTGCAGACGGTTACGGAAATTCCATCCTCATAAAACCCAATCAAATCGGAACTCTCACCGAGGTGCTCAATGTTGTGGGGCTTGCCGCACGAAGCGGTTATAAGTATATAATCTCTCACCGTTCGGGAGAGACGGAAGATACCACAATTGCAGACCTTGCTGTTGCGCTGAATGCCGAATTCATCAAATCCGGTGCTCCCTGCCGAAGTGAACGTGTTGCAAAATACAACCGCCTCCTTCGAATCGAATCCTCGATGGGTAAATCAAGCAAATACGGCTCAATCCGCTCACAAAGAGCCTTTGAACCGGGATTTGCCGGGATCCTGGAGTAAATAAAAAAATCGGTCAACTCACTATTTAGCGAGCCGACCGATTTTTTTAGTTTTTATTATGAACCTGAAAGAAATTTTCTGCACTCCGACAAAATATGAGCGGAAGATACACCTGCGGTCTCAAAAATGCTTTCCCTGCGCGTTGGAATTGCGAAATCATCATCAAGAGCCAAAATTCTATGGGTAAATGAGCCAGCCATCCCTTGACGAAACATTTCATCGGAAAGCATCATACCCATACCTCCCGAGCGTATTTCTTCTTCAAGGAAAAGAATAAGTCCGCCTTCTTTGGGCAGATACGGCAGAATAGCCTCTGCTGTCTTATCATAGGGCTTCAATTTTTCAAGCAGCACTACTCCGCATTTTACTCCATCACGCGAAAGCTCGCGCTTCGCCTCTAATGCCTCGGCGGCAACTCTGCCATAGGTCACAATAAGCACATCGGGTAATTCACCCGAAGCAATATCCGAGCGAACTCCAAGTTCTTCTCCGTTTTCATCGGCATAAAAGGCTTTAAGTATCTCCGGGTCCTCACGTCCCGAAGCATACCTCACAGCACAGGGACTATTGCCGGAGAGAGCTTCTTCCAGTGCTTTTTCAAGCGTCTTTTCTGTAACGGGTGCATATATAGTCATGCCAGGCACCTCAGAAAGGAAAGCAACATCAAAAATACCGTGATGAGTTGCTCCGTCAGAGCCATTAAGTCCTGCGCGATCTATACATATCGTCACGGGCAAGCCCTGAAGCGCAATATCATGTATAATATTATCGTACCCACGCTGGAGAAAGGTTGAATATATAGCCGTCACCGGCTTCATTCCGCCTGCGGCAAGACCTGCCGCAAAGGTAAGGGCATGGGGCTCGGCAATACCGACATCAAAAAATCTGTCGGGATGCTTATCTTTAAATACGCAGAGTCCCGTTCCGTCACACATGGCGGCAGTGATCGCGCATATCCTATCATCCTTCTCCGCCATTTCGGATAGTTTTCTTCCGAAAATTTCGGAAAAAGTCATGCCGGAAGCTTTCTTTTTGGCGGGATCAGCCATAGAATGATATCCGCTCGGATTATCCTCGGCAGGCGCATAGCCCTTCCCTTTTTTGGTCTTTATATGAACTATAACATTTTCTCCCTGCTCTTTAGCGTTATAAAGGGCAGACTCTATCTGCGAAAAATCATTGCCGTCAAGAGGACCTATGTAATAAAGTCCCATATCTTCAAAATAATTACTGCGATAAAGTACATTTTTCACAAGCTTTTTGATCCCTCTTACAAATCTGAAAAGCGACTTCCCGATAAGGGGAATGCGCGAAATAAAACGCCTTGTGAAACGCTTTGTTCTTCCATAACCGCGTGTTGAACGAAGTCGAGACAGATTCTTTGCGAAAAGGCCGATATTCTTAGATATGGACATTTCATTTTCATTGAGAACTATTATCAGCCTCAGGCGCGGATCGCAGTTGTTTATGGCCTCATGTATCATTCCGCCCGTAAATGCACCGTCACCGACAATTGCTATGGTAAAGCTATCCTTTTCCCCCTTCATTCTATCTGCCTGAGCGATACCGATAGCGGCTGAAAGAGAGGTACTGCTATGCCCTGTTCCAAAGCAATCATGCTCGCTTTCGGAGCGTTTTTCAAATCCGCTGAGTCCTCCCGGCTTTCTCAGGGTATCAAAAGCATTTTTTCTGCCCGTAAGCATCTTATGTACATAGCTTTGATGACCGACATCAAAGATTATATGATCCCTCGGGGTACTGAAAACACGGTGAAGTGCAACGGAAAGCTCTACAACACCGAGATTTGAAGCAAGGTGACCGCCTGTCCTGCTGACATTTGAAATGAGAAAGCTTCTGATCTCCCTGCAAAGCTCGGGAATATCATCATCATCAATCTTTTTCAAATCATCGGGTGAATCGATCTTATCTAAAATTCTGTATTTTTCCTTTGAGTTTTCAGGCATTTGCCGTCTTTCCCTTCATTTTGCATTTTTTGCCGTATTCGGCTTTGTAAAGCCCTTCGAGCTGTCTTGTCATAACCTCGGCAGTATATTTTTCCTCAAATATCTCCTTTGAACGCGCACTCATTTTTCTGCGGAGCATCTCGTTTTCTGCAAGGGTTATCATAGCCGTTGCAAGCATCTCACTGTTTTCGCGCTCAAAGATGAGTCCGTTTTCACCGTCCTTCACCATTGCCATATTACCATCACAATCGGATACCAAAGCCGGCAAGCCAAGGCTCATTCCTTCTGAAATCGCAAGGCAAGAGGTCTCGGACATAGAACAATTAACATTCACATCGGCTATATTCATATAGGGCGCAACATCGCGACAAAATCCGGTAAAAATGATCTTATCATCAACCCCAAGATCTGCCGCCAGAGTCTCAAGGCTTTCCTTCAGGCTCCCTTTTCCAATTATAAGAAAACGCATATTCGGATGAACCTTTGCGCCCTCAGCCGCCGCCATTATAAAGGTCCTGTGATCCTTGACCTCCTCGAGCCTTGCAACTATAGCAAAAACAAAATTATCCTCCGTTAGCTTCAGCGAATCGCGCAGAGCCCTTTTTTCCTCTTCGGATATCCTTCTGAGAGGCTCGGAGCCATTTAAGATAACAGATATCTTCTCTTTTTTCGTGCCCTGCATCCGAAGAATATCAGCCGCAACCTTTGCTGTGGCAATTACTCTGTCAGAATAATGATTATTCAGTATCCCAAGAATCTGCTTTATCGGAAAAACAGTTTTATATTTAGGAGGCATCACAGCGCAATGATGGGTTTGAAAGATCAGCGGAACATGGCATTTTCTTGCCGCTATTCTTGCCGAAAAGGATGAATGTGTGTGAACAATATCCGGTCTTTCTGCCCTGAAAATCTCACAGAGCGCCCTCGTGGCTTCCTTTTCATAGGAAGTATCTCTGCCATATTTCATGCGTATGACGTCATATCCCAAGCCTTCAACTCTTTCTATAAGCTCCGCATCTCTCGGTAAAACAACCTTGATATCAAAGCTTGAGCGGTCAAAATGCCTGAGACAATTGAGAAGCAGCATTCCCGCGCCCCCGATATTGGTATCGCTCAAAACATGCAGGATCTTCATGTCAGTTTCTCCTTTTGATTGGCAGAATTTTGAATAGCATATCGCGGGTCATCCTCTCACCGAGAAGGAAACAAACAAGGAAATATACCAAAGCACCGATAAGGACATTCAGAAGAAGACCCATAACACCGCCGAGATAGAAGGACAAGTGCCAAACCATTGCCCCCATTACAAGAGCAGCAATAAGCATTGCAAAGATTCCGAGAAGATCGCGCCATGAAAGCAGCTTGTCCCCCGAACTGTATCGCAGAAAAGCATTGAGAAAAGCATTTATCATCACCGCAATTGCAGAAGAAAGTGCAATTCCCGCAATTCCCATCTTGCCTGAAAGAACCACAACCAGGGCAAAATTAAAGGCTATGGAAACAAGTGCCGTTATCATCGGAGTGAGGGTTTTCTGCTCGGCAAAAAACTTTTTTGTACAGATCTCATTCAGCGCGTAAAAGGGCATTCCGAGCGAAAAGAATCTTAAAGCCTCCGCTGTCATTTTAACATCGCTTGCATCAAATTCGCCGCGCAGATAAATCATAGAAACCATTGGCTCTGAGAGCGCAAAAATACCTACAGTTATAGGCAGAATTATAAGCATCAAGGATTTGATTGAGTTTTTTGTCAGCTTATCATCTTCGATTTTATCTCCGCTTGCCTGTGCTTTTGAAAAATAGGGGAACAGCAGATTGGTTGCAATGAAGGTGAAAACGCCTACTATTATCAGATAAAGCCTATTGGCATACCCCATAGCCGAAATCCCCCCCTCTATAGAGGAGGCAAATCGGGTATTGATAAGATTGCAAAAGGGCTGTACCCAAGAGCTGACAAGGATAGGCAGAGCCATCGCAAAGGATTTTCTGATATAGGGTGACTTGAGATCAAGGCGAAAAGTAAATCTGAAGCCATTTTTCAAAACAGCGGGAAGCTGAACGAGAGCCTGTGCTCCCCATCCGATCAGCATAGCAAAGGAAAGTCCCCAAATGCCGAATCTGTCATTAAAAAATATAAAATACAGCACCATTATCAAGTTTGAAACAAGGCTGATTAAAGCAGGCAGAAGAAAATTTCCAAAAGACTGCAAAAGTCCCACAAAGGAAAATGCAAGTCCCGTAAAAATTATCATCGGAAACATAACGCGCGAAAGCCCGGAAGCCATATCCGCAGTTTCAGCCGATACATCGGGGGCAAGCAAGCCCACAAGAGCCGATGAAAAAGCAACGCCGATGATGGTTATTACCGCAGTCAAAAGCAGTATTACATTTACATAACTGCCTGCAAAATCGAGTGCTTCTTTTTTGCTTTTCTTCACAAGTATTTCATTGAAAACAGGTATAAATGACGCTGTGATAACGCCGCCGATAACAAAATCAAAAATTATAAGCGGCAGTCTGCTTGCAGTATCATAAGCAACCGCTTCGGGAGAAGTTCCGTAAGCTGCGGCAAGGAGAATATCACGAACCATGCCCAGTGCCTTCGCCGAAAGGGTTATTATAACCATAAGTAAAGCGGTCTTTACCATGCGTCCGCTCTTTTTTTCTTCGGTATTCACCGCTTCCCTCCTCATTTTTATCAAAACAGTTATTTCGCGCCAATCATCATAAGCTTTATTTATCTTATAAGAGTGCTATGTGAGAACTTGATGATATATTTTAACTGCGTTTATTATACCACAGTATTTCATCTGTGTAAAGCAATTTAAGAAAATAACACAAAAAAACACTGTTGAATTATCAATGATGGGTGACAATTCAGCAGATAAACGTAAATTCTCAAAGTAAATGCAACAGTAGCAAAGGCCTTGCGTTTACTATGAGAAATCGGTTGCAGTAAGTATAAGAAAAGGCTAAAAGCAACGAAAAAAGCAACGTAAAAAACAAAAGAAGGCATAACGAAAAAGCCT
>JAZOAL010000149.1:0-10008 GCA_045595425.1 Eubacteriales bacterium
ATAAACCTTTATAAATCAACGAAAAATGTTACTTACTGTAACTAAATTATTGTCCTCGATATCATTTAATATCAGTGGTAATTGGATTCTACTCATCCGTCGCTCCGCGCCACCTTCCCTGATAGGGAAGGCTTGCGTTCGTACATCTAAATTTGTTAATTCGTCACTCTACAAACAGCCCGATAAATTATTGTTTACCATTCAATATTATTTTGATTGAATCTTATCACAGATGGCATCGGAGAGGGTAACAAACTCGGAAATATCAAGTCGTTCGCCGCGGATGTCGGGTCGGTGACCGCACTGCTCGATTATTTCCTTTATCTCGTCCTTTGTAAGCTCTCCAAAACCGTTTGAAAGAGCGTTTGAAAGCGTCTTTCTTCTCTGCTCAAATGCCGCCTTTATGGTGCGAAACATCATAGCTTCATTTTTCGGCTTATACGGTATCTCTTTATAAAGCTTAATGCGCACAACCGCTGAATCAACCTTGGGAGCGGGGATGAAATTATCCGCTGTAACGGTGAAAAGTCTTTCAGCAATGCCGTAATAGGCAAGAACTGCCGTTATCGCTCCGTAATCGGATTTCCCCGCCTTTGCGCAGAGACGGTCAGCCACCTCTGATTGGATCATGATCGTTATCGCCTCAAAAGGCAGTCGGCTTTCAAGAAGCTTCATGAGGATCGGGGTCGTGATATAATAAGGAAGATTGGCGCAGACCGATACTCTCCCCTTTTCAAAATAGGGAGCAAGCAGGGTGTCAAGGTCTGTTTTCATCACATCTTCATTTATTATCTTAACATTTTTGTAATCGCCAAGAGTATAGGAAAGAACAGGCAGAAGATTCTTATCGATCTCAAGGGATATGACCTTTTCATATCGTTCTGCCAGCTCCTTTGTCAAAACTCCGATGCCGGGGCCGACTTCAAGAACGGTGGCGTTTTCATCTTCCGAGCAGGAATCCGCAATGTCGGAAACGATCATTCCGTTCGTCAGAAAATTTTGCCCAAGCTCCTTACGGAAGTTTATCCCAAATGCCTGCATTATATTTCGAATCGTTCCAAGATCACATAAATTCATAGCTTTCTCCACTTTTTCATTTTACAATATATATTATCATATTTTCTCTAAAAAATCAAGATTTATCAAAATAACTCTTGATTTTTTGTTGTTTATGTGATATAATGGCGTAGTCAATATTTAAGATTATGGTGTTGCCTCATTGTTGCGTTACCGTTTCGCAATCGAAACATAAAGTGTATGAAAACCTGTGGTAATACAATTACTTGCTAGAATGGCTCAGTTGGTAGAGCAGTTGATTCGTAATCAACAGGTCGTGGGTTCGAGTCCCATTTCTAGCTCCAAATCCTTATAGTAGGCCCCTTTTTGCGTTTTTTCAATCGCAGAAAGGGGTTTGCTTTTTGTGTAACCAGCATATTCCCATGGTCTCACTTCTTTTTCCTTTTCCGACTATATTCTTTCTATCCCGATTTGTTATATTTTACTGTCGATTGCCCCCGAAATATAACAAGAGCGGAGGATTTTCCTCCGCTCTGTCTGTTTGACAAACTGAAATTTGTTATATTGATTGCTACCATTCCCCGATACTGAAATCATCATCGGAATATTTACCCATTACCTGCTCAAAAAACAATACATCCTTTGTCAAATTGTCTTTTAATTATTATCGTTTTAATTTATGAACAGCTTTTTTACAGCCATTTTGATTATATTATTCTGTTCGAAGCGCAACCACGGGATCCTTTCTCGCGGCGATGCCTGATGGGATCAGTCCCGCAATAAAGGTGAGGAACATGCTGATGAGTACCAGTATCACGCCGCCCTGCCATGGGAGCACAGCGTTAAGATTCGGAATACCCGTCAGTGCGTGTAGTATGATATTGATTATCACATTGAATATCAGCGTTATGCCTATACCTATTGCACCTGAGGCGAAGCCGACTATAAGGGTTTCGGCATTGAACACGCGTGAAATATCTCGTTTTGATGCACCAATACTGCGGAGAATACCGATCTCCTTTGTTCTTTCAAGCACCGAAATATATGTGATGATTCCGATCATGATAGAAGAGACGATAAGAGAGATAGCAACGAACGCGATAAGAACATATGAGATCGCGCTGATAATGGTGGTTACCGATGACATGAGCAGTGCAACATAGTCGGTGTATGAAATATCGTCCTCATCGCTTGCCTTTTCATTGTAAGCACTTATAAGATCTGCAATAACATCCTTATCCTCAAAGGTTTTTGCAAAGATGTTGATGGCAGAGGGGCTGTTTTTATCAACGTAACCGAGCTTGTAAAGATTTTCCTCGTAGGTGGAATCGGATACGTAGGAGGGCATAAGGTTGTCATGCAGGAAGGCGAGGCCGGCGTCGGGATATTCGGTAGCGTCAAACTGTGCCGCAAGCTGCTCTACCGTCATCGCTCCAAGGCTTGCACGAACTCCTTCGGCATATGCCTGCACTATCTGCGCGGTCAGAATTTGGGAAATATATGAGGATTTTTCTTCCTCTGTGAAATCCGCGATCACGCCCGAAACAGATTCTTCGTCCATTCCTGACTGTGCCGTCAGTGCCGAGAGGAGAAGTGAGTGCTGCTCTTCAGCACTCATGGTTCCCATTGTCTCTGCCAGCTTCTGCGCGATGTAAGCTTCATCGGGGATGGAGGCAAGAGCCATATAATAAGAAGCTTTGGTTGCTGTGTCAATATCTGTGAAATGATTTCTGGCAATTTCCGCCTTTTCGGCATCGGTGAGCGTTGTCTCATTTTCTGCAGGGAAGGGAAGTCCGGTCAGAATATCGGTTTCGGGATTTGCAAGCTGCTCTGTAACAAGTTCACTCTGCTCAGCCGCGCCGATAATATATTCTGTGAGAGCCTTGGTATAGCCGAGAGACCCCTGTATCATCGATGTAACTGCGTTTTCGCTTTCGCGAATGATGCCGACGATCTTCAGATCAACCGAGCGGTTGTTGTCTCTGTATAGGATATCAAGTCCTGTTTCTGTCTGAGAAAGATCGGTATATGTTCCGTTTGTCTGCTTTTGGAAGCGGTTTGCCGCGGGGATGAGGCGGAAGGTCATGCCGCATATCTCTTCATAGCTCCATGAGCCGAGAGTGGAGGTGTCTATCTGCTCACCTTTTGCGGCTTTGATCATGATATCCTTCATTTCCTCTTGAGTTTTTAGACCGAGAGCATAAAGGGTAAGATCTGTTATCTCATTGTTCTCGTCAACAACAAGGACTATCTCATCATATTTTTGGGGCCATTTTCCATAGATTATGTCATATTGCTCCTCAAGTATGGGATTTATGGGCTCACCGTTCTCTCCCGAAAGCATCTCTTCCCAAACAGTCATTGCGCCTGTCGTTGCCATGGGACTGTTTTGCATGCCCTGCTGCATCATTTCAGGCATGCCTCCGGCACCCGAATTTGTGCTTTCACCGCTATCGGTGCTTCCTGTCTGACCGCCGAAGCTGTAAATCTCAGAGATGAGCTCCATCACATCGCTTTTTACAACCTTTCCGGAAGTATCCTTTGTATAGATACTGAAATCAAGATCATAGGAATATTTAACTGCGGAAACACACTTATCAAAGCCTTCTTCTGTTTCAAGATATTCTTTGAAGGCTTTAAGGTTGTTTTCATTTGTTTCAATGGAGTTGAGCTTGTTTACAAGGTCATACATGATCGGGCTTGCATAAATCCTGTCAAGCTCATGCTGACCTTGCGAGGAGGCGGCATCCATCATTGTGGAGACCAGCTCTGTCATGTCAACCGTTTCCTGCTGTATCGTTATTGGATAACTTGATAGGGTATCCTCCTGAACTCGGTCGATATATGCCTGAACACCTGAGGATACAGAAAGGATCAGTGCAATACCTATAATGCCTATCGAGCCCGCAAAGCTGGTGAGGAATGTTCTGGTCTTTTTTGTCATCAGATTATTGAGGGAGAGGGAAAGGGCGGTGAAGAAGGACATTGAGGATTTACGGTGTATTTTGTCCTTTTTCTTTATTTGCTCCTTCTTTGAGAGAACTTCCATTGTCTGCCCGTGATAGGGGTTTGAATCCTCAATTACGTTGCCGTCAAGAAGCTTGACGGTTCTTGTGGCATATGCTTCGGCAAGCTCGGGATTGTGAGTGACCATAATGATGAGCTTATCTTTAGATATTTCCTTGAGAATATCCATTATCTGGACGCTGGTCGCTGTATCGAGAGCCCCCGTCGGCTCATCGGCAAGAAGAATTTCGGGGTCATTTACAAGAGCTCTGGCTATGGCAACTCTCTGCATCTGTCCTCCGGACATCTGGTTCGGCTTTTTGCCGAGCTGATCGCCAAGACCTACCTTTTCAAGAGCTTCCTTAGCTCTTTGACGCCTTTCTGCCCTTGAAACCCCCGATAGAGTCAGAGCCAGCTCAACATTTGCAAGCACCGACTGGTGGGGAATGAGGTTATAGCTCTGAAAAACAAATCCAATGGAGTGATTGCGGTAGCTGTCCCAGTCTGAGGATACGAATTCCTTGGTGGATCTGCCGTTTATGATCAGATCGCCGCTTGTATATCCGTCAAGTCCTCCTATGATGTTGAGCAGAGTCGTTTTTCCGCAGCCCGAAGGACCGAGTATCGCAACAAATTCATTTTTGCGAAATTCGATGTCGATGCCCTTTAGCGCTTCGACTTTGGTATCGCCTGCAGGGTAATCCTTTACGATTTTTTTGAGTGTGAGCATGCTTGTTCCTTTCTATGTGGCAGAAAAATTTGCAAAGATTGATTTGGAAAGATAAAATCCCACTTTAATTTATCAATGTAATTTTATTCCCTTATAATCAACCTAAAATCAACTTTGGATGATTTTTGTGTGAACTTTATAAATAATATGCACGATTTTGTTAGAAAAACAATAATTGGTCGAACCGTAGAGAGATAAATAAACGCTCTCCCCCGGTCATCCCGAGGGAATCCGATGGATGACTTTTCGGTGAATACTGTTTTGTGCCTTTCTATAACGAAAAAAGGATTTTAGAAAGAAAAAAGTTAGTTTTTCCACATGAGATCCTTCACTGCGTTCAGGATGACAGATAGGGCTCGTTTGTAGCTTTTAATACATGAAAAAATCAGGAGATTTGCTGTAGAAAGATACACAAACGACTCACAAATGTCATCCTGAACGCAGTGAAGGATCTCATAGGCTGTAAGTTACTTTGCCCCGACAAATTATTGTTTGAATAAGCTTTGTTATAAAAAAGCAGGGCTGTTTGCATTTTTTCAAACAGCCGTGGAAATTTATTCCGCACAGATAAGCATTTCAATTGCCGAATATCCCTTTGGGGAGAGCTTTAACTGTCTGTCGGCATCTGTACAGAGGTTTATTTTGCGGTAAAGGCGTTCATAGGGGATCTTTGATGCACTTCTTGCGTAAATTTTAGCGCGATATTCGTTCATCAGCTTTGCTTTTCCGATATCGAAGGGGGTCATGCCGCCATCTGTCAGACGTTTGATCATAAGAAGATCGCAGAAGGTGCGCGAAATTTCTCCGAAAATCATCAGAGGATCGGTACGTTTAAAGCGAAGAAAATCAAGAACCGCAAGCGCATCGGCGTTTCTTCCTTCCATTATCGCTCCTGCCAGGGCAAAGGTGTCAAATTCCGTGTCTGCAATGCTCACCTCTCGGATATCCTCTTTTGTCACCTCTCCTCTTCCTGAATAAAGGACATATGCGCAGAGCTTATCTATCTCGTTTGCAAGCTTGTACATTCCCGTGCCGCAATAGCTGATAAAAAATTCAAGAGCTTCAGATCCTATTTTAACTCCGCCGTGCTCAAAATGACGAACTGCCCAGGATGCGAGCTTTTGAGGTGTGCTTTTCTCAAAACGAACTGGTGTAAGATACTGTGAAAGCTTATTTATTATTGCCGAGGGCTTTGCCGCCGAATATCCTTCGTCAACGCATCCTGCGGATACGCATAGAATAACTGTATTATAATCATATTCAGGGAGTATTGCAAGAACTTCACAAAGTGCATCGATTTCATTTTGGCGCAGTGTGCCGAAATCAAATCCCGTCAGGGTTATCAGCTTTTTTTCTGCCATCATAGGTGGCGGCATGAGCAGATCAAGGAGCTTACCCGGAGAATAATCGAGAATATCCAACTTCATTGAGTTGAAGAGCACAAAAGAAGGATCGGGGCAGAGGGCATCTGCGGCGAGGGATATCGAATGGGCTTTAAGGTAATCTTCTTCTCCATAAAAGAGATACCCGCTGCCAAGCCCGCTTTTTATCTGCTTCCTGAATTCCGAATCACTGATGACCTGCATTTTTCCCTCCTTATTTTGATGATAAACAATAATTTATCTTTGCCTCCGGCGGCATAGGGACTTCCCCAAAAGTCCCTATGAACCCCAAAACTTTAAAAGAAAAAACTTTTATATTTAAAGTTTTTGGGATTCTAAAGACCTTTTTTCTAAAAAGGTCTTTAGCGGGGATTGGGGCAGAGCCCCATGTCGATAAATTATTGTTTATAATGTTTTGACCTATTATAGTATAGCACTTTTAAGGCATTTCGTCAACGATTTTTACAGTATAGAGGGCAATTTTTGCCTGTTTTTTGCTTTTTTTGGACGAAAACGAGGTGATTTTAAAAAAATCTCTTGACAAACGGAATGGGAAAGGTTATAATATTGGGTGTCATTGTGTAAAAGCGTAAAAGCAACATAAAAGCAACACGCTTCCGATAAACTACAAGGAGGTGCAGATAATGCTCAGAACTTACCAGCCTAAAAAGAGACAGAGAAAAAAGGAGCATGGCTTCAGAAAGAGAATGAAGACCGCTGACGGCAGAAACGTACTCAAGAGAAGACGTGCAAAGGGCAGAAAGAGACTCACATATTGATCTCGCTGCTACCATCATAAAACCACCGATTGCTGCGTGTGCTATGCACCATAAGTTAATCGGGGTTTTTGATATTATAAGATTTTTACAAGACAGAAACAAGATTATCAAGGTAATTAAAGAACAATGACGGAAGCGCCCTTAAAAAGAAGGGGGAAAGATCATGAAAACTGTTGCTATTAAGGAACACCATTTATATTCAAAGGCATATGCAAAGGGCAAAAAATGCGCCGGAAAGCGCATAGCGGTTTATGTGCTGAAGGATTATGCAGCAAAGCGGCTTATGACTGCCAATCCCGAGAAGAAATATTTGAACAGAGTTGGGATAGCGGTTTCAAAAAAGTATGGAAAGGCGCATGAGAGAAACCGTGCAAAGCGTATCATAAGAGAGGCTTACCGCTCGATAGAAAGAGACGGGGGATATATTCTAAGAAAAGGCTTTCTTATTGTTCTTGCGGTGCGCGACGGCTGTAAAAATGCCAAGAAATATGAGGTTGAGGGTGAGATGAGGCATGCGCTGAAGCGGCTCGACATGCTTACCGAAAGAGAGTGTGCCGAGGGTGGTTCCCTATGAAGTATATTTGTATTTGGCTTTTGCGGCTTTACCAAAAATTTCTTTCGCCGCTTAAACGTAACCCGACTTGCAGGTTTACACCGACCTGTTCGAGCTATGCCATTGAGGCATTTAAGAAACGCGGCTTTTTTGTTGGACTTTATCTCACTGTCAGGAGAGTTCTGAGGTGCAATCCTTTTTGTGCCGGCGGATATGATCCCGTGCCGGAGAAGAAGTCCCGCAAAATGTAACGGGTAAAGCGAAAAATTTTTGCCCCGAGGGCAATGATATTTTTATTATCCTAAAGGATGTGATTAAAATATTCGATTCGATTCTTACATGGATAGGCCAGGCACTGCGGTGGTTTGAATCATGGACGGGCAACTATGTTTGGGCTCTGCTCATTTTCGCTCTCATAGTTGAAATCATTTTCCTTCCGTTCGGTATCAAACAGCAGAGAAATCAAATCAAACAGGCGAAGCTTCGTCCCAAAGAAATGGCTATCCGCAATAAGTATAAGGGACGTGACGATCAGGTTACAAGGCAGAAAATGCAGCAGGAGATTCAGGAATTTTACCAGAAGGAGAATTTCAATCCCGCAAGCGGCTGCCTGCCTCTGCTTATTCAGCTTCCTATTATTATGGCGCTTTACAGCATCGTTATCAATCCGCTGAAATATGTTGTAGGATTTACAGGCGATCAGATCGATGCTATTGCAGGGGTGATCAAAAATGCCAAGGGTCTGGAGAACCTTGCAACAAGTCAGACTATTCCTATTATTACCTATATTAAAGAGCTCGGAATTGAAGCCTTTAGCGGAGTTGAAGGCTTTGCCGATAAGGTTCCTTCGGTTGATTCACTGCCAAACTTCAATATTTTCGGCGATTTCAATCTGGGTCTTATCCCAAGTCAGGAGGGCTTTAGCTGGCTTCTCCTTATTCCCGTGCTTGTGTTTGTGTTTCAGTTTGCAAGCACCAAGCTGATGCGTAAGTTTACCTATCAGGCACCTGCCGCACAGGATGCAAACATGGGTTGTTCAAACACGGTCATGGATATCACCATGCCTCTTATGACCACATATTTTGCATATACCTTGCCCGGTGCTATCGGTGTATACTGGACTGCGAAAAATATTCTTTCCTTTGCCAAACAGTTTGTTCTTTCAAAGGCAATGCCTATGCCGGTATTTACAGAAGAGGACTATAAGGCGGCTGAACGCGAAATGAATGCAAAGCAGCCAAAGAAGAAGTCCGGCGGAAACGGCATAAGCAGCAGCGGAAAGCCTGTTCGTTCTCTGCATCATATCGATGACGAGGATTTTGAGGATACCCGCGAAAAAGCACTTGAGAGAAAGAGACTCCTTGAAGAGGCTGAAGCCGAGGAGCAGAAGAAAGCGGAGGAAGCAAAAGACAAGGCTATCTCTGCGGCTCCTTTAAAGGAGGACAAGCCTTCAAAGGACAGCAAAAAGGATAAAAAAGAAAAATAAGAGACAATAAAGAAAATAATTTTTAAAAAGACGGAGTTATATCGTGAAAAAGGAAATAACTGTTAGTGCCAAAACTCTTGAAGAGGCACTGGAAAAAGCGGTAGCCGAGCTTGGTGCACCCGGTGTTGAGGCTATTGAGTATACTGTTCTTGAAGAGGCAAAGAAGGGATTCCTCGGTATCGGCGGAACACCTGCTAAAATATCCGCTTCCTATGAAGAGATAGTTTACGGCAAAGCCGCAGCCATCGCTTTTGTTGAAAAGCTGGTTGAAGATATGAAGCTTGATGCCACTGTAAGCGTTCGTGAAGGAGACAACGGTGACACCGTTATCAGTATTGACGGTGAAAGCGCAGGAGTGCTTATCGGTCATCACGGTGACACTCTTGATTCGCTTCAGTATCTTGCAAACCTTGCGGCAAACAAAAAGGTTGACGGTGAAAAGAAGGAATACTGCAAGATAACTATTGATATTGAAAACTACCGTGCAAAGAGAGAAGAAACCCTCCGCACACTTGCACGCCATATGGCAAACAAGGTTGTTCGCTATAAAAAGAGCGTCATGCTTGAGCCCATGAATCCCTATGAGAGACGCATCATACATTCGGAAATTCAGGGAATTGCAGGCGTTTCAACTAATTCTATCGGTTCCGAAAATAACCGCAAGATCGTTATCTATCTCGACGACAAAAAGTCGAACGACTAAAACGTACGGAACGGACTTTTCGTCCGTTCCGTATATTTATTTTGAATGGAATCTAAACAATAATTTGTCGGTGAGTAGAAAGGTGAACTATGGCAGATGATGACAAGAGTTAGCCTTCTCTATCAGAGAAGGTGGCGCGGAGCGACGGATGAGTAGAAGCCCCGTCTATGATTAAGATATCTGAGCAATACCGACAAAGGTGTTTAAGCACAAACTAACTTTTTGTTTATAAACCTTTATAAATCAACGAAAAATGTTACTTACTGTAACTAAATTATTGTCCTCGATATCATTTAATATCAGTGGTAATTGGATTCTACTCATCCGTCGCTCCGCGCCACCTTCCCTGCTA
>JAZOAL010000150.1:0-41966 GCA_045595425.1 Eubacteriales bacterium
GCCGCACAAACCCTTTTTGCCCCCGTGCTCTTTGGGGGCAAAAAGGAGATTTAGAGTGATCGCGAGCGCCCTTGAACACCGCAGGATTGCGGTGTGAACCGGCGCGTGGGGCTGCAAAGGAAGGGAGTTCCAAGAGGGAAAACTTGGTTTCCCTCTTGTGTGGCGTTCTTTCCCCCATTTCTGGGGCCAAGGCCAGAAATGGGGCGCCGCGCGGCGGGAGCGCATCTGATAGTAACTTACCGCCGGAATATAATTCAGAGTGGTGACGTTATCATTCCGGATATTCTCTTAACTGTAAGTTACATTTTTGGGGGATGTTAGTTTACAGTTCAGAAAGGAACAGCATGATCTCTTTGATATCACTCTAAATTTTCAAATCAGAGTAATTACAGATAGAGTGATACCGTCACCACTCCGGATAATGTCTCGGCAGTAAGTCTCTTTCTCTGCGCTCCCGCCGCGCGGCGCTTCCTTTGGCCCGCCCCAAAGGAAGCAAAACGCTCCCAAGAGGGACACCTTGCGGTTTCCCTCTGGGTACTCCCTTCCCTTGAGAGCCTCGCGCGCCTGATCGCTCTGCAAGTATGCAGAGCTCAAGGGCGCTAAATATCACATCGCCATTCCCTTTTTGCCCCCAAAGAGCACGGGGGCAAAAAGGGACGGGGATATCGCATATGCTTTCGGTATCGGAAAGCGTTTGACAGTGCAAATTTTCGCATATGCGATTGTTTGTTTTTTTAGTTAGCCGCTTTGCAGGACAAATATTGCTTATCTTTTAAATAAGCTTAAATCCGAAATCGGTGAGAGCCTTCTTTATCTGCTCGATATGCTCGAAATTACGTGTTTCAAGGATGATACGCAGATAGCATCCGTTGACATCCGAGCCCTCGTTTGCGCGCTCATGGTGAACAGAGGTTACATTGCCACCGAGATCCGCGATAATGCGCGAAACATTCATAAGCTGTCCGGGCTTATCCATAAGCTCTATCATGAGCTGAGCACTTCTGCCAGACATGAGCAGACCGCGCTTGATAACTCTTGATAGGATAGTAACATCGATATTACCGCCCGAAAGCAGGCAGACGACTTTCTTGCCTGCGATATCCACCTTGCCGAACATTGCCGCCGCAACCGATACCGCGCCGGCACCCTCTGTGACCAGCTTATGCTGCTCCATCAGTGCAAGGATAGCCGCAGAAATTTCATCATCTGTAACAGTAACGATCTCGTCAACATACTGACGGCAAAGCTCATATGTAAGATCGCCCGGACATTTCACCGCGATACCGTCTGCAATTGTGGAAACGCTCTGAAGCGTCTCGATCCTGCCGTCATGCAGGGAATTTGCCATAGATGGCGCACCGCTTGCCTGAACGCCGTAGACCTTAACATTCGGATTCAGCATTTTCATGGTATATGCAACGCCGGAAATAAGTCCGCCGCCGCCAACGGGAACGATAACAGCATCGATATCTGCTATCTGCTCCGCTATTTCAAGGGCAATAGTTCCCTGCCCCGCAATAACGTCCTCATCATTGAAGGGATGGATAAAGGTATAGCCCATCTCGTCACGAAGCTCCAGCGCCCTGTTGTAAGCATCGTCGTAAACACCCTCAACAAGACAGACCTGTGCACCATAGCTCTTTGTTGCCTCAACCTTTGAGATCGGCGCGCCATCGGGCAGGCAGATAACTGCCTTTATGCCGTTTTTCTGTGCCGCAAGAGCAACGCCCTGAGCATGGTTTCCGGCACTGCAAGCAATTACGCCGCGCGCCTTCTCCTCCTCGGAAAGCTTTGACATCTTATAATATGCGCCTCTTACCTTAAATGAGCCCGTGATCTGCAGATTCTCTGTTTTCAGATAGATATCCGCATCCTTTCGGAGCTTGGGCGCATAGATAACGTCGGTCTTTCTAACCACATTCTTCAGCGCATAGCTTGCTTTATAAACATTATCAAGTGTCATACTTGCAATCACCTCTTATCAAATCAAACTTTCGATAAACTGCTCTGCGCATCTTGCGCTTCTGTAGCCTCGGCTGAGAGCAAATGCCTCCGCCTTCTGCTCGATCTCGGGAGTTACCTCTATACCATTGCGCTCCGCAAGCTCGTGAATGATCTCAAGATAGAGCTTCTTTTCCGGCTTGGCGAAAAGTACCGTTAGACCAAAGCGCGCCGAAAGGGAAAGGGTCTCCTGAAT
The DNA here is from genome assembly GCA_045595425.1 of Eubacteriales bacterium. Taxonomy (GTDB): domain Bacteria; phylum Bacillota; class Clostridia; order Oscillospirales; family CAG-272; genus SIG710. The sequence goes on from JAZOAL010000150.1 coordinate 2,198, forward strand.
GGTATCATTTCTGTGCACATCATCGCCGCCGCGGTCGGAGAAGCTCTCCTTTATGATGTGGCGGCGGTTGCTTGTGGCATAAATGACCGCATTCTTAGCCTTTGCGCTTGCCGAGCCTTCAAGGGTCGCCTTCAGCATGCTGAAATTATCATCATTCTGATTAAAGGAAAGATCATCTATGAAGATGATAAACTTCAGCGGATTGCCGCTGATCTCGCCCATGACCTTGGGAAGAAGCAAAAGCTGATTTTTTCTTATCTCGATAAGGCGAAGTCCTTCCTCAAAGAAGTTATTTGCAACAGCCTTGACGGTGGAGGATTTACCCGTACCCGCATCACCGTAAAGCAGTATATTTGCCGCAGGCTTGCCCGCAAGGAACGACTCGGTATTGCACATGACCTTCTGTCTCTCATCCTTATAGCCGACGAACTTATCAAGAGTTATGCGGTCTGCACTGGCGATAGGAAGGATCGTGCCGTCATCGTCCACGGAGAACATTCCGTTTGAAGCGAAGATACCGTAGCCGTATTTGCCGATGCTGCCGAGTCTGCTCTCATATTCCGCCTTGATATCGGCTTTTCCGACCTCAAAGGGAGGGAGAAAATCGTCTGTTTCAATGTCCGCGGAAAAATCCGCAGGAGTAAGGGCGGCAAATTCAGAAAGCACGTCAAGCTCATGCTCAACGGCTGTCCACATGCCGGGAGCGATCTTTTCCATGTTTCCGACGGCTCTCACATATACGTTTTCATCCTCAAAAACAAGATTTCTCACACAGTCGGTAAGAGAAGAGCCGCCGCGATAGATTTCCGAAACAAAAGCGGCATATTTTTTTATCTTTTCATCCGTCTCTCTTGCCTTTGCATATTCAAAAAATCTCTTATAGAGGGGCTTTTCAAGCATTCCGCCAAAAACGGCGAAGGAGCAAAGCCCCAGATAAATTTTATTTATCTTTGTCATAATATTCTCAGATATTTTCAATTATTTTATCGGTGATCTCGGTTGTTGAAAGGCTATTTTCACCGTGAGCGATATCGGCTGTTCTGAAGCCTGCCTCGAGAACCTTATCTACGGCATTTACGATGCAGTCATGCTCTGCTGTAAGACCGAAGGAATAGAGAAGCATCATGCCGGCAGAAAGGATTGTTGCAATGGGGTTTGCAAGTCCCTTGCCTGCGATATCGGGAGCTGAACCGTGGATAGGCTCATAAAGACCTCTTTTCCCTTCACCGAGAGATGCAGAGGGAAGCATGCCGATAGAGCCTGTGATCTGAGAAGCCTCATCGGAAAGAATATCTCCGAACATATTGGAGGTTACGATAACGTCAAACTGGGCAGGATTGCGGACGAGCTGCATAGCGGCGTTATCGACAAGCATATCTGTACATTCAACCTCCGGATACTGCTCAGCGATCTCATGAACCACCTTTCTCCAAAGTCTGGAGGATTCAAGGACATTTGCCTTGTCGATGCTGATGAGCTTGCAGCGTCTCTTCTTTGCGCTCTCGAAAGCGACCTTTGCAATGCGCTCGATCTCCATACGGCTGTAGCACTCTGTATCATATGCTTCCTCGCCGTATTTGCCCTCTCTCATGCCGCGCTCGCCAAAATAGATACCGCCTGTAAGCTCACGGACGATCATGATATCAAATCCATTTTCCACTATATCCGCACGCAGAGGACAGTCATCCTTCAGTGCTCCATAGAGCTTTGCGGGACGGAGATTTGTGAAAAGTCCCATTGCCTCTCTTATGCCGAGAAGAGCCTTCTCTGGGCGGAGAGAACCGGGGAGAGTATCCCACTTCGGGCCTCCTACTGCACCGAGAAGTACACTGTCAGATGCGAGACAGCCGATGACCGTCTCCTCGGGCAGGGGCTTACCGTGCTTATCAATGGCAATACCGCCGATATCATATGCTGTAAAATTGAATTCGTGTCCGAATTTCTTGCCGATGACCTCCAGAACTCTGACCGCGCTGTCCACGATCTCGGGACCTATTCCGTCACCTTTAAGTAATGCTATGTTGTATTTCATATTGTTCTCCTTTTTTGCCTTCCCTATCAGGGAAGGGGGACCGCTCTTCGGTGGATGAGTAGAACCCATCTACCGAAGATGTTATTTAGTAAGATAACTTTAATCGATCCCTAAATTATTTAGTATATCTCTGCAAACAGCAGAAAAATTTTGATTTACATCCTTATTGTTATATCTTAAAACCTTTATGCCGAGAGCGAAAAGCTCTTTGTCTCTTATCCTGTCAGATTCACGATTCTTGGAAAGTCCGTGCTGTGAACCGTCAAGCTCTATTGCGATCTTCGCACTTGAAATATAAAAATCCAAGATATAATTTCCGATATTCTTTTGCCTATTGACCGTTACCTGAAGTTTTTTCAGAAAATCATACCATAGATGCTTTTCCTCTTTAGTCATATCTTTTCTCAGCTTTTGAGCATTGCCCACAAGGTCTTTATTATATTTGAAGGACATTTTACTCTCCTTTGAAATTACTTAGCAGAAGAAAAATTAAGCTTGTCTCACTACATTTTATTATTGGAGATTGGGTTCTACTCATCCACCATAAATGGTCCCCCTTCCCTGTTAGGGAAGGCTTATGGGCTCGGCGTAGCCGAGGTGATCCCTGATAGGGAAGGCTAAGGCGCGACCGGAGAGTTTGCATAGCCGAGAGACTCTGCATAGGGAAGGCTGATTTACTTTATCTCACCCTGTTTGATGGCTTCGACAAGACCGCCACAGTTAATAATCTTTTCGATGAAGGAGGGGAAGGGCTTTGTTTCAAAGCTTTCGCCTGTAGTCTTATCGAAAATTATGCCTTTGTCAAGGTCTGCTTCAACCTCATCGCCCTCTCTGATCGCCTTTGCGGCTTCGGGACATTCGACGATGGCAAGACCGATATTTATAGAGTTGCGATAGAAGATTCTCGCGAAGCTCTCCGCGATAACGACGGATATTCCGCTTTCCTTTATGGCAATGGGAGCATGCTCACGGGAAGAACCGCAGCCGAAATTCGCGCCTGCAACCATAATATCGCCTGCCTGAACCTTTTTAACAAAATCCTTATCGATATCCTCCATGCAGTGAGAAGCAAGCTCCTTTTTGTCAATGGTGTTCAGATATCTTGCGGGAATAATAACGTCTGTATCGACATTGTCGCCGTATTTAAGTACCTTACCTGTAAAAATCATTCTGCGTTTCCTCCTTTCATATCTTTGCCGGGTCAGCTATCCTGCCTGCGATAGCGGATGCCGCCGCAACTGCGGGGCTGGCAAGATAAACTTCACTTGTTACATCACCCATACGTCCAACGAAATTGCGGTTTGTTGTTGCAACAGCTCTCTCGCCTGCGGCAAGAATACCCATATATCCGCCAAGGCAGGGGCCGCAAGTGGGTGTTGAAACAACGCAGCCTGCCTCAATGAATATTTTAAGCAGTCCGTTTTCCATTGCCTTAAGATAGATATCCTGTGTTGCGGGAATGATGATTGCACGAACATTCTTTGCGACCTTCTTGCCGCGCAGAATCATTGCGGCTTCCTCTATATCCTTATAATGACCGTTTGTGCATGAGCCGATAACTACCTGGTCGATAACGACATCGCCAACCTCGTCGATCGTGCGGGTGTTTTCGGGCAGATGTGGGAATGCAACAGTGGACTTGATCTGGGAAAGGTCTATCTCGATAACCTCGTCATACTCTGCATCGGAATCCGCTGTATAAACCACAGGCTTTCTGTCAGAATGTTCGGCAATATATTTAAGAGCTTCCTCGTCGGCCTCGAAAATACCGTTCTTTGCGCCGGCTTCGATCGCCATGTTGCAAATTGTAAGTCTGTCATAGATGGTGAGCGACTTAACGCCCTCGCCTGTAAATTCCATAGACTTATAAAGTGCACCGTCAACGCCAATCCTGCCGATAATATGAAGAATGACGTCTTTACCCGAAACATACTTATTCAGCTTACCCTTCAGCACAAATTTGATAGCGGAAGGAACCTTGAACCATGCCTTGCCTGTTGCCATGCCTGCCGCCATGTCGGTTGAACCGACACCTGTGGAGAATGCACCGAGAGCACCGTATGTACAGGTATGAGAATCCGCACCGATAACAACGTCACCTGCAACTACCAGACCCTTTTCGGGAAGCAGAGCGTGCTCAATGCCCATTCTTCCAACGTCATAGAAGTGAGTTACCTCCTTCTCACCACAGAAATCACGGCACATCTTGCACTGAACAGCCGCCTTGATATCCTTATTTGGGGCGAAATGGTCCATTACCATGGTCACCTTTTCTTTGTCGAATACATCCTTTGCGCCAATGTTGTTAAATTCACGGATAGCCACGGGGGATGTTATATCATTGCCGAGAACTCTGTCAAGCTGAACAAGAATGAGCTGACCTGCCTCAACATTTTGAAGTCCTGCGTGTGCCGCAAGGATCTTTTGCGTCATTGTCATTGCCATAATTCGTTTTTCCTTTACCTATTTATAATTGCGCCCTTGTCGGCTGAGCTTACCATAGCGGCATATCTCTTAAGATAACCGGTGATGTTTTCCTTCTTCTTTATGGGCATTTCTGCCTTTCTCTTTGCTATTTCTTCATCCGAAACCTTAAGAGAGATACTGTATTCGGGTATGTTTATTGAAATTATATCGCCGTCCTTAACATATGCGATAGTACCGCCGACGACAGCCTCGGGAGAAACGTGTCCGATAGAAGCACCTCTTGTTGCACCCGAAAAACGTCCGTCTGTGATAAGAGCAACATCCTTATCAAGACCCATGCCTGCGATAGCCGAAGTTGGGGAAAGCATCTCTCTCATGCCGGGACCGCCCGCAGGGCCTTCATAGCGGATAACTACAACGTCTCCCTTAACTATCTTGCCGGCATAGATCGCCGCAATAGCCTCTTCCTCACTTTCATAGACCTTTGCAGGGCCTTCATGAACGAGCATTTCGGGGGCAACTGCACTTCTCTTGACAACGCATCCGTCGGGAGCAAGGTTGCCTCGGAGAACTGCGATTCCGCCTGTCTTTGTGAAGGCTGTTTCGGGTGTTCTGATGGTCTCGGGATCGCGGTTATAAGCATCAGCGATATTTTCAGCCATCGTCTTGCCTGTTACGGTCATAACAGAGGTATCAAGCAGCCCAAGCTTGTCAATTTCCTTCAGCACTGCGTAAACGCCGCCTGCTTCGTTAAGATCCTCCATATATGTGGGACCTGCGGGAGCGAGATGGCAGAGATTGGGGGTCTTTTCGCTTATTTCATTGACCATATCAAGATTAAATTCAAGGCCGCATTCGTTTGCGATCGCCGGCAGATGAAGCATACTGTTTGTGGAGCAGCCCAGAGCCATATCCGCGGTAATAGCGTTCTTTATTGCCGCTTCTGTCATAATGTCGCGAGGACGTATATTCTTCTTTATCAGCTCCATAACCTGCATGCCCGCGTGCTTTGCCAGCTCAATTCTTGCGGAATAGACTGCAGGAATAGTGCCGTTTCCGCGAAGACCCATGCCGAGAACCTCGGTCAGGCAGTTCATGGAGTTTGCCGTGTACATACCCGAGCAGGAGCCGCAGGTGGGGCAAGCCTTGTTTTCAAATTCGCAGAGCTTATCCTCTCCGATATTGCCTGCCTTATATGCGCCAACGGCCTCAAACATTGCCGAAAGGCTTCTCTTTTTGCCGTCAACTCTGCCTGCCAGCATAGGGCCGCCGCTGACGAAAACTGTGGGTATATTCAGTCTCGCCGCCGCCATAAGCAGACCGGGAACATTCTTATCACAGTTTGGGATCATAACCAGACCGTCAAAGCCGTGAGCCATCACCATCGCCTCTGTGGAATCGGCAATGAGGTCACGTGTAACAAGAGAATATTTCATGCCCACATGACCCATTGCGATACCGTCACAAACAGCGATCGCAGGGAACATGATAGGCGTACCGCCTGCCATTGCAACGCCCAGCTTAACGGCTTCTGTGATCTTATCCAGATTCATGTGTCCGGGTACTATTTCATTATATGAGCTGACAATACCGATAAGGGGTCTATCCATTTCTTCCTTTGTAAGTCCGAGTGCCTTGTAGAGCGAGCGGTGGGGCGCATTATGCGCGCCGCAAACTATCGTATCCTTGATCATAATTCTATTCCTTCCTTAAAAAGTGCGTTATTGTTCACGGAAACGGGTAAAAAATGTTTTGCACATTTCCGTGGGCAATACAAATCAGATATATTGACAAAAATTGACAAGCATGATATAATTTTTGCGGAGACCCGAAAGGGTTTCCCGGAGAGCGCCATAAAACGGTGGCGGTTGCTTCCTTGTTTTTGAGGAAGTGTAAATCTTTTTGCCTTCCTCATAAAGAGGGAGGTGATGAAAGTGGATAATGTTACATGGAATGATCTTATTCAGATCGCATTTCTTGTCTTTGCCATTTTATCTTGTTTTTATAACAAAAAAAGATAACCGCCCAGCTTCCAAAATGTGCGGTTATCTTTAATCGTAAACTTGGGAAGCAACCGTCATCGGTGCTCTCCGCTTCTATTATAACCGACTTATCAATTCTTGTCAATAGTTTAATTATAAAACTTTATAACATTTTGGCACAGGGGGCTTTTCTTTTATGAAAAAGCCCCCGATGCGTTTTGTGTCAAAATATATCAGTTATTGATAAACTTCTCTTCGCCAGCCCAGCTATAAAGCTTTCTGATATCCTTACCAACAATCTCGGAGGGATGCTCTGCGGCGATCTTTCTCATAGCGTTGAAGTGAACCTGTGCACCTGCGTCTGACATATCAAGCAGGAAGTCCTTTGCAAATGTACCGTCCTGGATATCGGAAAGGATCTTCTTCATTGCCTTCTTTGTATCATCTGTGATGATCTTGGGACCTGTGATATAGTCGCCGTATTCAGCTGTGTTGGAGATAGAATATCTCATGCCCTCAAAACCGCTCTGATAGATAAGGTCAACGATGAGCTTCATCTCATGGATGCACTCAAAGTAAGCATTTCTGGGGTCGTAGCCTGCCTCAACGAGAGTTTCGTAGCCTGCCTGCATAAGTGCGCAAACACCGCCGCAAAGAACTGCCTGCTCACCGAAGAGGTCTGTCTCTGTCTCTGTGCGGAAGGTTGTCTCAAGAACGCCGGCTCTTGCGCCGCCGATACCGAGAGCGTATGCGAGACCGATCTCAAGAGCATCGCCTGTAGCATCCTGCTCAACTGCGATAAGACAGGGAACACCCTTGCCTGCCTGGTACTCACTGCGGACAGTGTGACCGGGGCCCTTGGGCGCGATCATGATAACGTTAACATTCTTGGGGGGCTTGATGCAGCCGAAGTGGATGTTAAAGCCGTGAGCAAATGCGAGAGTTTTGCCCTCTGTGAGGCCCGGCTCGATGCTCTCCTTATAGAGTTTAGCCTGCTTCTCGTCATTGATAAGGATCATGATGAGGTCTGCAGCCTTTGCCGCGTCAGCGGAAGTCATAACCTTAAGACCCTGGCTTTCAGCCTTTGCCCAGCTCTTTGAACCCTCATAAAGACCGACGATTACGTTAACGCCGGATTCCTTGAGGTTCAGCGCATGAGCGTGACCCTGAGAGCCGTAACCGATAATAGCGACTGTTTTGCCGCTCAGCTTGTTAAGATCGCAATCCTGCTGATAATAAATGTTTGCCATGATGTTTTTTCTCCTTTTATATACATATAAAATTTTTCTTTTTCTGCCTTCCCTGCAAGGGAAGGCTAAGGCGCGACCGGCGAGTTTGCATAGCCGGGATGACCCTGCATAGGGAAGATTTACTTATTAAGAAGCGTGCCTGCGCCTCGTTCAAGTGCTACGATACCCGTGCGGCACATTTCAAGGATGCCGTAGGGCTCCATAAGCTTAACAAAAGCATCGATCTTCGTTGGATCTCCCGTGATCTCAATACAAAGCTCTGTTGCGGTATAGTCGATGACCTTCGCCCTGTAAACATTTGCGGCATCGAGCACATCCGAGCGGGTTTCGCGGTTATTTTTTACTTTTATGAGCATCAGCTCACGGGTGATCGGTGCATCGTCCAGCACCTCGACCTTCTTGACGTTATAGAGCTTCTTCATCTGATTTATCATCATCTGACGCATATAATCGTCGCCGTCAAGGGTGATGGTGATACGGGAATAATCGGGGTTTTCTGTCTCACCAACGGTCAGCGCGTCAATATTGAAGCCTCTTCGGGTGAACATGCTGGTAACTCTGGTCAGGACACCTGCCTTGTTATCAACATAGACCGCAATTACAAATTTACTCATTGCCTTCACCCTCCTTATTTACAATAATATCGTCAATAGAGCCGCCGGGAGGAAGCATGGGAAGAACGAATTCGTCCTTATCAATGATGGTGTCGATAATAACAGGTCTGCCTGCCGCCAGAGCATCCTCAAATGCCTTTGCAAACTCGTCCGGAGTAGCCGCTCTTATGCCGATCGCTCCAAAAGCCTCCGCCAGCTTAACGAAATCGGTCTGTCTGCCGAGCACGGTGTTTGAATATCTCTTTCCGAAGAAGAGGGTCTGCCACTGGCGAACCATTCCGAGAACGCCGTTATTCATGAGAACGATAACAACGGGGATATTATAGGAAACTGCCGTTGCAACCTCATTGAGATTCATGCCGAAGCTTCCGTCACCCGTGATAAGGACTGTGGGATCGCCGCTTCCGACCATTGCGCCGAGAGCCGCGCCGAGACCGAAGCCCATAGTTCCGAGACCGCCCGAGGAAACGAAGCGTCTGGGGCCGTCAAAATCCGCATACTGCGCCGCCCACATCTGATGCTGACCGACATCGGTGGCGATAACGGTGTGCGCGGGTTTCTTTTCGTTTATGATATCGAGAACCTTTTTGGGAGTAAGTGCGCCGCGCGCTCTTTCTTCAGCCTTTTTCTCAAGCTCTGCTTCGCGAGCTTTTAGAGAATTTACAAGCTCATTCCATTCGGGATGCTTGGCTTCGGGAAGAGCCGCCGCAATTCTCGTAAAGGAATCGTAAACATCGGCAACAATGCCGAGATCAACATTTATATTCTTATTTATCTCCGCAAAATCGGGATCAAGCTGAATTATTTTGCTGTTCTTTGCGAATTTCGCCGTATTTCCCGTGGCTCTGTCGCTGAAACGAACTCCAACGGCAAGAATAAGGTCGGAATCCTTCTGCGCAAGGGAGGAAGCAAAATGGCCGTGCATACCCTGCATACCGAGGAAGCGTTCACAGCTGTTGGGAATAGCGGAAAGTCCCATAAAGGAGCATCCGATATAAGCATCGATCTTTTCGGCAAGAGCCATTATCTCCTTGCCCATTCCGAGGCCTGCCGCGCCGCCTCCGATATAGATATAGGGGCGCTTTGCCTCCTTTATCATCTCAACCGCTGCGTCGATCTCACTCTGCTCAGCCTTAGGCAGAGGTATCTTGGGAGCGACCGGCTGAACCTCGAAATCGTATTCCGCGATCTGAACATCCTTCGGAACGTCGATAAGCACGGGGCCGGGTCTGCCGGATTTTGCGATGCTGAATGCTTCGCGGATGGTGTCTGCAAGATCGGCGATATTCTTAACTATGTAATTATGCTTTGTGATGGGGAGCGTAACGCCTACTATGTCTATCTCCTGGAAGCTGTCGCGTCCGAGAAGAGGGCAAGGTACGTTACCTGTGATGGCAACCATCGGAACAGAGTCAAGCATCGCAGTTGCGATACCCGTAACAAGGTTTGTTGCGCCGGGACCCGATGTAGCGATGCAAACGCCCACCTTTCCCGTGGCTCTCGAATAGCCGTCGGCAGCGTGTGCCGCACCCTGCTCGTGAGCTGTTAAGATGTGATTTATTCTGTCGCTGTTTTTATAGAGGGAGTCATAGATATTCAGTACCTGACCGCCCGGATAACCGAAAACATCGGTAACGCCCTGCTCAATGAGGGTGTTCACGATGATTTCCGCGCCTGTCATTTTCATTGGAGAAAGCTCCTTTCATATTTTAATTAAACGACTTATGAAGATCCTTCGCTTCGCTCGGGATGACAAATTGAAGTCATTTTTACTTGGAATAAGCATTATTTCTGTGCTTCCATCAGTCTGTTGACCGCGCTCACAAGAGCTCTTACCGAGGCTTTGATGATATCATGGCTGATGCCGGTGCCCCAGTAGATCTCATCATTATATTTAATGCTGACATAGGATGCCGCCTTTGAGCTGGATTTACCTTCAAGGGCGTGCTGTGTATAGCTTTCGAGGACATAATCAAGTCCTGTGAGCTCATGAAGTGCATTTGAAACTGCGTCAAGACGTCCGTTTCCATCGGAAATCACCGTCTTTTCCTCACCGTTCATCACAACGGTGCTTGTGGCACGGATATCCTCACCGACATCCTCATATACCGCCTTTTTCACTTCAATATTGGTCGTGAGATTGACGAAATCCCTCATGAAGATATCATAAACCTCACTTGGCTGAAGCTCTCTATGCTCATGGTCGGAAATGCTCTTGACATGATAGCCGAAGGCTTCGCGCATCTTGGGAGGAAGCACATGGCTGTACTGCGTTTCGAGAATATAACCAATACCGCCCTTGCCCGACTGGGAGTTGATGCGGATAACGTCCGCCTCGTAAACTCTGCCGATATCGGCGGGATCGATGGGAAGATAGGGCACGTTCCAGATTCTTGCGTCCTTTTCCACCCGGTGCTTCATACCCTTTGCGATAGCGTCCTGATGAGAACCGCTGAACGCCGCAAATACAAGCTGTCCGCTATATGGCTGTCTTTCATAGACGTGCATACGGGTGACCTTTTCATAGACCTTTGTTATCTCGGGAAGATTGCTGAAATCAAGCCCGGGATCAACGCCCTGAGAATACATATTCAGTGCGAGAGTTACGATATCAACATTACCCGTTCTCTCGCCGTTTCCAAAGAGTGTTCCCTCAATTCTGTCACCGCCTGCAAGCAGACCCATTTCGCTGTCTGCAACGGCGCATCCTCTATCGTTATGGGGATGGAGGGAAATTATAAGATTTTCTCTGTGCAGAAGATTCTTGCACATATATTCAACCTGATTTGCGTAGACATGAGGCATTGAATGTGAAACGGTTACGGGAAGGTTGATAATGACCTTATCCTCCGCCGTAGGTTCCCAAATTTTAATGACCTCATTGCAGATCTCGGCGGCATATTCCGGCTCTGTACCCGTGAAGCTCTCGGGAGAATATTCAAAGGTTATCTTGCCTTCGCCATTCTTTTTCGCTTCTTCGCGGTATTTTTTGCAAAGCTCCGCGCCAAACTTAGCTATCTCGGTGATCTCGGCCTTATCGCGCCTAAATACCTGCTCTCTCTGCGCCACCGAGGTGGAATTATAGAGATGAACAACAGCGTGCTTTGCGCCCTTTATCGCCTCAAAGGTCTTTGCTATTATATGCTCTCTTGACTGGGTGAGAACCTGAATGGTAACATCATCGGGAATGAGCTTCTGCTCGATGATTGTGCGGCAGAACTCATATTCCGTTTCGGAGGCGGCAGGGAAGCCCACCTCGATCTCCTTGAAGCCTACCTTAACGAGAAGCTTGAAAAATTCCAGCTTTTCCTCAAGGCTCATGGGGACTATCAGAGCCTGATTGCCGTCGCGCAGGTCAACACTGCACCAATAGGGGGGCTTATCGATCTGTGTTTTCTTCATCCAGTCCATACTCACGCCCTCGGGGGCGAAGAACTGGGGGGCATATTTGTTTACATTTTTCATTGTCATGGGGCAAAACTCCTTTCAGTCTTTCGGCTGTATGGGGGCTTAAAAAACAAAAAGCTCCTTTACGCAAACAGCCATAAACTTTTGCATAAAAGAGACGAAGATGTTTATATATTCTCCGCGGTACCACTCTGCATTGACGGCTGTGCCGCCCACTTACTGTCCTGTCCACCAACAAGACTTCTCTGTAACGGGAGATCCCGCCCGAGTCTACTGAGTGCATATTCTTCCTTGCACCTTTCGGTCGGGGATTCAGGGAGGAGCAGGACAACACTCCGCATACCGCCTCACACCAACCGACGGCTCTCTTTGATGCCTTATGAACCTTTTTCCCATCATAATCTTTATGATATATTTTAATGAAAAAAACTTTATTTGTCAAGAACATTTTTTGTTTTTTTAACTTTTTATCGGCTTTGACAAAAAAACGCTGTTTTTCTCAATATTTATATACATTTTGCACACAAAAGCTATAGCGGTGAACTAATTGGTGACCTCAGATCCGGAATGACAAACAATAATTCAGCGCAGTTATCGGTGTTGACTAAGGTACTGTAAGCGGGGCTGAGCTCGCCGAGGAGAAAAATGCAATTGTTTTTGCAAAAAAACATAAAAATATCTTGACTTACGGGAGAAAGAGTATTATAATTATTTATCATGGTAAAGTGTTGAACTGTGCTAAAATGATGCAGTCTTTTAAGCTGCCGTTTCAAAAAGATCTTTATCCCGGAAAGGCTGGTATAAACAATATGGAGATCAAAATCACTAAAACAACAGATCCAAGAGTATGTCCGCCCGAAAACGAGCTCGGCTTCGGCAAGATCTTTTCCGATCATATGTTTCTTATGGACTATGAAGAGGGAAAGGGCTGGCATGATGCGAGAATAGTCCCCTTCGGAAATCTCTCCCTGCACCCTGCCTCAACAGTGCTTCATTACGGCGCGGAAATATTTGAGGGTCTTAAGGCTTACAGATGCGAGGACGGAAGCGTTCGTCTTTTCAGACCTATGGAAAATATCAAGAGAATGAATACATCGGCTGACCGTATGTGCCTGCCTCTCCTTGACGAGCAGGATTTTCTTGAAGCTCTTACGGTTTTCGTTAAGCTTGAAGAAAAATGGGTGCCGAAATCCTTTGGAACTTCTCTTTATCTTCGTCCCTTCATGTTCGGTAATGACGAGCATCTGGGCGTTCACGGCGTTAAGAGAGCGACATTTATGATCATCGCGTCCCCCAGCGGCAGCTACTATGCCGAGGGCATCAACCCCGTTAAGATCATGATCGAGAGCGAGGACGTTCGCGCGGTAAGAGGCGGCACGGGCTTTGCTAAGTGCGGCGGTAACTATGCGGCGTCCACAAGAGCGGGCGAGAGAGCCGCAAAGAAGGGCTATACACAGGTTCTTTGGCTTGACGGCGTTGAGAGAAAGTATATCGAAGAGGTCGGCGCGATGAATGTAATGTTTAAGATAGACGGAAAGGTCGTAACGCCTGCCCTTACCGGCTCTATCCTTCCCGGTATCACAAGAAAGAGCTGTATCGAGGTTCTGCGGGACATGGGATACGAGGTTGAGGAAAGACTTCTCTCGGTTGACGAGCTGGTTGACGCAATGAAGAGCGGCAAGCTTGAAGAGGCTTGGGGGTGCGGAACGGCGGCGGTTGTTTCTCCAATCGGCACTCTTTGCTATGAAGATGTAGAGTATACAGTCAACGGCGGCGGTATCGGAGAAGTTACCGCAAAGCTTTATGATACTCTCACCGGGATCCAGTGGGGCAAAAAGGAAGATAAATACGGCTGGGTCTACGAGATCCGATAAAACAAAAACGATACGAAAAGGGGCTGTTGCATACTGCAACAGCCCCTGAAATAATTTTATCGTGAAAGAAGAGCCCTGTCGTTTGCAAAAGCACTGCCGCTTGCCCTGGAAAAGGCGTCGAGCAGTGATTCAACCGTCAGCTTCTTTTTATCTTCTCCGCTGATATCGAGAATTATTTTTCCATCCCACATCATGATCAGTCTGTTACCGTAATCGATAGCGTTCTGCATGTTGTGAGTGACCATGAGAGTCGTCAGGTTATCTTCGCCAACGATCTCATTTGTCAGCGTCAGCACCTTTTCCGCCGTTTTGGGGTCAAGTGCCGCAGTATGCTCGTCAAGAAGGAGCATTTTCGGGCGAACGAGAGTTGACATGAGCAGAGTGAGAGCCTGTCTCTGACCGCCGGAAAGCAGCCCTGCCTTAACGGTCATTCTGTTTTCAAGCCCGAGTCCGAGACGGGAGAGCTGTTCGCGGTAGATGGTCTTTTCTTTTTGAGAGATATTCCAGCCAAGTCCGTGCTTTTTCCCTCGTCTGTAAGCAAGAGACAGATTTTCTTGAATTTCCATATCCGGGGCTGTGCCGAGCATGGGATCCTGAAAAACTCTGCCGAAATATTTAGCTCTTTTATGCTCAGACAAATGAGTGATATTCTCGCCGTCAAGAGTGATCGTTCCGTCATCCGGCTCGAAAACTCCGGTAATAGCATTCATCAGTGTTGATTTGCCTGCTCCGTTGCCGCCGATCACGGTCACAAAGTCTCCGGGATTTATGTGCAGTGACAAATCGGAAAGAGCAATTTTTTCATTGATGGTGTCGGGATTAAATACTTTTGTGATTCTGTCAAGCACCAACATTTGCCTGCTCCTCCTTTTTATCTTTTTTTGCAGCTTTCTTTTTGGTGAAATACTTTTTCTTCCAATAAGGAACGGCAAGGAATACAGCAACAACTATTGCCGAGAGCATCTTCAGAAGGTCTGCATCAAGACCGAGGAATATTACCGTTTGATAAACAAAGTAATATACGATGCCGCCCACAACGACACCGACCAATCTTACCGCAAAGTTTTTGGATATGCGGGCCGACACTGCATCACCGATAATAATTGCCGCAAGACCGATTACGATGGCACCCTGCCCCATTTTCACATCGGAAAATCCCTGATACTGGGCGAGCAATGCGCCGGACAGGGCAACAACACCGTTGGAAAGAACAAGACCGAATATTTTAGTGACGTTTGTGTTTATGCCCTGAGCTCTGCTCATTGCGGGGTTATTGCCTGTGGAGCGGAGCGTGGTTCCGAATTCTGTGCCGAAGAACCAATAGAGCACACCGATAAAAAGCACTGTGATTACCGCGAGAATTATCAAATTCTTGGTTGAGCCAAAGAGAGAAGATATCCAAACGGGGAAGGTTCTTCCCGAGATACCCAGATTTGCTTTTCCCATTATCTTGAGGTTGACAGACCAGAGTATAAGCTGAGTCAGAATACCGGACAGAATTGCCGGAATTCCCATAAAAGTGCAAAAAATACCTGTAACAAAGCCCGATAGAGCGCCTGCAGCAAAGGAAGCGATAAGACAGATCGGTACGGGCACGCCTGCAATAATAAGCACGGCAAAGACTGCGGCTCCCGTGCCAATTGAGCCGTCGACAGTCAGATCTGCTATATCAAGAATTCTAAAGGTGATATAAACACCTATAGCCATTATTCCCCAAATTATACCAAGGGATGCCGCATCGGGCAAAGAACCAAGCCAACTTAAAAACATTTTAAATTCCGATAGAGCGGACGAGAAAAATCACATCCGCTCTAATATCCTTTTCAATCAATTATTCAGCTATTGCAACATATCCCTTCGATTCAAGAGCGGCGATATCCAAGCCGATTTCTTCGCATCTTGCCTTGTTATACATCTTTTCGGGAGAAGAAGCAAATTCGATAGCCATTTCTTCGATCTTTGCTTCGCCCTTCAGAATCTTAACAGCCATTTCGCCGGTCTTTCTGCCGAGCTCTTCATAGCTGATGGAGAGTGTTGCAACGCCGCATCCGGAGCAGATGCCCGCTTCGCCGGCGATAACGGGAGTGTCGCCGATAGCACCGAGAATAGACTCTGTGCAGTCAGCAGCAGTGTTATCTGTGGGGATGTAAATTACATCAGAGTCTGCGGCAGCCTTAGCTGCTACAGTTGCTACATCATTGGAATTAGAGAAGGAATAAACTTTACATGTTTTTCCTGCCTCCTCAAGATAAGGAGTGATAACGTCTATCTGATACTGGGAGTTGGGCTCACCGGAGCAGTAAAGAAGACCGACATTCTTTGCATCGGGGTAAAGCTCAACGAGCATTTCAGCCTGCTTGTCAAGAGGAGCGAGGTCGCTGGTTCCGGAAACATTCTTTCCGATCACGCCGTTGCTTTCGGTGTAAGCCTCTCTGTCAAGAGTAAGAGCCGTGGGGTAATCTGTAACGGAGGTGCCGAGAATCGGGATAGTATTCGTTCCGTTGTATGCAGCCTGAAGAGCAGCGGTAGCGTTTGCCATGATGAGGTCAACCTTCTTTGCAACGAAGTCTGTAACTGCTGTTGTGCAAGCGTTGTTGTCGCCCTGAGCGTTTACAAATTCAAAGGTAACGTTTTCCTCGCCGAATTCTTCTTTAAGAACATCCTGGAAGCCCTTTGTAGCCGCATCGAGCGCCTCATGGGGAGCGAGCTGAATGATACCGATGGTGTATTTACCATCCTTGGCTTCGCAAGAAGCGAAGGCGAAGCAGCTCACAAACAAGAGAGCCGCAAGTACAAGTGAAAGGATTTTTCTTGAGTTTTTCATTATTTTTCTCCTTTAATATATTCCTGCCGTGAGCTGTTGCCTCGCGGAAGATTTACTAAACATGGGGGTGGAAAACAAAAAGTCTCCGTATCACAAGGATACAGAGACGATTTTAAAATTTCAAAACCGTGTTACCACTCTGCTTTATCTTCACCTTGCGGTGAAAACCTCATGGGCGCAATGCGTCCTGCCCTGTTACGGGGGCGACCGTCAAAGCCTACACTAATCTCTGACAAAACATCAGCGAAAATTTCAGCGTGAAGCTCCCGAAATGTATTTCCACACCATACTTGCCGCTGTCTCGCACCTCCCGACAGCTCTCTGAAGGCTTTCTCTGCGTGTACTCCTTTTCGATCATCGCCTTTAAAACTTTACTTTGATAAAGTGCTTCACTGGTATTATACCATGAAGCAAAAATGTTTGCTCGCAAGGACATTTTTGCGAGGCCGTCAATGCCGCAGTCGCACACAGTGCGAACCGGGCGAAGCCCAAAGTCTTGCTATGCAAGGCTTTCTGCGGTTATTATACCACCGAGGTGAGCATTTGTCAAGAGCTTTTTTGTATTTTTTGACCACCAAATACTGAAAAAATGAATAAAAATTCAAAAAAGTGTGGATATTTGGGACGGATCAATCGTCGATCCTCGTTTATGACAGTATTATTTAAATGAATAGTTTTCCACAGTGATGCAGAGCCCGTTGTCTTTTCCGATCTCAAGGGGGAGCCCGTTTTTGCTTAGGAGGAGTGAGTAAAGTGTATCGTTTGTTCCTATCAGAGTGATGCGTGTGTTTTCGCCCTCAAGCTCCAGAGATACAGGTATGGCATCGAGGGCAAACAGATCTGCAAAATCTACAAGAGAACCGTATGTTGAGCCATTCCCCGCAAAAGAAAGCTCCCCGAGGCTGACTGTGGTTTTTCCTTCTGTTTGTGTGACCGATATGCCTTTTAGAGAAGAGGGGGCTGTGAAGGTCACCGTCAGATCTCTGGAAAAACCGTTTTCGGGCAGGAGAGCACCGCCCAAAACCTTTGCGGAAAAGGCAAGAGTGCCGCCTTTCGCGCTCACCTCTGCCTCAAAAGCCTTTTCCTGATATGACAGACAGTCATCCTTTGATATATTTCTATCGCAGGAGGAAAAGAACAGGCATATTGTTCCTAAAAAAGCAGTCAAAATCAAAAAAATTTTTTTCATATCTTTTTCTCCTCATGGTTTTCTTCCTTTAAATATATGCAATGGTAAAGGATTTAAGAACAGGGTATGTTAAATATTGTCAAAAAATGATGAGGTGCATAGAATATTAGAGAAGAACGGCTTTAAAAACCGTTCTAACACACAAAAGGAGAAACACCATGGCAGAAAATAAAATGTGCTCACAGTCCTCAAGGGACATTGTCTGCATCGAAGCAAATCGGGTGCTCGATTCCTGCCGCGACCGCGACTGCTTTGAGGATGTCAGCGTTTACCTTACCGACTTCGGACAGGAAGTCATTGAACATACAGGGAACGTGCGAGTCAAATGCGCCCAGATCGCGTGGACCTGCATCACTGTTGACCCTGTTCAGTTCAACCGCGGATTTTTTACGGTAAATATCCGCTTCTTTGTAAATATCCGCTTTGAAGCGTGCGTTGGAGGCAGAAGCCAGGAATTTGACGGCGTTACAGCCCTCGAAAAGAAGGTTGTGCTTTTTGGCGGCGAGAGCGGCGTCAGCACTTTCCACAGCGGTTCCTGCGAAAACCCCTGCGATCCCGAACCCTCATCTCATGATTCAACATCCCCAACAGCAACGGTTGATGTTGCGAGTCCTGTTGTTCTTGGCGCCCGTATAGTTGAGGAAAAGGATTCAAGCTGCTGCTGCGCATGTTGCTGCTGCGTTGATGAGATCCCCGAGCGTGCCTGCCGTAATATCGGAGCACCTCTTTCCGGAAGGGGCGGAGATAGAATCCTTGTCGTCAGCATAGGCATATTCTCTGTAGTCCGTTTGACTCGTCCGGGCCAGTTCCTTGTGAATGCCACCGAATATTCCGTGCCCGATAAAGAATGCAGCTGCGGAGAGGATAAGGATCCCTGCTGCCTCTTCCGCACAATGGAATTCCCCACGGAGGAATTTTTGGGTGCAGCTTATGCCCCAAGGCTCGTTTCGTCAAATGACAACCGCTGCGGCTGCAGAGGAGAGAAGAACTATTGATAAGCTCCCCCATGTGGGGATATGGCGCATGGGCACTTTTAAGCCCATGCGCCGGATTTATATTTTATTGTAAATTTGAAATTAAACCTTAGACTTGAAAATTTGTAAAAACAGGATAAAAAACTTCTTTTTGTTGTATTTTTAAACAAAAAAAGCTTCACAAAACTGTCACATTTCACGAAAGTATCTTTTTTTGTGCGATTGTAATAATTTGTTAATAATCTTATGCTATAATGTATAAACCCAAAACATCCACAAATTGAGCAAAAAAGGAGTAAATTATGGCAAAAAGAATTATTTCTATGTTTCTCGTTGTTATGATGCTTCTCACCGCTGTGCTGTTTGCAGCTTGCGGCAAGAAGGATGACGGCGAAGCAGGAGGCGATACTACTATTGATCCGGCTGTAGCTTCCCGCCTTGCGTATGAAAGCCGTTATCTCGAAACATACAACCCCGAAACGACCGCTGAAACATATGTTGAAGGTCTTGAAAAGACATATGATTTCGGACGTCATGAATTCAAATTTCTCAACTGTGAGCCTTACTGCTTCATGTACACCTACCTTGATCCCGATATGACAGGTGACGTACTTGATGACTGCTGCTTTGAGAGAAACCTTATCGCAGAGGATAAGTTTAACATCACTATCAGCGAGGACATAGAGCTCTTTGAAAACCTTGCAACCAAGGCAAAGAACCTCATTTATGCAGACGAGGATATCTATGATGTAATGTATATTCCTGTTGTAAATCTCACTCCCCTTATCTCCGAGAACCTCTTCTATGACCTTCTTGAGATCGATGAGCTTAATATTGACAAAGTATGGTGGGACCAGCCCCTTATCACTCGTAACATCATTGAAGACAGACTCTTCTATGCAACAAGTGATATGCACCTGATGGCATTTGAGGGTATCTGGTGTATGTACTTCAACGAGGATATGATGAATGACCTCAAGCTTGAAATGCCCTTCCAGCTCGCGCTTGACGGCAAGTGGACATATGATAGGCTCATGGAATATTGCGCTGCAGCAGCTAACCTTAACGGTGATTCCTCTTATATCTTTGATGTAAACGGAAAATCCAGATACGGTCTTGTTAACTTTGGTAACGCCGGATACCTGGCATACGCTATGGAAGCGGAATATGCGTCCCGCGATGAAAACGGCAGATATCAGTTCACAGCAGATACAGATCCTCATTTCACAGCTGTTTGGGAATCTATTATCGACTTCTTTGGTCCTGATAACGGTATGCAGCTCACAGCTTCCAATATTGACCTTGATCCGGACGGTTACTTCACGGTATTTGAGAATAACCGCGCTCTCTTCCTCCATGCAGAGCTTAAGGGTGCACCCATGCTCCGTGAGTGGGAAGGTAACTTCGGTCTGATGCCTCAGCCTAAGTATGATGAGAACCAGGAGAATTATAACTCCAACATTTTCGGAAACTGTCTCTCCTTCTGTATCCCCAATACAAACACAGAGCTTGAGAGAACCGGTATTATCGTTGACTACCTTACATATGAGTCTTACAGAAGCCTTCTTCCCAGATATTATGATATCCACGTTGCTCTGAAGTCTCTTGAAAGACAGGAGTCTATCGAAGTGCTTAAGCTTATCCGTGGTACTCGCGGATGCGAAGTTTCAGGTCCTTTCGGTTGGACAGGAGATCTTGGCACTGCGCTTAGAACGCTTACCCTGAAAAACGAGAAGTCAATTGCTTCTACTATCCAGACATATAAGGATCAGATTATTGCAAATATCAATGCAACATATGATGAATATCCTGATCTCAACCATGTTGATTGAGAATAATATTTAAAATTCAAAGGCTGTCGCTGTATAGCGTGATGTCTTTAACGTAGAAATCATAACGCAAAGCGCACCGCAAACATTTGTCTGCGGTGCGCTTTGTATTGCGGAAAGAGAAATAAAAATCCCCACGGGAGGTATTTCATTTTCGGGCATAGCCCTAATACTACTGGCGGCGCACAAGTGCGCTTTTTATTGACCTACCAGCCATGCAATTGTTACTTACTACCCATAAATGGGTTGGGGTGCCGCCTAATAAAGCCTCCCTTGTGTAAAGGGAGGTGGCCAAGGAGGCGTAGACGACGAGGTCGGAGGGATTGTTGAACAAATAAATATCACGCGTTCTCTTACTCATAACAATCCCCCAGTCAGCCTAACGGCTGACAGCCCCCTTTACACAAGGGGGCCTTACCACTGCAGCAGACTTTTTCATCGCTAAAGCTTTATCCAACCGCGCGACTATCGCGTGGTTTTCGTTTACAACAACAACATAGCCCCGTGTGGCATGTCTGTGACATGCCCCGCGGGGGCTATAATTATTTGCCTCCTTCTGCCGGCTCACCCGTAAACGGGTCAACCGGTTCCCTTATACTCATTTGTTCGTATGCCAAATCTTCTTGTAGTTGGTCTCTGATATATTTGGCAATTGCCTTTTTGTTCTTTCCTAATCGGAGTTGTCTCACTGTTCGTGAGACAACTCCGTCTTTTTATCCATCAGATTGCGCAAGCCTTATTATAGCATACCAAGTTGTGGGGCCCGTAATACCACTTACGGGAATACCGTTATTCTCCTGGATGATGCTTACTGCAGAAGCAGTTCCCTGTCCGTAAATACCGTCCACGGCAACACGCGGAATATAGGAATAATTATCCGCCGCTATGTTAATAAAGGTCTGAAGCCTGCGCACATCCTCCCCCTGAATACCGATCGACATAACCCGTCCGGGATATATCTCTGCCGCAACATTGGAATATTCCGGCGGAAGTGAGGTAATTATTCTAAGATAGCTCTCGGTTATAGCGTTCCATGTGTCTCTTCCAACAATACCGTCAACCGTCAGTCCCTGCTGTGCCTGAAAAGCACGAACGGCGCTCTCGGTTGCCTCATCAAAAACGCCCGTCAGCCTTACACTTGGTATCTCATCATCGAAATATCCGATAACGGCAAGATAATATTGCACCGCTCTCACCTGCGGCCCTTCATCCCCGGGGCCCAAAGCTGTGGCGTAAATTCTGTCGATATCCTCTATGGTGAGTCCCTCACTTTGGAGATCCGCAAGACCCTTTACGGCATTGAAAATAGATTTTATCCTATACCATGTTGCCTTTCCGACGATGCCGTCGGGAGTAAGATTAAATGTTCGCTGAAAATTTTGTACCGCCTCCTCTGTCGCGGTATTAAAAATTCCTCCTGCAGTCAGTCTGGGAGTAATTGCCGGATAATTCACCCCGATTCTGTTTAGCTGACGCTGGATAGTCCGCACATCCTCGCCGGCAGATCCAAGCCTTAGCGGAACACCGGGGTATGATGGCAATGCCCGTGAGGTTGGCGCATTGAAAACAAGATTTATATCGTTTCCGTAATAATTCTGCAATATTTCATAAGGGGTCAGCCCCTCTCTGGCAAGATTTACCGTTCCCCACTGCGAAAGCCCCTCGCAAACCACCTCTATCCCGTCACAATACTGAGCAAAAAGAGGTTCAATGTTGCCCTGACGCACAATATAATCGTTGAAAATATCATCAACTATACGGTTTATATTATCATAAATATCCCTACCGTTAACAAATGACTGATCAAAACGGGTTGAGTTGGTTATATCAAAATCATAGCCTCGGCTTCGGTAATATTCTGTAAAAACTCTGTTTAGAGCAAAGGATATCTGTGCATAAATATTAGCGCGAAGTGCGCTTTCGGGCCATGTCGGATATATCTCGCTTGAAGCTACATTTTTAATATAATCGATAAAGGGCAGCCGCACATTCGGCGCGCTCTCATCACTCGGATCACCGAGGTGTACAGTTATAAAATCAGGAATTATCGGAAGCGCCATATATTCCCCCATATCTCTGCGTCATCTGCAGCGGTTGAATAGTCTTGATACCCGAAAAAAGCTCTATCTGCCGCTCGATGGTATCAAAGCGATCCTTTTTTGCAGTAAGCAGATAAAGTGCTGTTCTGTCAGGCTTGCCGTAATCTGTGGAATTTGACGCAGGCGGTGCGGGAAGCTTTATTCCGTCAATAATGCCGCTCTCATTTGTCTCTCCTTCAAAGAAAATATAATCGACATCACCGATGCGTTTCGTTATCAGAACGGAAACGCCCTCGGCAGGTATCGCCTGCTGACCTCTGAACGCCTGTATCCGCAGTTCCCCGATCTCGCTGTTTTCACGCATAAAATCTTCAAAATTATTATCAATGTCCTCTTCGGGGAAGCCGTTCTCTTCCTTTACCGAGCCGGAATTGTTTTCAAGCTCAGGCTCTTCTCCAACATCCGGCAGATTTTCTCTGTTTATAATTTGCGGAATCTCTGTTATATCTCTTATTTCGGGCATTTCAGGTGCCTCGGTTATTTCTCTGATTTCCGGCATCTGCCCTCTGCCATTTATCCGTTCCTGCACAGGAATAGTGCTCGCAGGCTCACTCCTTCTTACATAGTCGATTATGCCATCGGCAATCCCCTGTGCAAAAGAACCGGGAGAATTTGCCATGAGGTTTGCATCGGATGGATTTGTTATAAATCCCATTTCCACCAAAATAGCAGGCATTGCGGTTCGGCGCAAAACATAAAGCCCGGGGCGAGTCACTACACCTCTGCCGCGAACACCCGTTGAAAGAGTCAACTGTTCAAGAACGCTCTGTGCAAGCTCATAAGCGGGCGATGAGGTGCTGTAAACCAAAACCTCCGCGCCGTTTGCCTGTGGATTGACCGAAGCGTTTGTATGTAGGCTCACGAAATAATTCGCCCCCCAGGTATTTGCATCGTTCACTCTTGTGGAGAGAGACGTTGAAACCGATGTTCCAAGCTGTGTGTCCCTCGTTGGTCTTGAAAGACGCGTTTCAAAACCGTTTGCCTGCAGTATCGCCGCAAGCCTTCTGCCGATCTCAAAAACAAGATCCTGCTCGCGGTAACCGTTCCCCTCCGCACCTGCGTTTGGGTTCACAGGGTTATGACCCTGATCGATATAAATTTTGATTGCCATTCTTTACCCTCCTTTTGTTATTTACAGAATATGCAAATGAAAGCCAATGGGTTAAAAAGTATTTTTTGCCCTGCCGCGAATATTTTTCCTGAATTTGACCGATATTTATAGTGATTATTACGCTGAAAGCTTGTAATAATATATTTATCAACAAAAATATGTATCGGGCACTTATCCCGAGGGAAGGATCAAAGAAATGAAAAAAATCGTTACCATCTTTATTATGCTTGCATTATGCCTGACATCTTTTTCAGGCTGCGCGAGAGACGGGGCAGGAAATGCCGATGTTCATGTCTTCTACTACACCTACAGCGACCCCTATATTTCCAGCGTACGCAGTGCCCTTGATGCAAAGCTTAAGGACGAAGGAATAACCTTTCAGGACTATGACGGAAACGGCAACCAAACAACACAGACCGAGCAGGTTCAGACCGCTATAACCAAAGGAGCAAAGCTCATAATCGTGAATATTGTCAATACAGGCTCCGATGATGCCGCAACCGGCATTGTAAACATGGCAAAAAATGCCGACATACCCGTTATCTTTTTTAACCGCGAGGTGTCAGACGGCGTCATTTCTTCCTATGATAAATGCGCATTTGTAGGAACGAGAGCCGAGGAAGCCGGAATTCTTCAGGGGCAGATGATTGGAGAATACCTGCTTCAAAATTACGATGCGGTCGATCTCAACGGTGACGGCGAGATCTCCTATATCCTCTTCAAGGGCGAGGAGGGCAATAACGAGGCTATCTATCGAACACAATACAGCGTTGAAGAAGCAGATAAGATCCTGACCGATGCCGGAAAGCCCGATTTGCGTTTTTATGATGCAAGCAACCCAAATAAATATCTTGTTGACAAAAACGGTCAATGGTCTGCCGCTGCGGCTAACGAATATATGGTAACGGCACTTACCTCCTACAGCGAGAGCGGCGGAAACATGATAGAGCTCGTTATCTGCAACAACGACAATATGGCGGAAGGGGCAATCTCTGCTTTAAACGGCGCGGGCTACAACACAGGTGGAAATTCCAAAATGATCCCCGTCTTCGGAGTTGATGCAACAGACGCGGCTCAAAATCTCATTTCCGACGGCAAAATGAGCGGAACGATCAAGCAGGATGCCGCAGGCATGGCAGATGTTCTTGAAAAGCTAACGGAAAACGTAATTAAAGACGGCGAGGCACTGCTGAGCGATATGGAAGATCAGGACATTGATGAGGGCGTTGCAAAAATCAGAATTGCCTATTCAAAATATCTCGGTTAAAAGAAAGGGGCGGTCAAAATGTCCGAGGATAATATCCTGCTGAGGATGAATAATATCTGCAAGGAATTTCCGGGGGTGAAAGCCCTTGACAACGTATCTCTCACAGTAAGACGCGGAACTGTTCACGCACTAATGGGAGAAAACGGTGCCGGAAAATCCACACTTATGAAGTGTCTTTTCGGCATCTATGCAAAAAGCTCGGGCAGTATTTATCTTGAGGGACGTGAAGTGGATTTCCGCAACGCCAAGGATGCCCTTGAGCACGGGGTGGCAATGGTGCATCAAGAGCTTAATCAAGCTCTCAAACGCAATGTTATGGACAATATTTGGCTGGGACGTTATCCTAAAAAGCTGGGATTTGTCACATCCGAAGGAACAATGTACCGAGAGACAAAAAAGATATTTGAGGAGCTCGGCATAGATGTTGATCCCCGTCAGATAATGAGCACCATGCCCGTAGCCAAAAGACAGATGGCGGAGATAGCAAAAGCAGTTTCATATAATGCAAAAATACTCGTACTTGACGAGCCTACCTCATCCCTAACGGAGCAGGAGGTTGAGCATCTTTTCAGAATAATAAATATGCTCCGCGACAGAGGATGCGGCATCATATATATATCTCACAAAATGGAGGAGATACTTCGAATCTCCGATGATATAACGGTAATGAGAGACGGAACTCATGTTTTAACAGCTCCTGCCTCAGAAATAACAATGGATAGGATCATTCGATTGATGGTTGGAAGAGATCTCACAAACAGATTTCCGCCAAAGACAAACAAACCCGGAGAAACGATACTTGAAGTCAAGGGGCTGTCTGCAAAATATTCTCACATAAAGGATGTTTCTTTCAATGTGAGGCGCGGAGAGGTGCTCGGAATAGCCGGACTTGCGGGAGCAGGAAGAACAGAGGTTCTTGAATGTCTATTCGGAATCGCGGCAAAAGACAGCGGACGCTTTTTCCTTAAAGGTAAAGAAGTATTCAACCGAAACGCAAGAGAATCCATCAAAAACGGCTTTGCACTTCTGACGGAAGAACGGCGCGCAACGGGAATTTTCGGGATTCTCGACATCAATGAAAACACCACCATCTCAAATTTGAAGGATTATCTCGCAGGCGGCATATATCTGAAAAACAGCGCACGAAAAAAGGATACCGACAAGATGATAAAAGCCATGAAGGTAAAAACTCCTTCCCGAAAAACACAGATCCGCACCCTTTCGGGAGGGAATCAACAAAAAGTGATCCTCGGCAGATGGCTGCTTACAGATCCCGATATCCTGATGCTCGATGAACCGACAAGAGGTATAGATGTTGGTGCAAAATATGAGATCTATCAGCTGATAATTGATCTTGCCGCCTCCGGAAAGGCAGTCATAATTGTCTCGGGCGAGCTCCCTGAGCTTCTCGGAGTTTGCGACCGTATATGCGTCATGTCCGGAGGGCTTATGGTCGGCGAGGTCAATGCCGCACATACAACGCAGGAAGAAATAATGACGCTTGCCGCAAAGAACGCGTAAATCAGGAAAAGAAAGGCACGGTTTATATATGGAAATCTTAGGTAGATTCAAGGAAATGGACAGAAAAGAGCGAAAAGCCTATATGTGGGAGCTTTTCGTTAACAACTCACTTTATATTTTTCTGATTATTGCGGTCATCGTCATTCAGTTTATCAATCCTGCGTTTCTCTCGGGGCCCTCCATCGTTAATATCATTTCACTTTCGGCCGCAAATCTTCCGATTGCCCTCGGCATTGCAGGCGCGATAATCCTGACGGGAACGGATCTTTCGGCAGGCCGTATCGTAGGTGCTGTCGCATGTGTTGCCGCTTCCCTTCTGCAAACTTCGGGCTATCCAAACAAAATGTTCCCGGGGCTTGACACATTGCCTATACCCTTCGTCCTTCTGATAGCCCTCGGCATCGGCGCGCTTGTCGGGCTTATCAACGGTTTCTGCACGGCTCATTTCAATCTGCATCCGTTCATAGTCACCCTCTCCACCCAGCTTATTGTTTACGGTGCACTGCTCATGTATCTGATGATCGGCAATAATAACGGTCAGTCGATCTCAGGGCTCGCTCCCGAATATACAGATTTTATAAAGGGAAGCTTTATTTCTCTTGGTAAAACTCCCATACCGAACTATGTTTGGTATGCTCTTGCGATCACGGCTCTGATGTGGTTTATATGGAACAAAACCGCCTTTGGTAAAAATATGTTTGCCGTCGGTTCAAACTCGGATGCGGCAAACGTATCAGGCGTTAACGTTAAGCGAGTAATAATTCTTGTTTTCACCCTTGCAGGTATCATGTACGGTATAACCGGCTTCATTGAAGCTGCCCGAATCAGCTCAAACTCCGCCGCAACGGGTCTTAACTACGAGCTTGACGCAATCGCTGCCTGCGTTATCGGCGGTGTATCCTTCGTGGGAGGCATAGGCAAGATACGCGGAGTCATCATGGGGGTCGTGCTTCTGCGTCTCATCTTTGTTGGATTGACATTCCTCTCGATAGACTCAAATATGCAGTATATCATCAAGGGTCTTATCATTCTGATCGCCTGCGCAATTGATATGAGAAAATATTTGGTTAAGAAATAAGGAGTTAAAATGGGATACAGAAAATTCAATATATATGAAGGAGTACGCATCTCCGAAAAGGTACTTTCCGCAGGTATACTCACAGGACTTGCGGCACTGACTGTTGCCATTGCCATAGGCAGCAGCACGGGTTTCACGGCAAGCTTTGATACCGGCGGAGGTCAAATGATACGCGAGCAGCATCTCCGCTATGGAGAAACGGTCAAAGAACCCTCCGCCCCCACAAGAGAGGGATACGTTTTTGACGGTTGGTATACCGACAGCGCAAGGACACTAAAATATGATTTTGAACATGATAGGCTGCAGGACGATATAACTCTTTATGCCGCATGGCATGAAGCCAACACCGCAGTAAACGCAGAACTTCAAGAAAATAAAGGAGTCAAAGAAATAAATGAATAATATTAAAAATCTTATCGACACACAGGACTTTAGCAAAAAAGAAATTATGGACATCATACGGCTTAGCATCGCCCTAAAAAAGTGCATTAAGAACGGCTATTATCCTCCCCTGCTGAAAAATAAAACTCTCGGCATGGTCTTTCAGCAAAGCTCAACCCGAACCCGCGTCTCCTTTGAGACCGCAATGGAGCAGCTTGGGGGACATGCGCAATATCTTGCCCCCGGTCAGATCCAGCTTGGGGGACATGAAACAATGGAGGATACCGCAAGAGTTCTCTCGCGACTTGTTGATATCATTATGGCAAGAGTTGACGCTCATGAGACTGTTGTTAATCTTGCACGCTGTGCCTCTATCCCCGTCATCAACGGAATGTCAGACTATAATCACCCAACCCAAGAGTTTGGCGATGCCATCACAATGATAGAGCACCTCCCCGACGGCAAAAAGATCGAAGACTGCAAAATAGTTTTCGTCGGTGACGCAACGCAGGTATGCGCGTCCACTATGATGATGTCAACAAAGCTCGGCATGGATTTTGTTCATTTCGGGCCAAAGGAAAAACAGCTTTCAGAAGAGATGCAGAGCATAGGCAGGCTGAACTGCGCTTCTTCCGGGGGCAGTGTGACGGTCACAGACAATGAGGATGAGGCTCTTGAAGGCGCAGATTTCGTCTACACCGATGTTTGGTATGGGCTTTACAATGCCGAGCTTTCAAGAGAGGAACGTCTCGCTATTTTCATGCCCAAATATCAGGTCAGCGATCGAATGATGAAAAAGGCGGCTCCCCACGCAAAGTTTCTTCACTGTCTGCCCGCCAGCCGCGGCGAAGAGGTTCTTGATGAAGTTCTCGATGCACCCTATTCCGTTGCCTTCGATGAAGCAGAAAACCGTTTGACAGCCATGAGAGGCATTCTCGTATATCTCCTCAAAGATAAATTATGCGAAGAATGGCGAATAGAAGCATCCAAAGCAGAGCTCTGTAAAGAGCTTTTCAGAATATATTAAACAATAATTTTCATCATGGGGCACTGCCCCATACCCCGCTAAAGACCTTTCCCATAAAAGGTCTTTAGAATCCCAAAAACTTTTAATGAAAAAGGAATTGAGGGAATTTATGTTCAAACAATAATTTGTCGGCATGGGGCTCTGCCCCACCCCCCGCTAAAGACCTTTTTCGAAAAAAGGTCTTTAGAATCCCAAAAACTTTAAATATAAAGGCTTTTTCTTTTAAAGTTTTGGGGTTCTTAGGGGCTTTTTCAAAAGCTCCTAAGCCGCCGCAGGCAAAGATAAATTATTGTTTATCTTTAAAATATCGAGGTACAAAATGAGTACAAAAGTTAAGAAATTCAGGTTATTTGATGCGGTACTTGCGGCGGTCTGTATAGTACTTGTTGTAGAGTCCTCCGCGCCTGCCGCCGCGATCGGAAACGCTCAGTTTTTCTGGTGGATATTTTTGCTTATAGGATTTTTTCTGCCATACGGACTTATATCTGCAGAGCTTGGAACAACCTATGCAGGCGACGGCGGCATCTATGATTGGGTAAAGCGCGCTTACGGTCCCCGCTGGGGAAGCCGAGTTGCCTGGTATTATTATATAAACTTCCCTCTCTGGATGGGTTCACTCGCTGTTCTCTTTACAGACATCATCGCACAGCTTCTCGGACGGGAGCTTTCCCCTCTTTTAACTCTTCCTCTGCAGCTTCTCTTTATATGGAGTATAGTTTGCATCAGCAACACAAAGCTTTCCGACAGCAAATGGATATTAAATCTCGCGGCTGTGCTGAAGGCTCTGATCATGTTTGCCATCGGTGCTCTCGGCATTTATTTTGCCATAAGCTACGGCAGTGCAAATGATTTCACTCCATCTTCTTTCCTGCCTTCCTTTAATGCCGAAGGGCTTTCAAATATTTCGGTTATTATTTTCAATTTTCTCGGCTTTGAGGTTGTAACCTCCTTTGCTTCCGAGATGTCAGACCCCAAAAGGGAAATTCCTAAAGCCCTCATTCTCGGCGGTATCATAATTGCCGTTTTCTATCTGCTTTCGGCATTCGGCATAAGCGTTGCCATTCCTAAAGAGGAGCTGACGGTCTCAAGCGGAATTATCGAAAGCTTTGATCTTCTCACAGGCGGCAACACCCTGATCATAACTATTTTCGGCATCCTGTTTCTCTATACTCTTGTTGCAAATCTGTTGTCATGGTCTTATGGAGTCAACTATGTTGCAAAATATGCCGCCGACGAAGGTGCGCTCCCCTCTTTCCTCGCCAAAACCGACAAAAACGATATGCCGGTTGGAGCAAGCTTTGCAAACGGCGTTATCGCCAGCGCAATAGTCCTGATCGCACCGCTCATTCCAAGTGAAGATATATTCTGGAGCTTTTTCGCACTCAATATGGTCACTCTCCTTATGTCTTATATACTCATGTTCCCCACATTTTTAAAGCTTCGCAGAACAGACCCCGAAACAAAACGCCCCTTCAGAGTCGGAGGCGGCGGGCTGAGGCTGGCGGTAATGACTTATCTGCCAATGGTGCTGCTTATAATCTCGGTGGTTTTAAGCATTGTTCCGCTGAACACCTCCGCCGAAGAGCTGAGCGAAAAAATGCCGCTTCTTATCGGCACATTGATAGCTGTTATAATCGGTGAAATCATCGCCGCAGGAGCGGCAAAAAAATCAAGATAAAGGTTGGTATAGAAAATGAGAATTGAAACATCCACACCCAAGGGTGACGGCTTCAGAATGCCAGGGGAGTTTGAGCCCCACAGCGGAACCTATATAATCTGGCCCGAGAGAAGCGACAACTGGCGTCTCGGTGCCAAACCTGCCCAAAAGGTTTTTGCCGAGGTTGCGGCGGCAATCGCAAAATTTGAACCTGTTACAGTATGCGTAAATGACGGTCAATTCAGGAACGCACGCCACATGCTCCCGGAAAATGTCCGTCTTGTGGAAATCTCAAATAACGATGCTTGGGTAAGAGACTGCGGTCCATCGTTTGTCACAAACGGCAATGAGATACGCGGTGTTGACTGGGAATTTAACGCGTGGGGCGGTCTTGTTGACGGTCTGTATTTCCCTTGGGATAAAGACGATATGGTGGCATCAAAGATTTGCGAGCTTGAGGGCGCAGACAGATACCGCACCGATAAATTCGTCCTTGAAGGCGGCTCTATACACGTTGACGGCGAAGGCACTCTTGTCGTTACCGAAGAATGTCTGCTCAGCGAAGGGCGCAATCCCCATATGACAAAGGAAGAGATCGAAAATGTGCTTTGTCAATATCTCGGTGTTGAAAAGATCATATGGCTTAAACGAGGCATATACCTTGACGAGACAAATGGGCATGTTGACAACATCTTCTCTTTTGTAAAACCCGGTGAAGTCATACTTGCATGGACAGAGGACAAGGATGATCCCCAATATGAAATTTGCAAGGAATGTCTCAGTATCCTTGAAAACGAGACCGATGCAAAGGGCAGAAAGCTCAAAGTACACAAGCTTCTTCTTCCCAAGCCCGTGCTCATCACTGAAGAGGAAAGCGGCGGAGTGGATGTTGTGGACGGAACGCTTCCGAGAAATGCCGGAGACCGTCTTGCCGCCTCCTATGCAAATTTCTATATCTGCAACGGCGCTGTCATCTTCCCTATGTTCGGCGATCCGAATGATGAAAAGGCTCGCCAGACCCTTCAAAATGCTTTTCCCGACAGAGAGATAGTCGGCATTTACGCAAGAGAGATACTTCTCGGCGGCGGAAATATCCACTGCATCACACAGCAAGTCCCCAAAGCGGGAGGAAAATAATGGCCGAAAAAATTGTAATTGCCCTCGGCGGAAACGCCCTCGGCAAAACCCACACCGAACAGCTTGAGAAAGTAAAGCATGCAGCAGTTCCCTTGACAGACCTTATCGAAAGAGGCTACGAGATCGTCATCAGCCACGGCAACGGCCCTCAGGTCGGAATGATCGATCTTGCATTTGCCACCGCTTGTGAGATAGATGAAAAGATACCCCATATGCCCCTGCCTGAATGTACCGCAATGAGTCAGGGATATATCGGGTTTCATCTTCAGGGAGCGATCCTGCAGGAAATGCGCCGCCGCCGTATGCCTTGGCATGTTGCAACGGTGATAACGAGGATCGAGGTAGACAGGCATGACAGTGCCTTTTCAAATCCAACCAAGCCCATCGGTCCTTATTATAAAAAAGAGGATGCCGAGAAGCTGATGAAGGAATACCCCGATCTCTTTTATGCCGATGATGCAGGACGGGGATATCGCCGCATGGTAGCCTCGCCCAAACCCGTTGATATAGTGGAAAAGGAAGCTATTTTATCCCTTCTCGAACAGGAATTTGTTGTAATTGCCTGCGGTGGAGGCGGAATTCCGGTGATAAGAGAAGCTGACGGCGAGCTTCACGGAGCGGATGCGGTGATAGACAAGGATTTTGCCGCCGCAAAGCTTGCCCAGCTGACAGACGCAAGCACTCTTATTATCCTCACGGCAGTTGAGCGTGTTGCGCTTAATTTCGGCAAACCTGAGCAAAAGGAAATATCACAGATGACCGCCAAAGAAGCCGAAAAATACTGTCTTGAAGGACATTTTGCCCCCGGGAGCATGCTTCCCAAGGTTGAAGCCGCCATCGCCTTTGCAAAAAGCAAAAAAGGCAGACGTGCGATCATAGCTTCGCTTGAAAAAGCCGCCCTTGCCCTTGACGGCAAAAGCGGAACTATTATCGAGTAATGTGATTATGGGGCGCCGCCCCATGCCCCGCTAAAGACCTTTTTCGAAAAAAGGTCTTTAGAATCCCAAAAACTTTAAATATAAAGGTTTTTTCTTTTAAAGTTTTGGGATTCTTAGGGGCTTTTTCAAAAGCTCCTAAGCCGCCGGAGGCAACGACAAATTATTGTTTATCGCTTTATAGTCACCCCGCAAAAGCTAACAAAATCCCGTTGGAATCAGGTGAAAACCCGATTCCAACGGGATTTTTCATAAATGACAGTAAATCTGATTATTTAACATAAAGCTTTGTGAAAAGCACCATTGGCAGCATCCAGAATATCTGATAGAGTGCAACATATATGGATGGAACAGCAAGCTCGGAGCTGAACAGCGAGAGGAATATCATCATAACAACGCTGACAACCATTGAAGCAACGCTCACGCTCTTTGCCGTCTTTCTGACTCTGCGTATCTTATTGCAAAGCGCGATCGCACGCGCCAATGCCGTAAGCGAATTTCTCGAAACGATACCGCTGTTTGCGCTCTCCGCCTCGCCGTTGTTTTCGGAAATTCCCTTTATTATTCGTGCCGGGAATTTCGAAACTCGCAGTCTGGATTCGAGAAGCTGCTCATCGATATTTGGATCGCATGTGCGGATAACAGTCTCCATGCGCTCCTCGGCAAGACTGGAAATAACATTTTCAAATTCGGGATCAATACCATAAGAAACATAAAGCTTTGCACTGAGAACATCGTCAAGCACCAGATAGAGTGCCGATGCACCCTCTGCCATCATGCGGTCATCATCGGGATCGATGCCGACAGCAATACCGTTTTCTTCCATAAAGGATGCCTGACCTGCAAGCACATGAACCTTGCCGTCAACAATTGCCTCTACACCCTTCTGTGCAATTCTTATGATCTCCACATCCTCAGAGTGACCAAGCTCGGTCGTAGCCTGAACAAGTCTCTCCTTCAGCGGTCCGCCTATCTTGGAATAAAGGCTGGTGAGATGATAGAGAACATAATAGATTGCATTGTTATCATAGAGCTTAATACCTTTTGTAACGGTGGACTCTACCGGAAATACTTCCTTATCTGTGAAGATAACTGTTGAGGCATCGCTATATTCTTCAAGAGATTCTTCACCTATGATAGTTGCATCCTTTTCAAATGCAGTATTTACAGCACTGAAGAAAGGATAGCTATAGATGAAAAGTGCAGACATCGGCATACAGAAAAGCACCGTAAGTATCGAGATGTTAAACGCGGTGATCCCGCTTCTGTTTGTTACAAAGGAAACAATTCCAAGAGCGATCGCTAGCGCAATAAATGGGAAAATCAAGAGACAGCGATTGCGGCTTTTTATCGAACGAATATTCGTTCTGTGGAAATAATTGTCGATAAAGCCGACCTTTTGGGTCTGGAGAATCTTTTCATAGCTGTGATGCTGCTCCTCATCGGAGAATATCGCCATCATTTCCTCTTCCGCACTGCGTTCGGTCTCGTTATTTATAAGAGAAACCGCATATTTGGGACGTCTTGTTGCAATGGTATTGAACGAACGTATCTCACGCGAAAGATTGAAATAATCATTCAAAACAAGAAAAACAAGACAGAGTGCCGCGGGGAAATTATAGAGCATCAGTCCGGAATTGGGAGCGGCAAGTGCCATTATAATATCATATATAACAGTCATAAGCACCGCCGCCGAAGGTATGGAACTCGGCGAAGGATTAAATGTGACCGCATCATAAAGACCGATGAATATCTGTCTCCAAGAAAGAGCACCGGCAAGAACGAGAAGCTGAAGGGAAAGCATTATGCCGACAACCGGATAATGATTGATATTTAGCGCTCCCCCAAGAGTCACGCCAAACATTCCAAGAAGCTCAAAGAGCAAAAGTGCAAAGGCAAAGATGCTTGTGCCGAGCAAACGCATCTTCATGGTTGCATGCTCATGCTTATATCTGTTGCCCACAACGCGGAAACGATCCGGAGAGTTAAGCTCTATTCCGTCAAAAGCATAAGCACTGTCGATATCAATAAAATCAACGATCTCGGCATTCAGATTTTCAGATATCTCATCGACAGTATCTTTTCCTATAGCCTTTTCAAGCTCATCCTCATAGCCAAGAGCTATCATAAGATTGATATCCTTATCATCAAGCTCCTCTATGGCGCTCTCGGAGACATCTGCCTCTTCCGCCTCAACCTCCGAATGCTCGGACTCACCCGTAAAAGCACTGACATCTGAAGGACCGATATCAGTAAAAGCGGATTC
The DNA here is from genome assembly GCA_045595425.1 of Eubacteriales bacterium. Lineage (GTDB taxonomy): Bacteria > Bacillota > Clostridia > Oscillospirales > CAG-272 > SIG710. The sequence goes on from JAZOAL010000150.1 coordinate 37,080, forward strand.
ATCGGGAACGATGGGGGTTTCATCTTCATCGTCAAAAGCAAGAGGCTTTTTCACCGGAACAAAGTATTCTTCCTCAGGCTCACTTTCTGTCTTACTGTTTTCAAATGCAAACATCTGGGAAAGCATTGTTTCGGACTTATCGGAGGATACCTCTTCCGACGCACTCTCTTCGGCAACTGAAGACGCCTGCTGAATATCCGGCTCTTTTTCATCGGCATTATTCAGAGAATCAAGCTCTGGCATGTCTGAATCCATCAGTTCATCATAAGTGATAGCTTCGGGTTCTTCCGCCGCGGTATTTTCCTCACTGATCTCCGTATCAAAAGAAAGCTGTTCGAATTCCTCAGAAGCTTTATCCGCTTCGGAATTATCCGCGTCAAGCTCAAGCTCGAGCATTTTTGCATAGCCGTCTGCAAGGCTCGTTCCCTTTTTGCGTCCGAGACCAAAAAGTCCGCCGTGCTTTTTCTTCTTTTCTTTCTTTTGAGGCTCGGTCTCTTCGGCATCGAAGCTCACCGCGTCAACTATAACCCCTTCCTCTTCGGGTATAAAATCTTCGATAATTTCCTCTGAAGGTTCATCAAACTCAGCTCCGAAAATATCCGACGATTCATCGTCAAAATCAAAATCATCGGAATCTGCGGCTAACCTATCAGATTGCGGGATCTCAACATCATATTCTTGATCCGCCACAAGCTCAAAGTCAGAATCATCGGATTCCTGATCGGAGACCATTTCATCAAGCTCAAAATCGTCTGCGCCGTCGCCCTCTTCGGGCATAAACTTCTTCAGCATAGAAGCAATGTCCTTGTCGGGATCGACCTTCTTCGATATAGTTTTACTGCTTACATTCGCGGAATCGTCTTCGGGAAGCTCGGCTGAACTGATGTTATCGCGCAGACGGCTCACAAGCTCGTCAACGGACATATCTTCGCCATTGTTTTTCTTATTATCTGCCACTTGACCGCACTCCTTGTCACTTATTTTTTTGTCTCTGCTGCTTTGACGCTTCGGCAAGAATCACCGATGCGGCAGTTGATACATTGAATGAATTGACCTTACCGTACATAGGTATTGAAACAATATAATCACACTTCTTTTTGACAAGCTCCGAAACCCCTTCTCCTTCACTGCCAAGAACTATTGCCGCAGGAACGCTCATATCTGTATCGTAATAAGCCGATCCCCCCGCCTCAGCCGCATAAGTCCAGATCCCCTGTTTTTTAAGCATGTCTATGGTAGAAGCAATATTTGAAACCTTTGCAATGGCTAAATGCTCGATAGCACCCGCTGAAGCCTTTGAAACCGCAGGGGTAAGCCCAACAGCCCGTCTTTTTGGAATGATAAGCCCGTGAGCCCCAACGCCCTCGGCACATCTTATTAGCGCACCGAGATTATAGGGATCGGTGATGCCGTCGGAAATCACTATAAGAGGTGTTTCTCCCCTCTCGCGGGCAATGGCAAGGATATCTTCAACGCTTGAATATTCTTTTTCAGCCGCCATCGCCACCACGCCCTGATGAGGGGCACCTGCGGCAAGCTGATCAAGCTTACCCTTCTCCACCTCGATAACGGGAATACCGCGATCAATAGCCTCTGCCACCAGAACCACGATCGAACCTTCTCTGTCGCCTTTTCTGACAAAAAGCTTATCCACGGCTCTGCCGCTTTTCAGAAGCTCTCTGACCGCATTTCTGCCGACCACAGCACCTGTGCCATCATTATCACCGGCATTCTCATTTTCGCGGAAATCCTTCCCATACTCACGGGATTTATGATAGCATCCGTCAGAAGGGTGAGAGTTTTTTCCCTTACCATAATACTTTTTATTTTCAAAACTCATATATACTATTTATTTCCTTAATCAATAAAGATTATTGTACATTCTGTATTATTATAACATAGAATTTTGATTTTGTATATAAGAAATTCCCGTTTTTCTCAAAAAAGTGCGTTTTTTATAGTATTTTTTGTATTTTTAAGTCGTTTTTGGTGTGGTGGCTTTTTTTATTTCCGTTTTCGGAATCGTGTTTCTTCGTCAAAACGACATATTATTCGACTCTGATATGTGCAAACTGCCAAAAATAGTTTTTTTTAGAAAACCCCTTGCTTTTTTATATAAAAAATGATATTATTAGACGATGAGATAGAGGTGCGGTCATTATGAGTAGCACGGTCAGAGGTCTCGGAGCCTCGTGCAAAAGGAAGGATCGCCGAAATCGCCTTAGCGTCCGATGCGCTTTTACGGTTGGTATATTGCAAAATATGTAATATACTGTCACATCAACGGATGTGGAGCGCTGTCACTGAATCTAAGATCGATTTATGATATGCGCAAAGCATATCATTTTTATTTTAGGAGGCTTCAATGAAAGCAAAGAAAATCCTTCTGCCTCTTATTGCCGTGGTCGTGATCGTTGCCGTTATGGCAGTGGCTTTTTTCACCCTCGGCAAAGAAGGCGCATTCGCAACCCCCTGGGCACTTCTCGCACCCGTTATTGCAATCGCACTGGCACTCATCACAAAAGAAGTTTATTCATCGCTCTTTATCGGCGTTGTTATCGGTGCTGTGCTCAATGCAAACTTCAGCTTTACAGGAACTGTTGACGCAGCAGTTGAAGGCGGTCTCATTGCCGCAGTTGCCGACAGCTCGGGCATCTTCATTTTCCTTGTTCTGCTCGGCATTATTGTTGCGCTTGTTAACAAAGCCGGCGGCTCTCAGGCATTCGGACGCTGGGCGCAGAAGCACATTAAAACAAAAACGGGAGCTACCATTGCAACCTTCCTGCTCGGCGTATTCATCTTTATCGATGACTATTTCAACTGCCTCACAGTCGGTTCGGTCATGAGCCCCGTTACCGATGCAAACAAGATCTCACGCACAAAGCTGGCTTTCCTTATCGACGCAACAGCCGCTCCCGTGTGCATGATTGCTCCGATATCCTCTTGGGCGGCTGCGGTTTCCGGCTGTGTTGAAAGTGAGACCTATAGCGGAATCAAGCTCTTTGTAAGAGCTATTCCCTATAACTTCTATTCATTGCTTACTCTCGCTTTTATCGTTCTGATGGCAATCATCGGTTTCGACTACGGAAAGATGGCGGATGTTGAGATCAAAGCCGAGAAAGGTGAGCTTGGAATTTTGAAGAACACCACCGAGGAAGAAGCAATAGAAGCTTCAAAGAAAGGCAAAGTTATCGATCTGCTTCTCCCCGTTATAGTTCTTATCGTTACATGCGTTATCGGTCTTATCTATATTGGTTATAAAGAAGAAGGCGTTACCAACTTCATTGATGCTTTCGGTAGTACCGACGCATATGTCGGTCTGCCTTGGGGCGGCATCATAGCTTTGATCCTTATCATTGCTTATCTGATCGCCCGCCGCCTGATTACATTCAAGGATGCAATGGAATGTGTTCCCAAGGGCTTTATCGCAATGGTTCCCGCAATTCTTATTCTGACCCTTGCAACCGCTCTCAAGAATATGACCTCAGGTCTCGGTGCAGACGTTTACGTTAAGGGTCTCATGGAGGGCGCGGCTTCCGGTCTTTCCTCCTTCCTTCCCGCGATCATCTTTGTTGTGGCTTGCGGTCTCGCCTTCGCAACCGGAACATCTTGGGGTACATTTGGTATTCTCATCCCGATAGTTACAAATATGTTCTCAGAAGGCGATCCTCTGCTCTTCATCGGCATTTCCGCTTGTCTTGCAGGTGCAGTTTGCGGCGACCACTGCTCGCCTATCTCTGATACAACAATCATGGCAAGTGCAGGTGCTCAGTGCAATCATATCGAGCATGTTCAAACACAGCTCCCTTATGCTATCACAGTTGCGGCGGTTTCCTTTGTGAGCTTTATCATCGCCGGCTTCGTTAAGAACATATTCATTGCTCTTCCCGCAGCCTTTGCACTGTTGATTATAACAGTTTTCGCAATCAAATTCATTGTCACAAAAAAAGCGAAAAAGCAATAATGATTTGGGGCTGTCGTTTGGCAGCCCCTTTTAAGGAGTAAAAATGCTTTGTTTGATTTCACCAAACCGTTCAAGGGCAGTTGTGATAAAAAGCATGCTTTTAAAAAGCTACATCTTCGTCTATCATTCATCCTTCCCCGATCTTGAAAATGTTCGAGGTGTCCGCAATTATATAAATGAGCTCGGTGTTATACCAACCATAGCTATAATCGATGCTACAGAGGACTGTGATTTCGGAGAAAAAGCGTGTGTCGAACTTAAAAAACGCTTTCCCTTTGTAAAATGTATCGCGCTTATAGACAGATCTGTCCATCCAAAAATCCGCTTCAGATATCTGAAATCAAGCGACTTTGAGATCGATACCTTCCCTTCTTCCTTTTTCACCGTATCTCTTACGGATCTGCTGACAGAGCTCGGATACACATTAACTCGTAATTTCGGGCATCTTGATCTGGGAAGATCGCAAAAAGATGCCTCTCTGCTCTCATATCCTTTTCATCTGACCGCAGCCGAATACAGGATCTTACTCTATTTGTGCGGCAAAGGCGAAGAAGCCGTCACTCCCGAAATGCTGCTCTCCTTTTGCTTTGCCGAAAGCTATCGAATGTCGGTCACAAACGTCCGTGCACATATTTCTTCGATCAATAAGAAATCCATAGCACTGGGCGGAAGAAAGCTGATACTTTCTGTCCACGGAAAAGGCTATAAACTCAACAAATATATGTAGTAATATTTCAATCATTCCATCACAAATCTAATATCAAAAAACAAGCAACAGCGAACTGCGATTATCACTCCGAACGATCGATCACCGCTGACGAGAGCAGTTCGCCCTACACTAACCCTTTTTGCCCCCGTGCTCTTTGGGGGCAAAAAGGGAATGGCGATGTGATATTTAGCGCCCTTGAGCTCTGCATACTTGC
>JAZOAL010000151.1:0-2340 GCA_045595425.1 Eubacteriales bacterium
AATGTTACTTACTGTAACTAAATTATTGTCCTCGATATCATTTAATATCAGTGGTAATTGGATTCTACTCATCCGTCGCTCCGCGCCACCTTCCCTGATAGGGAAGGCTTACGTTCGTGCATCTTAATTTGTTAATTCGTCACTCTACAAACAGTTCGACAAATTATTGTTTAGCGGTTAAATTTAAAGTTTTCATACATTCTCTATTGATTATATTATCCGTGTTTATAAACATCCCCCCGACACAAGCGGTCTAAATGACCGATTATGTCGGGGGGATTTACATTTATTTATAATTACTGAGCCGCATCAACGATTGCGGTGAACTTGGAAGCAACGAGTGATGCGCCGCCGATAAGTCCGCCGTCAACATTTACCTTGGAGAGAAGCTCTGCCGCATTTGCATCGTTCATAGATCCGCCGTACTGGATCGTGATAGCCTCAGCCGCATCAGCGCCGTAAAGCTCTGCGATCGTAGCACGGATAACTCCGCAGGTCTCGTCAGCCTGCTCGGGAGTTGCTGTAAGACCTGTGCCTATAGCCCATACAGGCTCATATGCGATAATAACATTTTTCAGCTCTTCTGCTGTAACATCCTTAAGATCGAGCTTTGTCTGCATTGCAACAACTTCGTTTGTAATGCCGTTAAGTCTCTCATCCTTAACCTCACCGAGGCAGAGGATTACCTTCATGCCTGCCGCAAGAGCAGCCTTTGTGCGAAGATTAACGGTCTCGTCGGTCTCGCCGAAATACTGTCTTCTTTCGCTGTGACCGATAATTACATATTCAACGCCCATGCTTGTGAGCATCTTTGCGCTGACCTCGCCTGTGTATGCGCCTTTTTCAGCGAAATGTACATTCTCGGCACCGATCTTTATGCCCGAGCCCTTTGCCGCTTCCATTGCCGCATAGATGTCAACATAGGGAGCGCAGAATACGATATCGCAAGCGTCCTTGCCTGCAACCATGGGCTTGATCTCCTCGATGAATGCCTTTGCCTCATCGGGAGTGAAATTCATCTTCCAGTTACCTGCGATAACTGTACGTCTCTTTGCATTATTCATTTTCATTCATCCTTTTATAAAATTCAGAGTGAGGACTTAAAGCCAAAGCCAATCCCCTCTCTTAAAGTTTTTGCGGGGTTCGGGGGGCTTTTTTCAAAAAGCCCCCCGTAATATTTTACTTGCTTTCAAGGCAGCTTATGCCGGGAAGACCCTTGCCCTCAAGGAACTCAAGGGAAGCACCGCCGCCTGTGGAAATGTGTGTGATTCTGTCAGCATAGCCGAGCTGCTCGCAAGCCGCCGCACTGTCACCACCGCCAACGATAGATATAGCGTCACTGTCAGCAAGAGCAGAAGCAACCGCATTTGTACCCTTTGAGAGAGTGGGGTTCTCGAAAACGCCCATAGGACCGTTCCAAACAACGGTCTTTGCCGCCTTAACAGCCTCAGAGAAGAGAGCAACTGTCTTTTCACCTATGTCGAGACCTTCCATATCAGCGGGGATCTCGTTTGAAGGAACTATCTTTACATCAACGGGAGCATCAATGGGGTTGGGGAAGGAAGCGGCAACAACGGTGTCAACGGGAAGAAGGAGCTTAACGCCCTTTTCCTCAGCCTTAGCCATCATATCCTTGCAGTAATCGATCTTCTCGGAATCGAGGAGAGAATTACCTACGCCATAGCCCTTAGCCGCAAGGAATGTATAAGCCATACCGCCGCCAATGATGAGGGTATCAACCTTTGTGAGGAGATTATTGATAACATTGAGCTTATCCGAAACCTTAGCACCACCGAGGATAGCAACGAAGGGTCTCTCGGGGTTCTCGAGAGCCTTGCCCATGATGCCGATCTCCTTCTGGATAAGGTAACCGCAAACTGCGGGGAGATGATCAGCAACGCCTGCTGTTGTTGCATGAGCGCGGTGAGCTGTACCGAAAGCGTCATTTACGAAAATATCAGCCATGGAAGCAAGTTCCTTAGCAAATTCGGGATCGTTCTTTGTCTCGCGTGCGTCGAAGCGAACGTTTTCAAGAAGAACCGCCTCGCCGGGCTTAAGCGAAGCAACCTTAGCCTTTGCATCGGGACCGATGATGTCCTCGGCGAAAGTTACCTTGCCGCCCAGATCCTCGTTTAGTCTGTCAGCAACGGGACGGAGAGTGAGCTTCTTCTTATCGCCAAGAGCCTTTTCAAGATAAGCAGCCTTTGCAGCAGCCTGTTCAGATGCGGGAAGAGCTTCAACAGCCTTCTTCTCCTTCTTTGTCAGGCCAAAGCCCTCGGTGAAGATGTTGTGGGGCTTGCCCATATGAGAGCAGAGGATAAGTCGGAGGCCAAGCGGTCT
>JAZOAL010000152.1:0-6065 GCA_045595425.1 Eubacteriales bacterium
TCCGCAAAATGCCAGTGGAGCGGAGAAAGAGGCAGAGACTCGCTGAAATTTATCGCTGTAATGTGAGTATCTTCAAGCAAAGTCTTGGCTTCTGTGATATTCTTACATTTTGAAAGCACCCAAGGGATAAGCTCAAAAGGAGAAATATTCGCCTTTTTTGTGTCTCTTTTATCACTATAAAATGAATTACCCGGAAAATCAAGCCCTGCAACAGCAAGTCCATGCTCATTTACAGCTTCAAAGTAAAGCGGATAGCCCTCCTTCACCACAGCCATGCCTGTCATTGCATAATGGTGCTCCAATATACCTGCAGCACGAAAACTAAAAGGATAATTTCTCGGAGTTATGACCACCGAGCAGTCAAGCTCATAATAAAGATCCATGTTACGCCCGAATAACGGTCGCTTTCCCTTCATCAAAATACTTGTACACATATTTTCCTCCAAAACCAAGGTAAAAATATTCTGCACAAAATCGAGCAGTTTATACAAAACAAAGGAGAATTGCAAAAGCGCAATCCTCCTTTTTTTGTTCACCTTCTGAAGCTTGAAACCTCGCCTGTCTTTTCGCTTGAAACAAGCTCACCGTCCCTGTCAAAGGTATGCCTGTAAACATAGCAAGCTCCACCAATAGAAAATGAACTCGTCGTGGGTGAATAATATGAATCAGATATATATTCAGTTTCCCAGAGCATCTCTCCGTTTTCATTCAATGAAAGCTCACCGCAAACAGATCCCTTGACCGAATAGAATTCCCCCGGTATTCCGGTTTCGGTATCACAGACAAGAAGGACTGCCGTATAGTTGTTTCGGAGATTTTCAGTCAAATTCTCAACATTCATAAAAATCCCGTAATTCGACATCTCGCCGCTATCTGCCTCACCGGGAGATACATTCCATATTTTTTCAAGCACAGCTCCTATTTCATCATGACTTGTCTGTATGTCCCTGCCGTTTTTGGGCACAGCATAAGTGCTGAGATATATCATTCCTCCATATTCCATCATATCCTTAATAAAATACGCCGTATCCTCCGAGCTGTAGCTGAAGCTTTCGCTTATTTCTCCCTTTGATGACACCTTGACCAGTTTTTCACTCTGCTGATATCCGCCGAGCTGAACCAAATATCCGTCTCCAAAGGTTGCCACATCCCAAATTCCCATGTTTCCTATTTCAGTGATCTTTTGATAGGTCACTGCGCCGGAAATATCCATCCTTGTAAATACAAAGCTTTCAAGATCTCCTCTGCCGAAAATAACAATCTCATCTCCCGATTGGAGAATCTCGGCTATGCTGAAAAACTTATAATCATCGAACACATAACGCCATAATCTTTCTCCGTTATTCTCATTTAAAAAGTCAATGAAGCCGGCACTTTTTCTGCCATCAATATTTCTGCCGTCAACACCGTAAACCGCTATATATGTGTCGGATATTATCGAATATCCTTCGACAAAGGAATCCCTGAGATCGATCCTTGTGCTCCAAACGGCTTCGCCGTCAATGCGTTTCTCAAACATCATCTCACCTGACTGTGTTATTCCGTCAACAACAATTTCATTGTCAATATAATACCATGTATAAATATCATCCTCGGGGGCACCCAGATTATCCCAAACAGCTTTTAATTCTTCCGGAGTCGGTTCGTTACCGTTCAAATCGTAACCGTCAACTGTTCTCAGAAGCACCTCTGCGGTTTTTTCAAAAACAAATTTTTCCGTTTTGATATCGCGATAAACCTTTTTGATCTCACTGCGGCTCAAATCCCCCACCGAAAGTGAATATTCTTCAAAAAATGCCACCGCTTCCCTATATTCCTTAACCTCCGCGGCACACCCCACAAGAACAAGCACAGCGGAGACGACAACAGCAAGAATAATAATGTTACGTTTTCTTACACTCCTTCTGATTTGAGCTTCCCCCACCGCCTCGGGGCAAGCCGAAAGAATTCTGCCTTTACTCGGCAATTCGGTTTTATCGAACCCCGAAAGAATATTCCTTATCTCCTTCTTTTTCATCCAAAATCACCCCCGCTAATGTTTTTCAGTTTTTTCAGAGCTCGCTGATATCTCTTCTGCGCCGCAAAAACACTTATCTCCATTGTTTTTGCCGTTTCAGCAAAAGAAAGCTCGCCATATATACGAAGAATAATTATCTGCCTTTCATCTTCATCCAGCCTTCCGAGCAGAGCAGAAATATCAGGTGCAAGGTTATCAAGAGTTTCCTCGCTTTCAAGGCTTGTGACAGTGCTGTCCTCAAGGGACAGATGATTTTTCCGTTTTCTGACAAGGTCGATAGCGTTGTGCCTCGCCATTGCAAGTATCCATGCCCTCGGATTTGTTCCGATCCTGTAAGAATGTGCATATTTGACAGTTTCGATCATTGTTTCCTGAAGAACATCCTCAGCATCAGAATAATTCTCTGTTATGCCGAGAGCCAAAGAGAAGATAATGCGTGAAAGGCTGTCATATATCTCGGAAAGTGCTTCATTTTTGCCCTTTGCAAGGGATATTATCGCATTTTCCAAGCTGATTTTTTCATCCATCAGCTCACCTCCTTCTGTCTATATAGCGTTTGAGATATATGATTTTGGACAAAATTTCCCGAAAAATTGAAAATAAACAGAAAAAATGAGCCCGAAGGCTCATTTTTTCTATATGAATATTATCAGTGAACGATGCAACGCTCAGTGTCCTTATCAAAGATATGGATTCTGGATGTATCGAATGCAACCTTGATCTCGTCACCTGCTCTGGAGGTGGATCTTGAAGAAACTCTTGCGATAAGATTGGTTTCCTCACCGACCTTGAGATAGAGATAGATCTCAGCACCCATAAGCTCGGTAACCTCAACATTTGTATCAACAACAGCATCAGCAAATGTGGAAAGATGAACCGGCTCATCATGGATACATTCGGGACGGATACCAATGATAACTTCCTTATCGATATATTCGTCAAGGACGCCCTCTGCAGTCTTATCTGCGGGAAGCTTGATGGTATAGTTCTCTTCAAAGGTAAAGAATACTTCACCATTCTTCTTTGTGAGAGTACCGCTTATGAAGTTCATCTGAGGAGTGCCGATAAATCCTGCAACGAAGATGTTGCAAGGCTTGTCATAAAGGTTTTGAGGTGTATCAACCTGCTGGATGACACCATCCTTCATAACAACGATACGGGTTGCCATGGTCATAGCCTCAACCTGGTCATGGGTAACGTATACAAAGGTTGTTCCAACGCTCTTATGAAGCTTTGTAAGCTCGGTTCTCATGGCAGCACGGAGCTTCGCGTCAAGGTTAGACAGAGGCTCGTCGAGAAGGAATACTTTAGGATAACGCACAATCGCACGACCGAGTGCAACACGCTGTTTCTGACCACCGGACAGAGCCTTCGGCTTTCTGTCAAGAAGGTGAGTTATATCAAGAATACGAGCTGCTTCTTCAACTCTTCTCTTGATCTCCTCCTTGGGGGTCTTACGGAGCTTAAGACCGAATGCCATGTTGTCAAATACGGACATATGAGGATACAGAGCGTAGTTCTGGAAAACCATCGCGATATCTCTGTCCTTCGGTGCAACATCATTTACAAGCTTGTCGCCGATGAAAAGCTCACCCTCGGAGATCTCTTCAAGACCCGCAATCATACGGAGAGTTGTGGATTTACCGCAACCGGAAGGACCTACGAGAACGAGAAATTCCTTATCCTTGATTTCAAGGTTGAAATCGGAAACGGCTGTTACACCGCCGGGATATTTCTTATAAATATGTTTAAGGGAAAGGCTTGCCATTTGTTATCCTCCTTGAATTTGAACCGCATTTTGACGCGATTCGGGAATATAATTTTTAACAGATATATTATACCAAATTTTCTCCAAAAATGGAAGTGGGTAATCCTCCAAACTTCGAGCTTTATATTTGTGCACTTTCCACAAAAACGACATTATTTCTTCAAATCAAAAGAAATTTTTAAAAGTCAATTTTTATTTTGTTAACATTTCACATCCTTTATTGAAAGGCTGATTCTCTTCTTTGAAACATCAACCGACAAAACGCGGACATTAACAATATCTCCGACAGAAAGCACCTCAGAAGGATGCTTGATATATTTATTGCTTATCTGAGAAACATGTACGAGACCATCCTGATGCACGCCAATATCAACGAACGCTCCAAAGTCAATAACGTTTCTCACAGTACCCACAAGCACCATTTCGGGCTTAAGATCGCTCATATCGAGAATGTCATCGCGAAGAAGCGGAGGAGGTGTTGAATCGCGGACATCGCGCCCGGGCTTTTCAAGCTCTCCGATAATGTCAAGCAATGTGGGTTCTCCGATACCGAGCCCATCGGCAACATTCTTTACTCCCTTGCCCATTACCTTTGTGCGCAGATCTCCCAGCTTACTTGTCTTAACATCCTCCGCAGTATAGCCGAACATATCAAGAAGTCCTTTGGCAGCCTTATATGCTTCGGGGTGAACTCCCGTATTATCAAGAATCTCCTCCGAAGCAGGCACGCGCAAAAAGCCTGCGCACTGCTCGTATGCCTTTGCGCCGATCTTGGGCACTTTAAGAACTTCTTTTCTTGAGGAAAACTCACCGTTTTCCTCGCGGTATTTTACGATATTCTTTGCAGCCTGCGCGCCGATGCCCGCAATATAGGAAAGAAGCGAATGAGAAGCGGTATTAAGGTCAACTCCAACGCTGTTAACGCAGTTTTCAACAACGCCTCCGAGTGCGCTGTCAAGTCTCGCCTGCTTCATATCATGCTGATACTGACCGACGCCGATCGCCTTGGGATCGATCTTGACAAGCTCTGCAAGAGGATCCTGCAAACGGCGGGCAATTGAGACTGCTGAACGCTGGGTAACATCGAAATCCGGAAATTCGTCAGCCGCCAGCTTTGATGCGGAATAAACCGAGGCACCCGCTTCGCTTACCATAACGTATTTTACCGAGCCGTCAAGCTCCTTTAGGGTGTTTGCAATAAAGATCTCACTTTCCTTTGAGGCAGTTCCGTTACCTATGGCAATTACATTGATATCATATTTTTTTATGAGAGCAAGAACCTTCTTTTTGCTTTCCTCAATTCTTTCATGCGGCTTTGTGGGATAAATAACGGCAGTATCCAGCACTTTACCTGTTTTATCAACAACAGCCAGCTTACATCCGGTTCTGTAACCGGGGTCATAACCAAGAACGGTCTTTCCCTTAAGAGGTGCCTGCATCAGCAGATTTTTGAGATTAACCTCAAAATTCACAAGCGCGCCCTCAGCGGCATTATCAAACATATCTGATCTGATCTCACGCTCAACAGAAGGAGCAATAAGCCTTTCATAGCTGTCGATTATTGCCATTTCAAGCTGTTTTTCAGCAGGGCTGCGAAGATTGGTTATAATCATGCTGAAAAGGTAATTAAGGATGATATCCTCCGAAATCTCCACATTAACCTTCAGCTTTTCTTCCTTCTCACCACGATTTACTGCAAGTATTCTGTGCCCCGGCATGGCTTTTACGCCTTCAGAATAATCATAATACTGCGAATATACGGTATCTTCTTCTGTTGCCGCCTTTGATATAAGCACACCGTGACCGAAGGTAAGTGAACGGATAGTCTTTCTGTATTCGGCGTTATCCGAAATATCCTCTGCAATGATGTCTCTTGCACCTGCGAGCGCATCCTCTGCGCTGTCTACTCCCTTTTCTGAATCTATGTAAGCCGACGCAAGCTCTTCAAGCGAAGCATCATATAAATCTCTCTGCTCCATAAGAAGAACCGCAAGGGGTTCAAGTCCCTTTTCTCTTGCAACCGAAGCACGAGTCTTTCTCTTGGGTCTGAATGGACGGTAGATATCATCAACCTCAGTGATGGTGACAGCCGCATCGATAGCCACCTCTATCTCGGGAGTAAGCTTTTCCTGTGCCGCAATGAGATCCTTTACCTCCTGTTTTCTCTTTTCGATATTGCGAAGGTATGTAAGCTTATCGTCAAGATCACGGAGAATGGTATCGTCAAGGCTTCCCGTAACCTCCTTACGGTAACGGGCAATGAAAGGGATTGTATTGCCC
>JAZOAL010000153.1:0-3089 GCA_045595425.1 Eubacteriales bacterium
TCTGATTTTTGCGGGGCTGTTTCTATTATTGAATTTGATCTCCTTTGAGAATAAGGGTATCAACAAGGTTGTAGTCTTTGTCAAGAACGATAAATTCGGAATCATAGCCAACGGCTATCCTTCCTTTTTTCAGACCCATAAGCTTTGCAGGGGTTTCCGAAGCCATTTTGAAGGCATCCTTTGTGGGTATTCCAAATTCGATCGCTTTCTTAACGCATCCGTAAAGAGTGGTCGTGCTTCCTGCAAGCGCGCCGCTCTCGGTTCTCGCTATACCGTCCTTTACGGTGATGTCAAGACCGCCGAAGACATAATTTCCGTCTCCGAGACCTGTTGCCTGCATGGAATCGCTGATAAGAACCATTCTGTCTGCGCCGAACATTTTATAGAGAGCTATAATAGCCGCTCTGTGGATATGCTCACCATCGCAGATGACCTGCGCATAGCCGTCCGAAAGGAGAGCCGCACCGATAGGACCGGGTGCGCGGTGCAGCATAGGAGGCATTGCGTTAAATGTGTGCGTCAGGCATCTTGCACCTACTTCAAAAGCCTTTTCAGCGCAATCGAAATCGCAGTCGGTATGACCGAGAGCAACCGCTATGCCGTTTTCGGCACAGTATCTTATAAGCGCCTCGCTTCCTTCAAGCTCGGGAGCAACGGTTACCATTTTGATGCCCTCAAGAGCTCCGAACTCTTCTGCCGAAGGGCTCTTTATATATGCCTCATTTTGTGCACCCTTATATTTTGCATTTATGTATGGACCTTCCATATGAAATCCAACGATATCACAGCCCTCTTCTCCGATGTCGAGAAGCCCCTGACTCGTAACTCTGTCGATCTCGCTCATGGGAGCGGTCATGGTCGTCGGAAACCATGTGGTGACGCCGTTTGCTTTCATAAATCTGCGCATTTCCGCTATTTGACGTGGGAGCGCATCCATTGTGTCATAGCCGATACATCCGTGAGAATGAATATCGATAAGACCGGGGAAAAGATGATTTCCTTTGATATCGAGAAACTCTCCTGTTGTGCTTGTTTTTCCAACGCTGACGATCTTGCCCGCGCGCACAACAACGTCGGTAAGAGCACCGTCAACAAGAGCGTTTTTCAGTATCTTGTAATCATCCATAATAAGCTTCCTCGTCACAAATAAGAATCACATTGGGGTGTGTTTTAAGAATAGTTGCGGGAATGGCAGTGGTAATTCTGTCGTCAAGCAGGGCGGAAATCGCATCATGCTTTGCCTTGCCGTTTGCAAGAAGAAGTATCTTCTTTGATTTCAGTATTGTACCGATTCCCATGGTAAGCGCCTTTCTCGGCACGTCATTCTCGCTTTCAAAGAAGCGGGAATTTGCCGTGATGGTGCTTTCTGTCAGCTCGGTTATATGAGTTGAAGCATAGAGACAGCCATCGGGCTCGTTAAAGCCGATATGACCGTTCTGACCGATGCCGAGAACCTGCAGATCGACAAAACCGTTTGCCGTCAGCTTATCCTCATAGGAGCGGCATTCCTCAAGAGGATCAGGTGCGCTTCCGTTTGGAATATTGATGTTTTCGGGCGCAACATTTATATGGTCAAACAGGTTTTTACGCATAAAATAATAATAGCTTTGGTCATTTCTTTGGCTGATGGGATAATATTCATCAAGGTTAAAGGTTGTCACCTCGCTGAAATCAAGCTCGCCCTTTTCATATCTTCTGACGAGCTGACGATACATTCCGACAGGGGTTGAACCTGTAGCAAGTCCCAAAGTGCAATGAGGGTTGACCTGAAGCAGCTCGGAAATCTCATCCGCCGCCGCGCTTGACATCTCCTCATAGGTTTTGCAGAGTATCAGTTTCATTTTACACCTATATATTACCATTTTTCGGTGCAACCTTCAAGCAGATGCACCGAAAATAATTATTCAAATTTTCTTTGCAATTTTGTTCTTTATTCGATAACAACCTCATGTCCCGTTTCCGCGGACTTGTAGATAGCGGTAAGTATCTTCATGATCTCAACGCCGTCATTTGCAGGATTGCGGCATTCTGTGCCGTTTATAATGCAGTCGACAAAATGGTCGATCTCGCCTTGGAAGATCTTATCAAAATCCATTCTTGAATTAGCCTTGATCTCAACATCAGC
Source organism: Eubacteriales bacterium (assembly GCA_045595425.1). Lineage (GTDB taxonomy): Bacteria > Bacillota > Clostridia > Oscillospirales > CAG-272 > SIG710. Next base: position 2,126 of record JAZOAL010000153.1, read on the forward strand.
CATATAGTCATTGACTTCGGAAATAAATTTCAGTGTATCGCCTATGGTAACGCCTGCCTTTGTGCCAAAGAGCTGGATCTTGCCCTCGTCATTTTCTATATTAAGGCTGAAGCTTGCCTCAATCTGAAGAACAGCACCGTTATCAAAGCGCACCATAGCTGTTGCCAGATCTTCAACATCGCAGATATCGTGGTCTGTCGCGCTTGCGCTGACATAAGCCTTTGGAGTTTTGATATTCTCTCTTGCAAGGAGCTTACGGAAGGTTGCTCCGTAAACCGATATCGGCTTGGGATTTCCGATTACATAGCGAACGAAATCGATAACATGAACGCCCAGGTCGATAAGCGGGCCGCCGCCGCTGCGAGCCTTATCGCCGAACCAACCCATGGGGTTACCGTTACGGCGGAGATATGTAGCCTTTGTATAATAGATATCACCCATGTAATCTACGCTTTGGAAATCCTTTAAAAGCTTCATGTCTTCACCGAAGCGGCGGACAAAGCCGATCATAAGGAGCTTGCCGCTTTTCTTTGCGGCTTCCTCCATCGCTTTCGCGTCCTCAACCGTTGTTGCCATTGGCTTTTCGCAGAGAACGTGCTTTCCGGCATTCAGAGCCGCAATGGTACAGGGAGCATGCTCGCTGTTCCATGTGGTAACGCTGACTGCATCAAGCTCACCAAGAGCCAGCATTTCATCAAGATTTGTATAGAGCTTTTCTATGCCGTATTCCTTGCCGGCAGCCTTCAGGCGTCCCTCGTCGATATCACAAAGGGCATAGAGCTCAACACTTGGGTTGTTTACATATGAATTCATATGACTGCGGGAAATATTACCAGTGCCGATTATTCCGACTTTAATCTTTTGCATTTCTATTTCTCCTTTTTTATGTAAATAATAATTTGTCGGTGAGTAGAAAGGTGAACTATGGCAGATGATGACAAGCGTTAGCCTTCCCTGATAGGGA
>JAZOAL010000154.1:0-5505 GCA_045595425.1 Eubacteriales bacterium
GAGAAGTTGGAAGAATACATACATTACTACAACAACGAGAGAATCTCCCTAAAATTAAAAGGAATGAGCCCAGTTCAATACCGAGCTCATTCTCAAACAATTTAATATTTAATTTTTGTCTAAACTTTTGGGTTCACTTCAATCGCCTCTGCTTTTTGTTTTTAGTTTTGTTGCTTTGTGCTATCGGAAGCGAGCTTGGCATAATGCTTTTGCTCGTTATTTTCATTTGCGTAATAATTGCCGTAATGCTTTGCGGGGTAACGATAGCTGCCTAACAAATAAGATTTATATCCGTAATGAGATGATTCCGACATATTGAGAACAGCTCCGAGAATATGGCATCCGCTTCTTTCAAGCTGTGCCTTTACACTCTGAACCATGCGATAGCTTACATGGTTTGATGCTATATTCAGAACAACGCCATCGCTCTGGGGGGCGATGACTGCGGCATCTATAACCAAGCCCAGCGGGGGAGTATCAATAATTATGTAATCAAAAACAGTACGGTAATAATCAAGCATTTCGGAAAAACGATTGCTTCCGAGAAGCTCTACGGGATTTGGCGGATAGGGACCCGAAAATGCAATATAGAAATTTTCATATTGTGTTCCGTATATGATCTCATCACTGTTTGCCTGCCCCGAAAGATAATGGCTGAGACCGACAATATCGTCTGAATCGACATGCTTGTCTGCAAGGACTGATTTTCGGAGATCGGCATCTACAAGCAATACTTTCTTTCCTGCCTCCGCAAGGCTTTTTGAGAGCTCAAGAGAAACAAAGCTTTTGCCCTCGTTCTGTGTTGAACTTGTTATTGTTATAACCTTTACGTCCGATCCGCTGAACAGAATATTGGTGCGCAAGGTTTTGAATGCTTCACGCACTTCATAACGATCGGGAGTTTTTGTAGTTAAATTAACAGTATTCATTCCATACATCATCGCTTACCGAGCGAAATCCTTTCTTCAATTTACTTTGAGTGAACCTAAAGCTTATTTTCGCGCGGTCTTTTTCTTGCTCACCTTTTTGGGCTTCACTTTACGGAGCAGACTTACATCGGGTATTGAACCGAGCACACATATACCGAGAGTTTTTTCTATATCCTCGGTATTGCGGACATTGTCATTGAACAGATGAACTACAATCACGATAACGGCCGACAGGAGGATGCCTGCAAGAGCCGCAAGGATTATATTGTTTCTCATGCTGGGGTCTGAGGGAGATGTTGCGATCTCACCGTATTCTTCGATTGTTATATCCTCAACGCCCATAATTTCTTTTGCTTTAACTCTTGTAACATCCGCAAAGGCATCGGCAAGCATTTTTGCGCGTACCGGATCCGTATCGGTGATGGTTATGTCAACAAAGCGAGATGTGTTATTATCAAGCGAGAGCTGCTTGCCAAGAGATTTATAGTTGCTGGGATCTTCCTTGATAGCGGAGAGCACTTGACGGTATACCTCATTGCTTCGAATGAGAATCAGGAAGTCTTCCTTGAGAGAAACCGCACTGTTAAGGTCATTGATCGATGTAGCTATCGAGCTCTGCCTATTGAGAATGTATACTCTTGCGGTGGAGCGATATGTGGGAGTTGAATAATTTACCGTTAAAAAATATGCACCCACAGCCGCAACAAGTCCCGTAAGTATTAGTATCCAGAGCTTGCTTAACACAACAGCGATAAGCTCGCTGATGGTGATCTCGTATTTGCTTCTTTCGTCAACTGCGAGCTCAGCATCGGTAATGAACTTATTATTTTTTTCAGAGTTCATTTTAACACCTCGTTATATTGATATATTGAATTATTCGCACAATAAATTATAACATAAATGACATCGGATTGCAACAGTTTTTACAAAAAAATTAAAAAATCGGATTTTAACGGCTTTTTTCGGGAAAAAACACTAAAAAATTGAATATTTTGACTTACAAATGCTTTTCTTGCTTGACATTGGAAGAAAAATGTGTTATTATAAATAATAAATTCCGTTAATGGCGTATGTATAAAGCTTGTTTTTGGTTTATTTTTCCGCTAAAAAATCTTGTCTATACATTTTTTGCCGAAAACGGAAACATTTTTTCGGATTTTGCGTCCTTAATAAAAGGATGTTCCCGAAAATAAAATTTACGGAGGTAAAAATCTTATGAGAAAAACTTTCAGAAGAGTGTTGGCTTCGCTTATTTGTGTGCTGATGCTCGCGGCAAGCCTTCTTCCCGCTTCAGCGGCACCGACTTATACCGATGCTGTTGAAGGTGATTGGTATTATGAGTTTGTCACTTATATGTCCGGAAAGGGTATTATCAATGGCTATACGGACAGCACATTCCGCCCAAATAACTATGTTAAGCGTGCGGAGTTTATCAAGATGATGGTTGAAACCTTCGGTCTTGAGGATGAGACCTCGATCTCTTATACCGATGTGGACAGCGGCGATTGGTATTATTCCTATTATCGCAAGGCTGCGGCTCAGGGCTTCCTTACCGAAGTTTTCACAAGCAAAACAACAATGGATCCCGAAAAATATCTGACTCGTGAGGAAGCGGCGGCCCTTCTTATGGCATATATGGATTATCCGGATGAAGACAAGGCTGCGGTTTCCTATTTTGCGGATTACAATTCTATTTCCACCGCATATAAAAATTATGTTCTACAGGCGGTCGATGCCAAAATTATCGATGGCTTTGACGATGACGGCGTCAGAAATTTCCGTCCTAAGGAGTCTCTGCGCCGTGCACAGGCAGCAAAGATACTCTCCACTGCTGCAGGTACAATTGCAGACAAGGATGTGAACGGAGCTCTTGATTTCTCTGACAGCGATAATCTTATCGTAACGGAAAATGTTTCGGTAAAGAATCTTACGATCCCCGGAAATGTTATCATAAGCGAGGGCGTTTCAAGCGGCACTGTTACATTTATGAACTGTGAGATTGAAGGATTTGTTTCGAACCGCAGCTCTGCAACAGTTGTATTCTCCGGCTGTACCGTTGAAGAGATAAATAACTGGGCTTCGGGTTCAGAGGTTGAGCTCAAGCAGGCAACCGAGGTTTCTGCTGTAAATGTTTATGCTCCAAATACAACTGTTGAGTTCTTTACAAATTCCTCTGTTGACGATTTTATCGTTGAATCGGGTTCCTCCGGTGTAAATGTAACCGGTACGGGATCTATCGACAAGCTCGTAATTAAGGCGACAAACTTCAAGTCAACTATCACCCCGAAGGATTGCGAGATCGCAAGCAACATTTCCTCTGCGAATATCGGTGGTGTTTCCTATAAGGATGGTGTTAAGGGTACTCCTTCAATCGAATGGACTTCCGGAAACGAATATCTCGATATTGAAACCTATATGAACGGAACTGTTCGCTATTACTACACAACAAGTGCATCCGTTCCCGCAAAGACAGCCTTCAATACAAACTATAATAATGCGGATATAAAGGGCTCTTTTGATGTTCTCGCAGACAGAAGCTATTCCGAGAGAATCGACGGCCCCGAAATTGAGGATGCCGCATATGTTGCTGTTGCACTGCTTAACGCTACAAATGTTGTCAGCACTCCTGTTGTCATCAACCGTGAATCTGCAAAATACGGCTTTGAGGTTTCTCCTACGATCTCCGTTTCGGGCGGCAAGGATTATGTCAAGCTTTCTCCCAAGTCTCCCGGTACTCTTTATTACTATTATACTTCCGATTCGGATATTCCTTCAAGCTACAGCTCTGCAATGAGCATTTACAATCAGACCGATACCGATCTGAAGGATTCGATGTCCTATTCTTCCACAGGCTCCTCCTCTAAGGCTACAAAGTCTGTTGATGTTGTTTCAAGCTACACATACTGCGTATTCTTCTTCCTGGGCAATGATGATACCCGTTATGTGCCCGTTATGGTTGAGAGACCTTATATGACAAACGGTCTTAATGCAGAGCCATATGTAATCATCGCAGAGAAGGATGACGGAAAGGATATCCTTACGATCAATGCAGGCTCCTCCGGTAGTGTTAAATGGTTCTATACCAATAGCACAGCTAATTTCACATCGTCAAACTTTGATGCGGAATACAGTGCAACTCCTTCGAATCTTCGCGGCAGTAAGTCTCTTTCTGCAAATAAGAGCACCGATGTTGAGCTTGCAAAGAAGTCGGACGCTGTTGGATATGATTATGTTATTATCGAGTTTGGCAACAATCTTCCAACAAGGATCCAGAGAAGAACAAGCGTAACTGGATTTTCTATAGCTCCAACGGCTATGAAGACTACCAAGACAGACCTTATATCCTTTACCACTGTCGGAGCAGGTAAAATTTGGTATATGTATATTGACTCTGCAAGAAACTTCTCAACAGAAAGCTTTATGTCCACTTATAACACCGTTAATGATAAGTATAAGGGCAATGAAAGCACTACAGGCTTTGCGCAGGAGCTGACCTCCGGAGAGAAGAGTGCCGATATTTCATATGGATATATTGCATTCATGTATAAGGACTCTTATGGTGAGCATAAGCCCGTTGTTGTTGAAAGAAAAGCGATCGGTCATGGCTTCAAAGAAACTCCTACGGTTAAGTTTGATACCGATAACAAGATAACAATTCTTAATCTCACGGCCACTGCAATGTATGATATTCAGTATTTTGCAACAAATACATATTACAGCGAATCCGCACTTGTAAGTGAATTCACTCACCTTGTTAACGATCCTAACCTTAAGGTTATTTCCAAGACCGATGTCGTTGTCAAGAATAATGACTACAATCTGAAGATGTCGGATGAGTATAAGTATATTGCTGTAAGAGCCAGATATAATAATGATGTTATGTTCTCTCCTGTTCTTATAACTGTCGATACAGTTGATGACGGTCTTAAGCCCAGAACCGATGGTCTTGGCAGTGACGCTTGGATCGACTTTGGTTATTCCGGAGTTTACGACGAGATTACTATTAAGGCAAATCCCAATACTTACGGCGGAACCTTCCAGTATTACTACTCCAAGACAGAGCCTAAAACTGCGGCTGATTTCAATAAGATATTTGGAGATCGTTCGCTCCCCTCAGGCTCCAAGGAGCTTGACCAGGCAAGCACTGGCGCTGAAAAGACATACATATTCAGCACAGTTCGTTCTGCAAGCGTTGTTGACTACGCTTATCTTGTATACAGAGTTATAGATGCAAACGGTGTGTCTATGGATCCCGGTTATGTTGAAATTCCGATAGCGCATCGCAGAAGAGCCGTTATTACAGCAAGCTCGGATTCCGAGATAGTTGTTCAGCCTTCCGATAAGCAGGTATATACGGTTAAATGGGTATACACAACAACACAGATAACCAATCTCACACCTGCCACTCTCAACAGCAAGTATAATTCCACATCTTCTAAATACAAAGGAAATGAGAGTATTCAAGCAAAGAACGACGGTGAGCAGATCAGAGTTGCAACCTCCTTTGCTCAGCCCAATGACGGAAAGACTGTTTATAAGTATGTCTACATTATGCTTGTAGATGCTTCCGGCAATA
>JAZOAL010000155.1:0-13253 GCA_045595425.1 Eubacteriales bacterium
AACAAAAAACAAAGCTTATCCCTTGCTTGAGATAAGCTTTGTCAGTGGTCTGAGCACTTGCTTTCGCAAGTGCTTTTTTCTGGTGGGAGCGGGTGGATTCGGACCACCGAAGTCAGTGACAACAGATTTACAGTCTGCCCCCTTTGGCCGCTCGGGAAATCCCCCTTATGGAGCTGGTGATCGGAGTCGAACCAACAACCTGCTGATTACAAATCAGCTGCTCTGCCATTGAGCCACACCAGCACATTTTTTCATCCCGCATCCTGCGGAACGGTATATATTATACCATCCCTTTTTCTATTTGTCAAGTGTTTTTCACAAAAAAAATTAAAAAATGTCGTTTATTTTTCCTATGAGGTTTTTATATGCGGGAAAAATTCAAATATCAGCGGCTTTTCGGGGACAAATTCGTTTTTTTTACAGCATCCTTTCCTCGATCAAGCGCATAGACATCACGCCTACATTTACGCTCTCAACCTCGCCGCCTTTAAAAAACGCCAAGGTGGGAATACTTTTCACTCCGAATCTTTCGGCAAGAGCAGGAGACTCATCTATATTTACCTTCGCCACAATGATCTCGGGATGAGCACGGTCAAAATCCTCTATAATGCGGGACATGGTTCTGCAAGGGCCGCACCAATCGGCATAGAAATCCACCAAAGCTACATTCTCAAGTTCTTTTTCAAAATTTTTTTCGTCTAAATGTTTTATCATTACAAAAATCCTTTCATATATAATAATTTCCCACATATTCTGCCCCGCCGACCTCATAAATATACCGAGGCAAGAATTTTTTTGCAAATCATTACCGAAAATGAAACAAAATAATGAATTATTCGTCTGACTTATTGAAAGTTCGACAAAAAAGGTGTAAAATCATTATATCGGTAAATTTTTAACACAGCGGAGGACAGATAACAGTGCATAAGGACAAATTACGGCGTATTGCCTCTAAAACAGGTGCTGTCTGCGGACGAATCCTCATAGTTTTTGCCGTAACATTGGTTATTGCTGCAGCAGGACTCTATACAGCCATGTTTATAATGGTTAAAGGGCCTTCTCCAACCGTCGGCAAGCTTTTTGTGCTTTCGCTGAAGGAGACCAGCGCAGGCGGCTTCATTGCCGACTGGTTTATGAGCGAAGAGGAGATCAAGCGGCTTCAAGCAGAAAAAGCAGACGAAATGGCGGCAGAGATCAACACCGCGCTCATCAAGCTTCCTCAAAAAGACAAGAAGCCAAACGCTCCGGATATCTCCCCGGGGAAAGACACCTCCGGCGAAACGAGTATCGACACGGGGGATGAGAATAATAAAGACAACCGGCTCGGCGGAATCGAAGTTCACGATGTTTCGGGCGGAACATATAACGGAAAAATGCTTGTGATAAAGGATCCCACAAGAGTATTCGTGGGAGTTCCAAGCAGCTACGGAGAAGGTGCGAGCGGCCTTTCCCTCTCAAAAATGATCGAGAAATACGGCGCTGTCGGCGGAACCAACGCAGGTGGCTTTGTTGATCCCAACGGAAGCGGCACGGGGGGTATTCCCGAGGGCATCGTCATTTCCGAAGGAAAGCTTCTTTGGGGCGATCAGAACAGCACATACAGCCTTGCGGGGCTTGACGGAAACGGTCTTCTTTATGTTGGACGTATGACGGGTGCAAAGGCACTGGAGCTTGGCATAAAATATGCCGTAAGCTACGGTCCCGCTCTGATAATCAACGGTGAGCCCTGCAATTCAAAGCGATCTCTGGGAGGTGGGATCAATCCCCGAACCGCCATCGGTCAGCGCCAGGACGGTGCGATTCTCCTTCTCGTTGTCAACGGCAGACAGATCGACAGTCTCGGTGCGACCCTTGACGATCTTATCGAGATCATGCTCTCCTTCGGCGCGGTGAACGCCAGCAACCTTGACGGCGGCTCTTCAACACTCATGAAACTTGACGGTGAGTATCTCAACACCAGCTCCTATATTCTCGGCGGAGAGCGAATTCTGGCTTCGACTATATTGATCGCTCCAAATTAAACTCCAAGAGGTTGCCTCGCAAATCAGCGCGGCAACCCCTGATTTTCGTTTACTAAAAGAAGCTTTCGGCTTTATTAAATTGTTTCGTTATGGTCAGAGGAAGATTCATCCGACTCTTCAGCCTTTTTAGCTTCTTCGGCGTTCTTTTCAGCCTGAAGCTTGTTTTCCTCGGAGCTTTCGCGCTTCTTTGCCTCTGCGATATTCTCTATCTCCTCTACGGTGCAGTTTTCATGCTCCATAGCATATTTGAACTGATCGCTGTCCATGCTTTCATGCTTAAACAGGTATTCGGCAACGAAATGGAGCTTACTCATATTAGCCTGCAGATACTCTGTGCATTTTTTGTAAGCCGAATCGATAATGCTGCGAACCTCATCGTCGATCTCGGCGGCAGTCTTCTCGGAATAATTCTTACCCGAGCTGAAGTCACGGCCAAGGAACACCTCGGAGCCGCCATGCTCGTTTCCGTAAAGAACAGTACCCAGCTTTTCGCTCATACCGTATCTTTCAACCATCGCTCTTGCAACCTTAGTCGCATGCTGGATATCGCTTGACGCGCCTGTGGAAATGTCATCAAGCACAAGTGCCTCTGCCACGCGTCCGCCGAGACTTACAACGATATCGTCGATCATCTCGTTTCTCGTGCGTCCCATCTTATCCTCCTCGGGAACCATAATGGTAACGCCGCCCGCACTGCCTGCGGGAATTATTGTGATATGCTTAACGGGATCTGCCGTTGGCGAAGCATAAGCCGCCACCGCATGACCCGCCTCATGATAAGCGCAAAGCTTATTATCCTTTTCGCGTCTCTTCTTAGCTTTCTTCTGGGGACCCATAATGACCTTCATATATGCGTCCTCGATCTCCTCCATTCCGATGAGCTCTTTATTGCGTCTTGCCGCAAGAAGAGCCGCCTCGTTAAGAAGGTTGGCAAGATCCGCGCCGGTGAAGCCCACAGTGCTCTGGGCAACCTTTCGGAAATCAACCGCTGCCTCAAAAGGCTTATTTTTAGCGTGAACCTTAAGGATATCCTCGCGTCCCTTGATATCGGGATAGCCTACGGTGATCTGTCTGTCAAAGCGTCCCGGGCGGAGAAGTGCCGGATCAAGGATATCGGGACGGTTTGTTGCCGCGATAACTATGATGCCCTCATTTGAGCCAAAGCCGTCCATCTCAACCAGAAGCTGGTTCAGAGTCTGCTCTCTTTCATCATGCCCGCCGCCGAGACCCGCTCCTCTGTGACGTCCTACCGCGTCGATCTCATCAATAAAGACAATGCTGGCAGGAGCCTTTTTCGCAGTATCGAAAAGATCGCGCACACGGGATGCACCAACACCCACATACATTTCAACGAAATCCGAGCCGGAGATCGAGAAAAAGGGAACATCCGCCTCACCTGCAACAGCCTTTGCAAGCAATGTCTTACCCGTACCGGGAGGGCCCACAAGGAGCACACCGTGGGGTATCTTTGCGCCAAGCTTTGTATACTTTTTGGGATCCTTCAAAAATTCAACGACCTCTTTAAGCTCTTCCTTTTCTTCATCCGCACCTGCAACATCCGAGAAAAGAACCTTCTTCTTATCAGCAGAAGCCATCTTGACTCTCGCCTTGCCGAAGCTGTTCATCTTTCCGCCGCCCTTGCCGACAGCCTGATTCATAATGAATATCCAAAGGAAGATAAAGAGAATTATGATTATTGCATAGGGGAGCAGGGATACCCACCAAGCAACCGTTGCCGCAGGCTCATAATCATATTCGGTTAAAATCCCCTCCGATTTCTGACTGAGGATCAGCTCGCCGAGATCGTTATAGAATATATTGATATTGCTGAGCTGATAGCCTGCCTGTGTATCATCGGTAAGGGTCAGAGTGATATAATTTTTATCACTCACCATAAAGCTCTTTACTTTTTCATTCTGGAAATATTCAACCACCTGGCTGTAATTATCCAGCTTTTCCACCTTTGCTTCGGTTGTTCTGAATATCTGTGAAACCGCAAGGATTATCAGTGCGATCAGCACGATATAGAACAAAATTATCTTAAAATTGTTTTTCATCTATGCTCCTTCCGACACTATGTCGGTAAATTTAGTCTATGTAATTATTTACCCTCATAAACTTCGGGCTTAAGCACTCCCACATAGGGCAGTGCACGATACATTTCGTCATAATCAAGACCGAATCCCACAACGAATTTATCGGGAATCACTTTTCCCGTATAATCGGGAGTGAAATCGACCTCTCTGCGTGAGGGTTTGTCGAGCAGGGTGCAGGTTCTGACGCTGTGCGCCCCCTTCATCCTCAAATATTCGGTAAGATGAGAAAGAGTTCTTCCGCTGTCGATGATATCCTCAACGATAATAATGTCGATATCTGCCATATCACGGCGCTGAAGGTCGAGATGAATGTTGATATTACCCGATGTCGATGTTCCCGCGCCATAGGAGGACACCTTCATAAAATCGATCTCAACGGGAAGCTCTATCCGCTTCATAAGCTCACCCATAAAGACAACAGAGCCCTTCAGGATGCAAAGCAAAAGCAGTTTTTTATCGGATTTTTCATGATCACGGCTTATATCGCGTGCAATTCTTGCACATATATCTCCGATCTCTTTTTCGTCAATCAGTATTTCCGCAATGTCGTTATTCATATTTTCAGCCTTTCAATTAAGTCCGCAAAAGCGTAAGTATAAGCCGATGCGGGCTGTTTTCGTCTTTTGATTTTATACCGTCGCGCAGGGCGATATCGGGTATCCACAGTATTCCCGTTTCATCGCACACTATGGGATAGCCCGCTCTTTTCTTTTGGGGGATTCTTTTTTCGGAAAAGAGCTTTCGAACGTCCTTTGACATCCCTCCCGAGCGGATCTTATCACCCGGAAGCCTTCCTCTGACGAAAAGTCTACCATTTATTTTATCACTTTGAATACAAATGTGTGTAAATAACTTGTAAATATTTTCCTCGTTTGTTTGAATTTGCTGTGTTATTTGTGAAGATAATGTGGAAAGATCCTTTTCCATTCTCAAAAAATATCCGCCGGGAATAGCATTATTCCCCTCCGATATATATATATTCGAAAAAACATTATTTTCGTTTTTTTCTCGGATATCCTCTTCAAAAACAAGCCTGCCGCCTTCTATCCTTGCCCTTACTTTTCCGGGGAGGGACAGTGAGGAATTTTCCCTGCCCGTTTTCACCAGCTCCGAAAGCGCCTCAAGATGGGTATATTCAAGCATATTCCCCGATATGCCTGCGTAAATCATAGCAAGAGCTCTCATAAATATCGGCTTTTCAAGCAGGCGAAGCTTTGACACAAGCTCATGATCCGCCTGAGCAAGATATTTTTCCGCAAGCGAATCCAGAAGATCACAGTCCGCTCTGAGAAGCTCACAGCTTCTCAGAGCCGCCGATGCCGCATCGGGGTTTATGCCCCGCAGCGCAGGCATTGCCTTGGCTCTTATGCTGTTGCGCGCATAGACGGTATCGGAATTTGTGCTGTCATAAACATATTCTATGCCGTTTTCGCGGCAAGTATCAAGAATTTCTTTTTTTGTGAGATAAAGAATCGGGCGAATCACTGTTCCGCCGCCTTCAAGTGCCCTTACTGAAGGTATGCCGCAAAGTCCCCTTGCGGCAGTTCCGCGTGCAAGTCTGAAAAGCACGGTTTCGAGATTATCATCGGCATTATGCGCCGTTGCAAGCACGGGAATATTATTTTCAGCCATAATTCGCGCAAAAAATTCATAGCGCACATCTCTTGCCGCGCTCTCAATGCTTTTCCCTGTCTCCTCGGCTATTTTCGGCACATCGGCATTGAGAATAAACAGCTTTATACCAAGCTTTTCACATTCCGCAGCGCAAAAATCCCGATCGCGCAGTGCCTCCTCGCCTCTGATGCCGTGATTCACATGGGCGGCAAAGAGCTTAACCTTATTATCCGCACACCATTTATGCAAAAAGTGCAAAAGGCAGGCAGAATCCGCTCCTCCGGAATAGGCGGCAAGTATTGCCTCCGGCACTCCGTCACCTGAAACGCCCTTTGGCTGTCGCTCCGCATAAAAAGAGCAAAGCATCCCGCTCGGCGGCAGAAAGCCGTCGAGCGGTATTTTTTTAAGCACGGTTTGTTCCGTCCTGCGCGATAGAACGGAACTTTGTATATTGACCGATCCAGCCTACCTTGACGGTCGTTGTAGAGCCGTGACGGTTCTTTGCAATGATGACCTCGGCGGTATTGGCTTCAGGCGGTGGCTCTGCCCCCTCTTCTCCGCTGTCGTTCTGATAATATTCGCTTCGATAGAGGAAAAGAACCGCGTCTGCATCCTGCTCAATAGAGCCCGAGTCACGAAGGTCGCTCAGCATAGGTCTCTTGTCGCTGTTCTTCTCCGCCGCACGGTTGAGCTGTGCACAGCAGAGGATCGGAACTGCCAGCTCCTTCGCCATAAGCTTTATTGAACGGGATATATCCGAGACCTCCTGCGCGCGGTTATCGCTCTTTCGGTCGCTCTGCATAAGCTGCAGATAGTCGATAACGACAAGACCGAGGTTTTCAACTCTGCGCAGCTTTGATTTCATTCCCGTGACCGTGATACCTGCGGTGTCATCGATAAGAATATTGCATTTTGAGAGCCATTCGGCGGTATGGGCCATCGAATCCCAGTCCTCGGGAGTAAGCTCTCCGGTTCTGAGCTTTTTCGATTCTATCATAGCCTCACTCGAAACCACACGGGTAACAAGCTGTTCCGCCGACATTTCAAGAGAGAAGATACAAACGGTCTTACCCGTCATTCTTGCAACATTAGTGCCGACATTCAGCACAAAAGATGTCTTACCCATACCGGGTCGTGCACCAACGATGATAAGGTCGCTCTTTCCCATGCCGGCAAGGACTCCGTCAAGCCCTGCAAAGCCGGTTGCAACGCCCTGCGTTGCTTCCTTATCGGTATTGAGCAAATGCAGATGGTCATAGACCTGCATCAGAGCATCTCTTATATGAGTGAAATTTTTTGTCTCTCTCTTCTGAGCAATATCAAATATCTTCTGCTCTGCGTTTCCGATGATAAATTCAACCGCGTCCTGCTCGCTGTATGCCGAATCGGAAATATCTCCGCAAACCGCAATGAGCTTTCTGAGAAGACTCTTTTCCTTTACTATCTTCGCATAGTCCTTTACATTCAGAGCACTTGGAACAACGTCTCCGATAGTCCTGATATAGTCCTCCCCTCCCGATTTATCATATATCCCCTTCGCCACAAGACGGTCGATAAGCGTTACTATATCGATCTCATTATCCGACATATAAAGATCTCTCATTGCATGGAAGATCTGGGTATGCTCGGAGATATAAAAATCATCTGCGCTGACGATATCCGCAATGTGATTAAAGGACTCTGGATCGATCAGGATAGAACCAAGCAGCGATTGCTCGGCTATCATCGAAAAAGGTAATTTTCGGATTACTTCTTCATTCATTTTAAAATCCTTAAAGTTTATTATGTCCGATTTATCGGAAAAAACACGTTTTCAGATGTAAAACTTATTTCTCTGTGATCACAACATTGATCTTGCCAATGATCTCGGAATAGAGCTTGACCTCAACGCTGTAAGAGCCGAAAGCCTTCAGCGGATCTTCAAGAAGTATCTTTCTCTTGTCGATGGAAATGCCGTGCTTCTTTTCCAGCTCCTCGGCGATATCCTTTGATGTAACCGAGCCGTAAAGACGTCCGTCCGCACCTGCGGCAACGGCAAATTTAACGAGAATGCCCTCAAGCTTTGCGGCGATATCTCTCGCCTCCTGCTTTTCAACCTCTATCTTATGCTTCTGGGAAGCTTCTCTGTTCTTCAGCTCGTTTATAGCCTTGTTATCCGCAGGAATGGCCAGTCCGCGCGCAATAAGATAGTTGCGTCCGTAACCGTCGGAAACCTCGATCATCTGACCTTTTTTACCCTGGGCCTTAACATCCTGTGTAAGAATAACCTTCATCTTTATTCCTTTCTCCCCTTGTATTTTGTCTCGATCACCTCGGGGATGGGTGAAATTGCTTTATTTGAATCAAAGATCCTCTTCGTTTATATCAGTATTGGATCTCGGAGCGGTGCCGTCTATATTTTCGCTCATAAAGCGCATAGCATTTTCAAGCACTGTGCGCTCAAATTCGGGAAGAGTCAGCTCCTCCGAGCGTCCGCCGGCATTGTTGAAATTACCTCCGCCGACATGTGCAAGAAGCTCTGCGCAGTTTACGATATTGTTGTTTGAGCGTGCGCTGGCATTTATTCTTCCGTCCTTCTCCGCAATGACGATAGACGCAAGCACTCCCTCCATCGTCAGAAGCCTGTCGGCAATTCTTCCGATAACGATCTTTGTTTTTGCCTCATCCGAAAGACCCTTTCCTGCGCAGTAGGCTATTCTGCCGCCACTTATCAGACGCAGACTGGAGCCGATGGAATATTCCGCAGAAAAGGTTTCAAAGTCCGCATCGAAAAATTTCTTTGCCCTCTCTGCCTTGCCGGAGCAACGGCTGAGATATTCTGCCGCAGCATAGGTCTTGCCGCTGGAAAACTGAGTAAAATTCTTTGTGTCGAGCATTATGCCCGCAAGGAGGATGGTTGCCTCCTCCGAGGTAAGCTTTGCACGGCGAAGGGATATCTCCAGAACACCTGTAACGATCTCGGATGCAGATGAGCAGGAGGTATCGATATATTCGAAGTCGCTTGGAGCTGTATTTTCATTCTTCTCGTGATGGTCGATTATCACGGTCTTACCGCCTGTGATCTCACGCAGGGTGCGGTAGAGCGAAGGACTCTCCATATTCCGAGAGGCATTCACATCAGTGACTATCAGAAGCGTATTGCTTCTCACCATCTCCAGTGCCTCAGCCTCGCCGATAAATCTGCCCTCATATTCCTCCCTATTTATTATATCCTCTGTCAAACGGAAGAAATTTTCATCGTTCTTATCATTTATAACGATATACCAATCGGAGCGGATATCCGAAACCAGCTTTGCAACTCCAAGGGCACTTCCGATGCTGTCATAATCGGGACGGCTGTGTCCCATTATAAGAACATTGCCGCTGTCCTCGATAAAACGGCGCAAGGTGTTGCCGATTCGGCGGTATTCAGAGCTTCCGCTGGAGACCTGACGGCGGCGGTCACGTCCGAAGAATGTGAGCTCACCCGCGGTATTTACCACAGCCTTATTGCCGCTTTTGCGCTGCTCAAAGGCAATATCAGCATTTTTCATTCTCTCATTGAGATTCTCGCCGGTTGCAGAAAATCCCATAGAAACGGTAAGCTCGTCCTCCTTTGTGGAGATAGCTTCCCTTATAGTATCGAGAATGGAGAATTTTTCTCGTATGCAGCGTCCGAGAGAGCTGAGAGGCATCATTATTATAAATTTTCTTGTTTCAGGCTCATAAATAATCCCTCTCAGATGGAGCACCCAATCGGTGAGTATCTCTCTGACCTTATCGGAAGCTTCCTTTTCGGAAACTCCGGAGGCCCCTGCAAAAGCCTTCAGATCATCGATCTCAACTCTGCCCATAACGATCGACTCGTTCTCCAGCTTTTTTGCCACAGATATCAGTTGATTTTTCTCACCCGTTATATCGATGAGGGTGGTCAGATAATAGACTCCCTTTGTGGGATCTCCGTTTTTTTTCTCATCTCCTATCATTGTTTCGGTGCTTTGTATTATTATATAACGAACCTCATCGTCACTTTCACTCAGCTTATGCTGAAGCTCTATACGCTCCAGTGCCGAGCGTTTGATCACTTGAGGTGTGAGAAAAGGCAGGACCTCCGACACATTCGGCATCATTCCGGAAGTCCTTTTCTCGAAAAGGGCGCGCGCCGCATGGTTGTATTTGACTATAATACCTGCAGAATTTGTTATAATATAGGGAAAAACCATGTTATCCAGCATACGGTCGAAGCGGTGAAGCATTATTTCACGTCTCGTTGCAGTCCTGCCGCCCATAGCGATCGAAAAGATGATAACAGAAAGGGCCAGAACGTATATTACCGTTGCAAAAACCAATGTTGAGAAGGTATCGGTATGCGCAAAAAAGTGAAGAGCCCAGACGGCGAAGAGCAGAATAACTCCCGCACCTGTACACAGGAAAAAAGCGAGCGGATAATTGAAGTATGAGCTTTCGCGACGAGTGGTACGCGCTCTTGCAGCACCGCTTTCCTTCGGTTTTTTCTCTATATCGTTATTTTGCATATCATTATTTTGCATAAATAATCTCCTCCTTTAAAGTGTAGCAATCGGATATTTAGTTTTGATCTCCTTTGCTTTTAGCATTTTTCCATGCTGTCTTAAATGTACTGACAGTCCCTATAACAGCGAGGAGAATAAAGGCAAGGGACGGTGCAAACATCAAGAGAGAAAAAACGGCAACAAGAGGGAAGCATCCGATCCTCAGCACATTTCCCTCGCGCTTCGGAAGCACGGAAATAACCCCCACAACGGAAAGAGCTGGCTGAAGTATCATGCTGAGATTGTCAAATACAGCGAGTGCAGCGCTGTCACTCGACGAAAGAAATATCGCCATAATATAAGACATAGCAAAAACCGCAGCAGTTATAGGGCTGACTTCAAATTCGATATCCTTTTTCTGCAGTTTATGATATAGATTGCAAATTCTGCAGAGAGCGAGAAGAGATAGCTGTGAGAAAAACGCCGTTACCGCAAAAATAAGAGCAGTCAATGCAGGAATGAGGTTGAAAACTCCGTTAACGGTTCCTTCAATATCAAGAGCGGAAAAATCATATCCGTAAAGCTCGGAAAACTCCTTTGACTGAAGCTTCATGGCTTCTATAAAGGATTCACGGGCTTCGTCCACAGCGGCAATGACAGCCGCGCCGTCAAAAGCTCCCCCGGACAAATAGACCGAAAGGATAACTATCACGGCAGTAAAGATACCTGTGCCGATCGCAGATGCGACTATCGCACCGGTTCTTTTTGCGCCCATCTTCATAGAGACTGCAATAATTATTCCGCAAAGGGCAGGAAATACCGACATAAGAGAATCGCAAAGCAAAATTGCCGAAACGCCGCCGTTTGCCAAAGCTGCAACCGCAAAAGAACCGACAAAAGCCACAAGAGGCGGTATCGGTGCAAGTACGGGACAATCAAGAGCTATAAGGGCGCACATTCCGCCGAGAATTATATAAACCAAAAGGGAGAGCGTGCTTGTCCCCATAAGGATTGCGGCATCGCCCGAGGCAAGTCCGATCACGTTCCAAAGCCCGCAAATAAGCATAAAGACCGATGTTCCGACGGTGATGGCGGCACGTGCGGCGTTTGAAAGCTTATCCGGCGGCGGAGGCGGTGTAAACGAAGGGAAGCCTCCTTGCTCCGTATATTCGTTATTTTTATTGAAATTATCCGAGTTCACGCAGTTCCTCCCAAAATGAGAATAATACTCCATAATAATCTTATCGTATTATTATAACACATAAGATGCACTTTGTCAAACGGTTAGCAAAAATATTCCAAAAATCAACGAGTTTGATTTGGCGGCTGAACACCGCTGTCATATTCAAGCTCCCGGGAAGACATTAAGCTAAAATGGCTTCTTCTGCTGTTTACACCAAATGCGCATTACAAGCCGATGGGGCAAAAGCTTGGTAAAGAACACCTGTGCACGCACACTTAAACCGCAAATGGACACATCCTTCCGCTTCTTCATATCGCGCAGTGCTCTTTCAACCACCTCATCCGCCTCATAAAAACGGTTGTAGTAAACAATGGTGTCATCTGTCACCGCACGGTCAAAGAACTCGGTCTTTACCCATCCGGGAGAAACTGCCATTACATGGATACCGCGCTCCACAAGCTCAACATTCAGAGCACGGGTAAAGCTCAGCACAAAAGCCTTAGTCGAGCCGTAAACATTGATATACGGCACCGGCTGGAAGGATGAGAGCGAATCGAGCTGATATATCTGCCCTCCCTTTGTCATATAAGGCAGGGTATCATAGGTTATCGCCACCAAAGCTTTTGCATTGAGATCGATCATTTCAAGCTGGGGCTCAAGAGGCATTTCGGTGAATGCGCCGAATTTTCCGAAGCCTGCGGCACACACAAGCACATCAACCTGCGGCTTTTCAGCTTCGAGCAGCTCTCTGTATGCTCCATAGGATTCAGACTTTGTCAGATCCAAGGCGATCGCCTTGATGGGAGCCCTGAGCTCTTTGCCAAGCTCTTCAAGCTTGTCCTTTCTGCGTGCAATAAGCCAGATCTCGTCAAATTTCTGTGATGCGTCCAGTTTAAGAGCAAAGCTTCGTCCCATTCCCGAAGACGCCCCCGTAATAACAGCAATTCTTTTCATAAAAATATTTCCTTTCATATTATTTACTTTCTATACTTTTACCACTGTTAATTTTACCCCGAAATGATTGGTATGTCAATAAAAAACGGTTTTTTTCTGATTTTCAGCACTTTTTTTCGTTTGGAAATAAAAAGTTCAAAAAAATTATAAAGAAAAGTCTTTTAAATTTGGTTACGATGTGATATAATATAGTATACAAAACTACATTGAAAGGTTATCAGCACATGAACGAAAAGAAAACTATAGCTATTCCAAAATATACGCGCGGCGAAGAGATCTTCAATATGACGAGTCATATTGTAGGCGGAGGAGTCGGCGTTGCCGTTACGGCGCTTTGTGTCATTTTTGCCGCTTTGCATGGCAATGCTTGGGGTGTTGTTGGGTGCAGTATTTACGGCGCGATGATGATCGTACTTTATACTATGTCAAGCATTTATCACGGGCTAAACCCTCGTATTACAGCAAAAAAAGTTTTTCGCGTTATCGATCATTGCTCCGTCTATCTGCTCATAGCCGGAACATACACTCCAATCGTTCTTTGCACCGTCAGAGAAGCCAATGCACTAACAGGATGGATGCTTTTTGCCGTTGTTTGGGCAATGGCAGCCCTCGGAATAACACTGACGGCAGTTGATCTTGAAAAATTCAAAGTATTTTCAATGATCTGCTACCTCGTTATGGGATGGTGCGTTGTATTCTCTTGGAAAACTACTACCAACGCGCTCGGCAATGTGGGAACAACATTCCTGCTGCTCGGCGGAATAGCCTATACCGTTGGCGCTGTGATCTACGGTCTCGGAAGAAAATTCAGATATATGCACTCGGTTTTCCACATTTTCTGCGTTATCGGCTCAATTCTCCAGTTTTTCTGTATCTTCTTTTATGTAATATAAAG
>JAZOAL010000156.1:0-4294 GCA_045595425.1 Eubacteriales bacterium
TGCGTTCGTACATCTAAATTTGTTAATTCGTCACTCTACAAACAGCCCGATAAATTATTGTTTAATCACCCAAATGAGTTTTTTTAGAAAAGACATTGACAAACATAACATAATGTGATAAAATATAAAAGTTATATTCCGTGAGGGAGTAGCGAGCGCTTTCAGCGTAGCAAGTCAACATACTGACCGCCAGGTCTGGCTTGCTTTAAATTGCGAGACTCATGTATAGTAGCCAAAGCTGTACATGTAGGTCTTTTTCTTAGGGCACAGCACAAGGCTGTGTCGTTTTTTTATGGAATTGAGGTGTTTCTATGAATCTTTCTCCAGTGTTTTTCATAACCGCCATAGGATTTGGGGCAGGTCTCGCAATGGATGCGTTTTCGGTTTCTCTTGCAAACGGGTTAAGTGATTCAAAAATGAAAGCAAAAAGGATGTGCGGTATTGCAGGAATGTTCGCCTTTTTTCAGGCACTTATGCCAATGATCGGCTGGATCTGCATCCACACAATATCAGAGCATTTTACAATATTTGAAAAATTTATTCCTTGGATAGCTCTTGTGCTGCTTCTTTATATCGGAGGAAAAATGCTTATTGAAGGTATTCGCACAAAAAAAGACGAAGAACCCGAGCAAACCGCACTCACCTTCACAGCACTTATAATTCAGGGAATTGCTACCTCGATCGATGCCCTTTCTGTTGGATTTGGCATACCCGAATACAATCTTGCGGAAGCTCTGTTGTCTGCTGCGATAATTGCCGCAATGACCTTTGTCATTTGCATGTGTGGAATCATTATCGGCAAAAAATTCGGCACTCATCTTGCAGGAAAAGCCTCTGTCCTCGGAGGAATTATACTCATCGCCATCGGAATCGAAATCTTCATCACAGGAGTTTTTTAAAAAGCCGGCAACTAAAATAAATTTGCCCTTTTGCTTTTTGCAAAAGGGCAGATTTTATATAGGAATTTATTTTTTCACTGTCGCTTCGGCACGTAGAACAACAAAAGTACTGACCTTTGAAGCTTTTTTCAAGCATGTATAAATATCATCACCTTTAAGATGATTAACAAGAAGGGCTGCACCATGACTATATCTGATTGTTTCACCCAAACATTTACTATAGGGAGCCTCTAAAAACTCCACGCACGGCGAATCGGCGGATATTTTTTTGCCATTCGTCACAAAAATTCTTCGCAGAGGATATAGAACCTTTTATTAAAAAACATGCAAAAAATATTATAATAGATGTGAGACTTTTTCCGATCTCATACGACTAATAAGTGAAAGGGGAAAACAGTACCTTTCGGAAAGGAGAAAATCAATGGATAACGGTGCAAGTAGCTACCGCCGTTTCCTTGATGGTGATGACAAAGGGATAGCTGAAATCGTTGGAGATTATAAAGACGGTCTTATTCTTTATTTGAACGGTTATGTCAATAACATTTTCATTGCCGAGGAATTGACGGAAGATACCTTTTTTCGCTTGATAACCAAGAAGCCGAGATATTCGGGTAAAAGCACATTCAAGTCTTGGTTATATGCAATCGGACGAAATGTAGCGGTTGATTTTATAAGGCACAATTCAAAAATGCTCCATACCCCGATCGAAGATATGGAGAGCTATTTGAGCGAGGAGCAGAGCCTTGAGCAATCCTACATAAAGGAAGAAAGAAAAATTATAGTCCATAAGGCACTTTCTGAGCTTGCAACCGATTACAGAACGATCCTTTGGCTTGTGTATTTTGAAGAGTTTTCCAATAAAGAAGCGGCAATCGTCTTGAAAAAGAATGACCGTCAAATAAAAAATCTCCTTTACCGAGCGAAGCAGTCTTTGAAATCAAAACTTGAAAAGGAGGGCTTTGTTTATGAAGAATTGTGATGAAATGGTAAATAGCCTGCTTGAACGCAGAGATCGGTATGCTGCCGAGCAAAGGAAAAAGAGAAAAAGAGCAACGGGAACTATAACCTACCTCTGCTGTGTATGCTTGGTTGTACTTATGGGTATTGGTGTATGGCAAGGAAATTGGTTCAACGCTACACCGTCACTTACATTAGATGACGCAATCATAATTGGCGAGAAGGATTATATATCTCCTGACGAGTTGGAGGGTAATTCTAATAATAGTAAGGACAGCCGGACATCTACAAGCGATACGTCTTCATCCCCAATTAAAGAAAACGATTCTAACGATGTATGTGATACTATTGGTATGGTTGTAATTGATGGTATTAGTTACATTCAATATTCCATCGATGAAAATTTATTTGCTGATGATACTTGTCTCGGTGATGCAAGCAATTTTGACGGGACCTATAAAAACTATACCGATAAATACGACATTTCTGCCACGCTGTACACAACAAAAGAAAGCCGGGATGTTGTGCTTGTTAAACTTGGAAATGGTGCAACGATCGTTTTAGGTCGTGAAGGAGAACTCATTGTAAACGAAAACACCTATTTTGCTTCTCAAATAGAAGCCGATCAGTTTATGCAAGATGTGTATCTTGGAAAAGCCAAAGAGTTTGAAATCATTTCTGTACCGCACCGCGATACAATCATAGATTCCGAGGATGAGGTGTGGACAGTAAAAAATGACAGCAGCAAATTGCTTATCAAAAAATCCGATGGTAACTTTGTTGTGTTTTGTGCGTGCAATGATTAGGACTTGCATACATCATATAACGTAAGAGAACGAGCTTAAAGGCATCGCTTCGGCGGTGCCTTTACTCTTTACCTTGATAAAGCATTATTCACAAATTATCAATTGACATTGCTACAATATTCCTGTATAATAAAAATAATTCAAGTAATTGGATTATAGTATCATAAAAAGGGTTCAGCAGTAAGTTGGAGTGAGGGAATGGCATTTCTTATATTGGTATCGAACAGTTTTTGCCCGAAGAGGAATATGTGATTTAAAAAGGAGTTCTGCAATATGAATTATTTGAGTATTTTATGTAAATACAATAATCTTGTTCACTGTAATAAAAAAGACTTTGATCATATGTATAATAATTTGGATTTTGATATCGTAACTCCGGGGGAGATACTTGCTTTGCGTTTTACAAATTCCGGCTCAAAGATAGATACCGATATATTTGTGAAGGTTGTTTCGGTAAAGAAGCCCCACAATGATTTTTTCAGAGGTGTATATTTGGGAAATCTGGTTGTGGAGCTGCCGAACGGAAAGCAGTGCTTGCTGAAAAAGGAGAACGATGGCGATGCGCATAGGGTTGTTTCCCGTCCCATAGCCTCTTATTATGCTCAGATCATGGGTGTAAAACAAACATTTTTCGGTTTATCTATCAGTTGTTCCGTTATCTCATTTAAGAATGATGAAGATACCTTAAAAAGGCTTATGATTGAGGAGAAGGAACGTCAGGCGGCAAGGAAAAGAGAAAAAGACGCGGAAGAAAAGAAATTGGCAGAAGAAAAAAGGAGGCAGGAAGATAGGCTGAGCAAAAGACAGGCTTATGCCGAACAGCCTCTTGATCAGAAAAAGTATAAAGAGATCAATGATCTGTTCAGAAAAATGTAAAAGCAATTTTTGTATTTTATATTAAAGTAAGGAGTTGTCATGAAATTTTCAATTAAAAAAGATGAGGGAAGAGAAGTAAAGCTATATAATGTTTTATTTCCTTTTTGGATGTTATTATTGGTCCCTTTGGTATGGCTGATTGTTTTGCCCGGAAATTTTATAATCGACAGCTTGGTTTTCCTTATCAGCCTTTGGGTGCTGAAAATTGAGGATAAGAAACAATGGTATAAAAAATACATAGTAAAAATATATTGTTTTGGCTTGCTTTCGGACTTTATCGGCTCGGCATATATGTTGCTGATGGTGATGGTATTTCAAATAGGCAGGATGGGTGACGAACTTTATATAACACTCCCTGCGCTAATGATCTCTGCTATTTTGATTTTTGTTTTCGGCTACTTCATTACATTCCGAAAGGCGGATAAAAAACATAGAGTGATTTTATCGTTGGTATTTGCTGTCTTGACTGCGCCGTATACATTTCTGGTTCCGTCAAGCTGGCTGTACGGGTAAGAATTCAGGAATATTATGTTACTGAAGGGGTTGTCTCGCTGACTCGCGCGACAACCCCTTGCTTCATTATGATTTTATACGGACGATTTTCAAAAATAATTGACTTTTTATGCTCAAAAAACGTATTATAAGTGAAAGGGGGTGAGAGGTATGGATGATGTCGAATTCATTGTGGACGAATATGGGGACATGCTGTACCGTATTTGTTTAATAAGGTTAAAAAATGAAGCTGACGCGGAGGAT
>JAZOAL010000157.1:0-8496 GCA_045595425.1 Eubacteriales bacterium
TTCCTCTGCAGGAGCTTCTTCAGCAACTTCCTCTTCAGCGGCATAATCCTCAGGCATAGCCTCTTCTGCAGCCTTTGCTTCCTCAAGCAATGCGCGGATGGAAAGGCTTACCTTGCACTTCTCATAATCGATCTCTGTGATCTTTGCATCAACAACCTGACCGATCTGAAGAACGTCAGCAGGCTTTGCGATCTTCTGAAGCGCGATCTGGGAAATGTGGATAAGACCGTCAACACCGTCAACGATCTCAGCAAATGCGCCGAAAGGCATCATGTTAACAACCTTAACAGCCGCGATATCGCCAACCTGATATTTATCTGTGAAGATCTTCCAGGGATTGGTATCTTCTGTCTTATAGCCGAGAGAGATTCTCTTCTTCTCAACGTCAAGTGCTTTGATATAAACATCAACCTCTTCGCCGATAGAAACAACCTCTGCAGGAGACTTGATTCTCTTCCAAGAGAGCTCGGTAGTATGTATCATACCGTCAACACCGCCAAGATCAACAAACGCACCGTATGTGGTCATGCTCTTAACTGTGCCTCTGTACTGCTTGCCTTCTTCAGCTGTTGCCCAGAAAGCCTCCTCTCTTGCCTGTCTCTCCTCGCGAAGGATATCGCTGATGGAGCCGTAAGCTCTGTGACCCTGCTCCTTAACCTCGATGATGCGGAACCTTACTGTTGTTCCGACAAGAGAAGCAAGATTGCCTGACTTCGGAACACCGCTGCGTGCGCCGGGGATGAATACTCTTGTTGCTCCTGCAAGAGCGATAACTCCGCCCTTAACAGCCTCAATAACCTTGCCCTCAAGGATTGTCTTAGCCTCATAAGCGGCTACGATCTCGCCCCAGTTCTTATCGGAATCTGTACGCTTCTTTGAGAGCTCTGCGATTCCTTCAACGTCACTTACGCGAATAACGAAAGCCTCAACCTCGTCGCCGACCTTGAACATATCCTTCAGATTTACAGAAGGATCGTCTGTGATCTGCTCAGCCTTGATAACGCCGGTAACCTTGTAACCGACGTCGAGCTGAAGCTCGGCGTTTGAAACAGCTGTAACTATTCCCTTAACGGTGTCTCCTGTATTTAAAGTTTTGCAAAGCGATTCTTCGAGCAACTCTTCGAAATTTTCTGTTTTTGTGCTCATGGTTTTATATACCTCCTCTATTATGCCGGGAGGGGTTGAAGCCCCTGCGGCGATTCCCACCTTTTTTGCGGTGGGCGGAATCAGTCCTCTCAAAGCGTCGGCATTTTCCACCCAGACAGTGTTCTTGCAGATATTCTTGCATATTTCGGTAAGCTTGGAAGTATTTGAGCTATCCTTGCCGCCGATAACAATCATACAATCACAGACACTTGCAAGCTCCTTAGCTTCAAGCTGTCTGATTTCCGTAACATTACATATTGTATCAAAAATTATCGGATTTGTACAGAGTTTTTTGATAACATTTTGAGTTTTGTGCCATTCCGACAATTTTTGAGTCGTTTGAGCCACTAAAACGACCGTTTTTTTGTTGAAAATGCCCATATCTTTTTTTGCCATGGCATCTTCAAGTTCCTTTGCAGAGGAAAAAACCATATTTTCATGCTCTGCATGGCTCACAATGCCCTTCACTTCCGGATGATCCGGGTCTCCGAGGATCACAAAAACAGTATCCTCTTTCGAATGTTTATCGGCAAGACGGTGTATCTTTGTAACGAATGGGCAAGTGCAATCAACAAATGAAAAATTCGGATTCTCCGAGGCACATTTTTTCAGTCTGTACTCTACATCCCTTGTCACCCCGTGGGTCCTGACGAAAACCTTGACCGGTGCACTCTCATCGGCAGCCGCCGCAAGAGCTTCTATCTCGCTCTCATCAAGGACGCAAACGCCCTTTTCGAGAAGCTCATTATTATAGATCGTATTATGGATAATGTGACCGAGAGTAAATATACGAACATTTTTTCCTGCGGTCTCTATCGTCTGCTCAAGCGTGTCGGTAGCGCGCTTTACGCCAAAGCAGAATCCCGCGTTTTCGGCAAGAACTATTTCTCTTTCGCTATTCATCACAGCTTGAGTATACTCTCATAAATGAGATTTGTTATGCGCGCCATTTCTTCCGTTTTATTTGCATCCCCGTCAAAAGCCAATTTCTCCGATGCAATCGGTTTTCCAACTATGACCTCTATCTTTCTGAAGGGACGCCACCTGTTATTTTTCACCTTGATCCTGACAGGAAGGACGGGAACAGAGACCTTTGAGAGCACCAAAGCAGCCCCGTTTTTAAATTTTGTATCTTCAAGGCGTACTCCTTTACAGCGAGTTCCCTGGGGAAAAATACCAACGCAGTTGCCCTCCTTCAGCAGGTCGATGGTTTTATGTATAGCCCCGATATCGCCTGTCCCGCGGTTAACGGGATAGGCACCGAAGGCACGAATAAGACTGTTTAAAAGAGGTATCTTAAAAAGCTCCTTTTTTGCCATATAAAAGGGTTCTGTACGGCGCAATACCGCACTGATGCAGACAGGATCTATCAGTGTAACATGGTTTGAGCAAAGAAGTATTCCGCCCTCTCCTTGTTCATTTTCAAGTCCCGTCACCTTAACTCTGAAAAGAAATCTGACAGCACCGGCTATGATGCCATGAACAATTTTATATCCTTTTCTCATTTTATCTCTCCGATTTTTTCTTCAATAATATTTATGACATGCTCAACGCTCTGCTCAAGGCTATAACCGGAGTTATCAAACATTATGGCATCAGAGGCAGGAACAGCGGGGGCAACCGCACGGCTTCGGTCATTTTCATCTCGCTCAATCATCTCTCGGAGCACATCCTCATATTTGACCTGCACGCCCTTCTCCGTGAGTTCCTTAAAGCGGCGCATAGCCCTTGCCTCATTTGAAGCAGTCATGAAGATCTTCACATCAGCATCGGGAAGTATAACCGTTCCGATATCTCTTCCGTCCATGATCACATTGTTCTTTCTTGCTATGGATTTCTGTGTTTCAAGCAAAAAGGCGCGAACAGCAGGGATTGCCGAAACGGCGGAAGCATACATAGATATCTCCGGCTGTCTGATCTTATCACCAAGGTTTTCTCCGTTCAAATAAACGCACTGAACACCATTTTCATAGCGCACATCAAGGTCGATCTCGGGAAGAAGAGCCTCAACCTCATCGGCATTTTTAGGATCCTTATCCTTTGTTCGAACATAGTATCCAACGCTTCTGTAAAGTGCTCCTGTATCAACATAAACTATACCGAGCTTTGCGGAGACCGCCTTTGCCACACTGCTTTTGCCCGATCCGCTTGGACCGTCTATTGCTATCTTTATCATTTTCACACCTCATAATTATTTATTGCCGCATTCTCCCCCGCAAGGGCCGCGGTAGAAAACGCTATCTGGAGATTAAAGCCTCCCGTATATGCGTCAACGTCGATGATCTCGCCTGCAAAATAAAGACCGCGAACCAGCTTTGACTCCATGGTTTTGGGGTTAATTTCCTTAACCTCAATACCTCCTGAGGTTATTATGGCTTCCTCTATCGGGCGGAAGCGAAGGAGGGATATTTTAAAATGCTTGAGAAGATTCACCAGCGTTTTCCGTTCTTCCTTCGTTATTGAATTGCATTTTTTTCTTCCGTCAATACCCGAAAGCCCTACAACGGTTTCAATCATTTTTTGCGGAAGCAAAGCCCCAAGAGAATTTATAAAATCCTTGTTATTATATTTCGTAAAATCAGAAATTATCCTCGCATCAAGCGTTTTTTCATCAAGAGCAGGCTTGAGATCGATCTCTGCAGTATATTTGCCGCGTTCAATATCGCGCAGATGCGCCGAAGCACTGAGAACAAGAGGCCCGGTAAGCCCAAAATGAGTAAACATAAGTTCTCCGAAATCATCGAACACCGCTTTTCCGCTTTGGCACTCAAAAACGGTAAGCTTAATATTTTTAAGCGACAGTCCTTGCATGGAAGCGCAAATGCGTCCATCCTCAACGATCGGAACAAGAGATGGAACAATATCGGTTACAGTGTGTCCCAGCTCCCTTGCCATTCTGTAGCCGTCGCCGTCCGATCCCGTCAGCGGGTAGGATCTGCCGCCTGTTGCGAGGATGACCGCATCAAATTCATATTCCTTTGAGGCAGTTATTACGCCTGTCACTTTTCCATCTTTTGCCGAGATACTTTTTACCCTTTCGGTTATTATCCGACAGCCAAGCTCCCTGCATTTGCCTTGCATTGCTAAAACAATATCCTGAGCCCTATCGGAAACGGGAAACACCCTTTTTCCTCGTTCTGTTTTTAGCGGTACACCGGCATCCTCAAAAAAAGCCTTTGTGTCCTCCGGGGAAAAATTGCTGTATGCCGCGTAGAGAAAACGCGGATTTCGCGGTACACTATCAAAGAACTCATCTCTGTCGCAATCGTTTGTCACATTGCAGCGCCCTTTTCCCGTGATCCGAAGCTTTTTCCCAAGCCTGTCATTCTTTCCAAACAAAGTGCCGGCGGCACCGTACTGTGCAGCCTTTGCCGCCGCCATCATTCCTGCCGCCCCGCCGCCTATAACGGCAACATGAACAGAATCAGAATTTGTCTTTTTTATAAACATCGTATTCATCCCAAATGGTTTCAAGTTTTTTGAGCTGTTCGCTGAAAAGCTCCTGTCTCGCACGCGCAACCGCAACTATAATGGCGTTGATGATGCTCAGCGGAGCCACCAGAGAATCCACATACGACACCATATCGCTCTCCGCCGTAAGAAGCTGATCAGCATATGCAGCAATTGGAGAACGCTTGCTGTCGGTCAGGGCAATAACATCCGCTCCAACCTCCTTCGCATATTCGACAGCGTTTATGATACGCTGTGAATAACGAGGAAAGCTGATGGCGATCATCGTGTCTTCAGAGGAAAGGTGCATTATCTGTTCAAACATTTCACTGCCCGAGGTAGTCTGAACAAAACGAACATTGTCAAACACCATGCGCAAATTGAAATTAAGAAATCCCGCCAATGCCGATGAGGAACGCACTCCGATTATGTAAATATTTTTAGCGTTAACTATTTTCCGTATCGCTTCCGCGAAGGAATCGCGGTCGATAGTCTCAAGAGTCCGTCTGATCTTATCCGCATCCGAAAGCAAAACCTTTTCAAGCATATCTCCATCGCCGATAAGGTTATTTGTGACCTCGATTCGCTGTACGGCAGTGAGCATATTGCGTATAAGCTCCTGAAGGGCTCTCTGAAATTCGGGATATCCCTCAAATCCAAGCTCACAGGCAAAGCGAACCACGGTGGATTCCGAAACCCCAACAAGGCTTCCAAGCTTTGAAGCGGTCATGTATGCCGCCTTTTCATAATGTTCCAGCACATAATTTGCAATCAGCTTCTGCCCCTTTGAAAAGGTCGGCATCTGATTTTTAATGGTCATTAAAAGGTCTCTTTTCATAAGCACCCCTCATTTTCAGCATGAGCATAATTTATCATCTTATTATAAATGAATTATTCCTTCTTGTCAATATTTTTATTTCAGCTTTTCTTCCATGTGATATAAATTTAACCGATCCATAATGCTTCCTTTCGGTGCTGTTGGGTTTGGTCACTTAACATTATACCGCAGATTCCATTGCGGATCTTCTTTTGGGTCGTTTTAAAATTTATTTTTATTTATGTGATATTGCATTGCAAAATTCATGCAAATATGTTATACTACCGATAGAAATAAAGACCACCGTGAAAACCGAGGAGCCTATGGAAAATATGAATAACAATATGTATGACATATTAAAATATGATTTTGTGAATATTTCGCCCCAATCGAGGCTTTGTTTACATTTGAAATTCAAGTCCGATATCTCTAAAGAGGAAGTGGCGAGGATAGTTGATGAATGTGAAAGCAACAAGGTCGGATTGATTATACCGACAATTGCCGAAGAGGATTTCGACTATCTGTATCCCATGCGCCTTCTTCGAATTTACGGTATGCTTCTTGAATCTGCCGAGTCTGCAGGAATAAGGATAGCGCTTAATCTTGAGCGTGCCATAGAATCTGCCGTTGTTCGGTATTTTGATGATGAAGAGGAGAGCTTGCGGTCGAGAGTCCTGCTGAAGCGAGAATATTATTGCTCCAGCGAAGAGAGAGTCAAGATTCCGATAGGGAGTGAAGTGATGTCGGTCGTTGCCGTGGAAGAAAACGGAGATCTTATTGATTTGCGTTCTTTCGAGGAGAACGGAGAACTGTCCTGGCAAGCTCCAAAAGGAAACTGGAAGATATGCCGTTATTTCTGTGCAGAGGATTTAGAGCAGGATAGGATAAATATACTGAATTATGATGCTTGCATGAGTTATCTTGATTCTGTGCTTGATCTTTTCAGAACTTCGCTTGAAAGACATATAGGAAAGACTCTTGGGGCGATATTTTTTTCGGATATATGTTTTTCTGCACGCAACAGGCGCAATTGGGACGAAGGATATAATGAGCTTTTTAAAAAGCTAAACGGCTTCGATCCGGCACCCTTTTATCCCTGCCTTTACGGCTGCGATGAAGACAGTCAATTGCGCTATAAGGCGCTTCTTATGGATTGCCGTGCGAAGATGCTTTCGGGTGGTATCATGAAGGCTTTGGCTGATACTGCAAAGAAGGAGGGAATGCTGCTTTTCGGAACACTTGCTGAGCCGAAAATGAGTGCAAGCTCATGGACTTTGGGCGATGCGATACTTGCGCAGGCAGACGCGCCTTGTGCGAAGCTTGAAAAAGCTTATCTTTATGGTTTCAATTCCATTGAGATCGCCGCAGGAGCTGCTGAGATAAAGGGAAATGCGATAGTTGCTTGCGATGCCTTTGAAGGTTATGACAGGCTGACGGAGGATATAATCTACCGAGAAACGGCAACGGCTTTTGCCAGAGGTGCTAACTTTTTGATGGCTCATCTTGATGCCACTATGAAGGATATGAAGTCTTATGCGGAATATGTCGGCAGACTTCAAAGCATTTTGTGCAAAGGTGAGAATATATCCGATATTGCGGTTCTATACCCGATTTATTCATTACATTCAAATGTTTCGCTTTATGACACTCCGATTTCCGAGGGGGTTTTTGAATACCCCGAAACACCGGACATTACCGATTATATGTCCGTGATAAACAGCATCAGCTTTTATTCGGGGCAGGATCTCACGGTTCTGCACCCCGAGGTTCTTAAAGAAAATTTGACGCTTGATAGATACAGCGTAGTCGTCATTCCCGCAACTCCGATTATAAGCATAAAAAGTCTGCGTGCGATTTCCGGATTCTTTGATGCGGGAGGCAAGGTTATCTGCACGGGAGTTTTGCCGAAAAAAGCTGCCGAGATTGAGGAGAACGGCGGTGATACGCTTGATAGTGAAGTCCGTGCTTTGATTGCTCATATTTTCGGCGAAAGCGTGTATGATGAAAACATTGACTGCGATTACAGCCACAATTTGGGAGACAGCGGAGGCGAGTCATATTTTCTCCATTCTACGATTACAGGAGTTGACCGCTGCAATATCGTTCCAAGCGCGAGGATCGCCGAAGCACTGGCATCTTTCGATATTCCGTATGATATATATATCGATCATATGCCTCGTATGGAATCTACGGGAGCGCTTAATACCAATTATCCCGAATACTGTTTGCTTGGACTTTCATCAAGTATTCGTGGCGGCGGAATGTTGAATTATATTCATAAGCGTATAGGCGAATGTGATATATACTTTTTCAGCAATGCCACGGATACCGAATATGATGGAGCGGTATTTCTTTTGGGCAAGCATAATATGGAGATCTGGAAACCTACTGATGGATCGATAGTACCGATGGATTATGTTTTTGAAAAAAGAAATGGCAGAATATATACCAAAATCGCTCTTAAGCTTAAAAGCGGCGAGAGTGTATTGCTTGTTGCAAAGTAAAAAACGAGTGATGCCGGAAAAAAACAGGCTGTGCGCAATGCGCACAGCCTGTTTTTTCATTTATACTCTGTCTTTGATTTCAGAAGTTATCTTTGAGGCAAAAGCTTCAAGAGTCATAGTCTCGGTCGCACCGGTGTCGCGGTTACGGATGGAGACATTGCCTTCCTCTGCTTCCTTTTGACCGATGATTACCATATAGGGAACGCGGTCGATGACCTGTGCCTCGCGGATCATATAGCCGATCTTTTCATTTCTGTTATCAAGCTCGCATCTTACCTTTGCCGCGCGCAAAGCCTCGTAAACCTTTTCGCCGTATTCGGCGCACTTCTCGGAAACGAGAAGAACCTTAGCCTGCACGGGAGCAAGCCATACGGGGAACTTACCTGCAAAATGCTCGGTGAGAACGCCGATGAAGCGTTCGATAGAGCCGAAGCACACACGGTGGATCATGATAGGTCTCTGCTTTTCGCCCTTATCATCGGTATATTCAAGCTCAAAGTTGATGGGCATCTGGAAATCGAGCTGGATAGTGCCGCACTGCCATGTTCTTCCGATCGAATCTTCAAGATGGAAGTCGAT
>JAZOAL010000158.1:0-5026 GCA_045595425.1 Eubacteriales bacterium
CCCGCCGCGCGGCGCTTCCTTTGGCCCGCCCCAAAGGAAGCAAAACGCTCCCAAGAGGGACACCTTGCGGTTTCCCTCTGGGTACTCCCTTCCCTTGAGAGACCCGCGCACCTGATCGCTCTGCAAGTATGCAGAGCTCAAGGGTGCTTGTGATCACATCGCCATCCCGTTTTTGCCCCCAAAGAGCACGGGGGCAAAAAGGGGCAGTGTAGGGCGGACTGCTTGCGTCAGCGGTGATCGATTATTCGGAGTGATAATCGCAGTTCGCTTTGTTTGTTTTGGGAATTTTCACATCTCGAAAAATTATTGTTTATAGAAATACGCAAATTTTAAACAATATACTTGTGTTCTGCTGTTTTTTTCTCAAAGCTCTTGTAATAAATCAAAAAATGTAATATAATATAAGTATAAAATACAGGAGAAATTCTTTATGCAGAGTGAAAAGCAAAAACATATTCGCAATTTTTCGATAATAGCACATATAGACCACGGTAAATCCACTTTGGCGGACAGGATTCTTGAATATACCGAGACTGTTTCACAGCGCGAGATGGAAAACAGAATACTTGACAACATGGATCTCGAAAAGGAACGCGGAATCACAATCAAGAGCCGTGCCGTTAAGCTTGACTATACCGCAAAGGACGGCGAAAAATATGAGCTGAACCTCATTGACACGCCCGGTCATGTTGACTTTAACTATGAGGTCTCCCGTTCTCTCAACGCCTGCGACGGTGCGCTTCTCGTTGTTGATGCAACTCAGGGTATTGAGGCGCAGACCCTTGCAAATGCTTATCTTGCGGCAGATTCAAATCTTGAAATAGTTCCCGTTATCAATAAGATCGACCTCCCCTCAGCCGATATCGAGAGAGTGCGCGGCGAGATAGAGGACGTTATCGGTATTCCTGCCGAGGACTGCCCTGCAGTTTCGGCAAAAACAGGTCTCAACATCGGAGATGTTCTTGACAAGATCATTTCGGATATCCCCGCTCCCGGCGGCGATGAAAACGCGCCTCTGAAGTGCCTTATTTTTGATTCATATTATGACAGCTACCTGGGCGTTGTTGTCTATGTTCGCGTTATTGACGGCAAGCTGCACGCAGGTGAAAAGATAAAGCTGATGAATACAGGAGCGGAATTTGATGTTGTTGAGGTTGGCACAATGGAGCCCTTCGGACTCTCAAAATGCAACGAGCTTTCCGCAGGCATGGTCGGCTATATCACCGCCAGCATTAAATTTATCGGAGATACCCGTGTTGGTGATACGGTAACACATGCCGACAACCCTACCGCAGAGCCCTGCGAGGGCTTTAAGAATGTCCTTCCCATGGTTTATTCGGGTATTTACCCTGCCGACGGCGCGCGCTACGGCGATCTGCGCGATGCCCTTGAAAAGCTTCAGCTAAATGACGCGGCACTTGTATTCGAGCCGGAGACGTCTATTGCTCTCGGCTTTGGCTTCCGTTGCGGCTTTCTCGGACTTCTCCATATGGAGATCATCGAGGAGAGGCTTGAACGAGAATTTAATCTTGACCTTATCACAACCGCTCCCAGCGTTATTTATGAAATAACCAAGCGAAGCGGAGAAAAGATAAGGATCGACAATCCTTCAAATTTCCCTACAGTTGATGAAATTGAGACCGCTTACGAGCCCATGGTAAAGGCTAATATCATCACGCCCACAGAATTTGTGGGCGGACTTATGGAGCTTTGCCAGGACAGGCGAGGTGTGTTTTATGATATGAAATATATCGACACAGAGCGTGTTGAGCTTCATTATGACCTGCCCCTCAACGAGATCATTTACGATTTCTTTGATGCGCTGAAGAGCCGCAGCCGCGGATATGCTTCTCTTGACTATGAGCTTTCCGAATATGCGCCCAGTAAGCTGGTGAAGCTTGATTTTATGCTCAACGGCGAGATAGTGGATGCCCTTTCCTTTATCGTTCACGAGGAAAAGGCTTATGCAAGGGCGCGCAGAATTGCTGAAAAGCTGAAAGAAAATATTCCGAGACAGCTGTTTGAGATCCCGATACAGGCCGCCATCGGTTCAAGGATAATTGCCCGCGAGACCGTTAAGGCACTGCGCAAGGACGTTCTTGCAAAATGCTACGGCGGTGACATTACAAGAAAGAAAAAGCTGCTTGAAAAGCAGAAGGAAGGTAAGAAAAAGATGCGTCAGCTCGGGTCTGTACAAGTTTCACCCGAAGCATTCATGGCTGTTCTGCGCCTTGACGACGAAGATTAACGCCGCTTAATGGGGGTATAAAAATGAAAGACAAAAAAACGCTCGGACTTTATCTGCATATCCCGTTTTGCGCCAAAAAATGCGCCTATTGCGATTTTTATTCATTTAAGCCCGATGACGATAAGTTTATGGCAAATTATGTTTCGGCAATGATGCTCCAGATGGAGGATATTTCCGCCTCCTGCCGAGGTCGCGTAATTGATACCGTATATTTCGGGGGCGGTACTCCAACAATGCTTCCGACAAATCAGTTTTCGCGCCTGATGGATTCGGTGCGGCGCAATTTTAAGCTTAAAAAAGACGCGGAGATAACCGTTGAAGCAAACCCGGGTACTGTTGACCGCGCATATCTTAAGGCACTGCGCAAGCTGGGGATCAACCGCCTGAGCATCGGTATGCAGAGCACGAACAGATCGGATCTGAAAACTCTCGGAAGGATACATACATTCGAGGAATTCAGGGAAACCTATGATAGGGCAAGGGAAGCGGGCTTTGATAATATCAGTATCGATGTTATGTACGGTCTGCCCCATCAGACCATGGCGTCATTTAAAAGAACGCTTGAAGACGTTGCCGAGCTTGAGCCGGAGCATATATCTCTCTATTGCCTTAAGATAGAAGAGGGGACGCCTTTTTATGCAATGCGCGATACTCTGACGCTTCCCGATGACGATGCGGAGTTTGAAATGTACACCCTTGCTGTGGATTATCTTTCCTCCGAGGGCTATGGTCGCTATGAAATGAGCAATTTTGCCCGTGACGGTAAATATTCGCGCCATAATCTGAAATATTGGAACTGTGATGAATATATCGGCATCGGTGCTTCGGCACATTCATATTTTTGCGGGGAGCGTTATTCTATCATAAGAAATGCCGAAACATATATAAACGGCCTTGAAATCCTTGAAGCGGGCATACAGATAATAAACGACAGCCGTCTGATCGACAAGAATGAGAGTATGAACGAATATGTTATGCTACGAATGAGGCTTGACGATGGAGTTGACGGAGCGGAATTTCAGAATATTTACGGAGTCGATTTTTATCAAAAATTCGGACAGTATCTCGATGAATATATCGAGGGCGGATTTGTTCAAAGAATCGGTCAAAAATATTCTTTTACGACAAAAGGAATGTTTGTGAGCAACTATATTTTGTCGGCAGTGCTTGATTTTTCGCCCGAAAACTTACATACCGTTTAACTTTGCCTGCTTTTCTGATAAAAAACAGTTGACTTTTTCGGGAATTTATAATACAATATAGATACGATAAAAAACGGAGGTTTTATTAAAATGGCAGATAACAAGAATTTTGAAGAGATGGCTGATTCTCTTCCCGAAACATACACTCTCACAGATGAAGAGGGCAACGAATTTGAGGTTGAGCTCCTTGCATCCTTCGAATTTGAAGGCAAGCAGTATAGAGCCATAACTCCCGTTGATAGCGATTCATCGGCTAAAAAGGGTGAGGATCAGATGATCGAATATGATATCCTTGAGGTCTCTCTTGATGATGAGGGCGAGGAGATACTTACCTCTATTGAAGATGACGAGGAGTTTGACAAGGTTGCGGACTTCTTTGACGACGCTTTCTTCGGAGAGGTAGATTACGACGCTTAAAAAAGTCGGTTTGCATCTGCCTGCTTAGTGCGTGATATTGGGGCAATTGAGACCCACAATTTGAAATTGGAGTTCGGATAAACTTCCGTGATGGATTGCAGGCCTCCCGCTCCGTGTACCGATTGACTTGTCTCGGCGCGGAAGCGGACGTTGGAAGCAGTAAAAGTCATGGAGAGAACACCACCTTGCACACGCAGGGTTTTCAAATTCCTCTTTACACGGCTCGGCGGGGTACATATTAAATATCAATTGTGGCTTTTATAAAGCTTTTTGGAGGGTATTATGGAATTTACTTATGAGTTTGGCAAAACGGAGCTGTCTCTTGAAACGTATGTATGGGACAATACATGGATCGATCATGCAAATGATACAGAGGCACCGAGGGTATATTACATCGGAGATTCGATTTCCTGCGGCACTCGCGGTATAATAAATGAAAAATCGGGCGGAAGTCTGTTTTGCGATGGTTTTGGCACATCAAAGGCGGTGGATAATCCGTTCTTTTTAGAGCCGGTCAAGCTTTTCGCGCTCCATGTTGGCAGATATGATCTCGTTCTGTTCAATAACGGTCTTCACGGCTGGCATCTCAGCGATGAGACCGAATATGCAGAGCATTTTGAAAAATTGCTCGTAAATTTCTTGGAATTTTTTAAGGAAACTCCTATCGCTATAGTTCTGACCACCGATGTGCTTGGGAATCCCGAACGCTCGGAAAGAGTAGCTGTCCGAAACCGCGTGCTTTCAAGGCTCGCCGAGAAGTATTCTCTTCCGATTATCGATCTCTATTCAAAATCTCATGAAATATCCCATCTCCATAAAACGGACGGCGTTCATTTCACTTTGGAAGGAAACGAGATCCTAGCGGAATTCCTTATCGAGAGCATAAAAAAATTGATATAACGAATCGAAAATTTGTACTTTAAAAACTCCGTTAAAATCAGCCCCGAAAACCTGATTTTAACGGAGTTTTTAATATTGTGACTGATAAACAATAATTTGTCGAACTGTTTGTAGAGTGATGAATTAACAAATTAAGATGCACGAACGCAAGCCTTCCCTATCAGGGAAGGTGGCGCGGAGCGACGGATGAGTAGAATCCAATTACCACTGATATTAAATGATATCGAGGACAATAATTTAGTTACAGTAAGTAACATTT
>JAZOAL010000159.1:0-3061 GCA_045595425.1 Eubacteriales bacterium
TCCCGTATCGGTCAAGAGCGAAAGATCCCTTCACGCGGAGCTTTTAACGGTACAGATAACCGACTCCGACGGAAAGGTCTGCCACGGAAAAATAATCGAAAGGAACTGATCAAATGAAGCTAAGAACAGCCGAAGATTATCCGCAAAAATGGGGTATCATAACAGGCTTTTGCAGTGCCCCCACAGACTATATCGAAATGGTCAAAAGGGATCTTGAGCTCTCGGTGCCGCTCTCGGTGCTCTCCCGTCTGCAGAATCATTATAAAATATATGAGCACCGAGACCCCTCGGTGGAAGAGCTGATCATGCTGGACATTCTTGGCACAAACGCTCAATGCTTAGCCAAAGAAAAGCACTGCTTGGAGCTTGCCGAGTTAAACACAGACAGCGAAGATATAAAAGCAACCTTCGGTGATCTCCTTCAAAAGCTGCGCACCGTATATCCCGAGCGCAAAGGGCCTCTTTCCTTTGAGGAAATTTTAAGGACTGCGGGCAGATATATTGACTGTATTATGCCCGAAAGATATACAAGGAGTATCGGAATATCAGATATCGGAGAAACCGATCCCGCGGAAGCGGCAACCGTCTCCGGCTCTTCTGATGCTATCGGATATTACGCAGGAAATCTAACTTTCGCCGTAGGCACGCCTTCCGAAAAAACAAACATTCCGAAAGGTGATTATATTCAGATAGCCAGAGCTGACGGCTTTACCGAAATAATTAAAGCTCTCCGCAAAGACTTTCCGGAGTTGAGCGCAAAAAAAGTAAAGAATAATATTATTGAAGAAATTCTAAGCGATACCGATCATGCTGAAATATACGTCCCGTATTCTCTGCCCACAGCGGCTTCCTTCGGCAAAGATGACCTGCTTCTCCTCTGCAAAGAAAAGTATACAAAAGAGATGTGCAACAGGATTTCATCTTTCGGTCTGCGTTACAGGCTCGCGGGCAAAAAAAATAAAAAGGGGAATTTAATCTTTAGCGGATATAACTCACCGATAAAGCTCCATCCATCCCTTATCCGAAGTCTGACCCAAATCCGCCGAAATGAGCTTGTGAAGGCAAATATTTCAAATGAGCTGACAAACGGAGATCCCGATTGCAGCTTTGAAATGCTTACGCTCCACCAATGGAACACCGATTCCGAGCCAATAGTCAGCCATAACGGAAACAGAAATGATATTTCGATAACCTCCGTGAAAAGCAATATTACCCCATCTCCCTATCAAAGCGGAATCGCACAGATAATATGTGCCGCGGCTTCTGCTGTTGCCGCGGGCTCACAAACCGAAAATATTAAGCTTACAAATGTTATTCGTTTCCCGGCAAGCTCCGATCCCTCAATTCTGCTGGCACATCTGCTCGGGATATACAGAGCGGAAATCGAGCTTTGCACCTCGGAGCGCGAAAGCAGGCTGGAAATTTCGGAAGGCATTTCGGAACCCGAGAGCAAGACCATTGCCGTTTCACAGAAAAAAGCTTTGGCAAAATCCGAGACCGGCTCTCTATGGCTGGTATCTCCCGAGCTTGAGCAGGAAAATATCTGCTTTGAAAATATCAGAAGAACCTTTTCATACATGAACGAACTGATAGCTAAAGGGCTTGCCGTAAGGGTATGCGCCCTTGATGCAAACGGGATTGGAAGCAATGACGGTGTTTCTTTTGATGTTGGTGCTTCGCCAAAAGCAAAACAAAAAAATATCGGTGCGTTTCTGGTTCTTACAAATGCAGACCTTATAGGCGCAAAGGGCATCACAACGAAAAAAATAGGAGTTATCGATATAAGTGAAAGCCCCGAGGAGGTACAGGAAGTATAAAAAATGCACAAAACCAAGCAGAAAAAAACGCGTTTCTGTACTTTTTTGAAAAAAATCTTATTTTATTTAAAAAAACTCTTGCATTTTTCGCTCGGACATGGTATAATAACCGTTGTTATGGCGTAAAAAATAATATTTTCAATATAAGCAGTGCCCAAAAGGGTACTTTGAGGAGGTGTCAGGCATGGCAAAATGCAGCGTTTGCGGTAAGGGCGTAGTCTTCGGACACAACGTTTCCCACTCCAACCGTAAGACAAACAGAACATGGAAACCCAATATTCGTAGAGTAAAGGCTGTTGTAAACGGCACACATAAGACAGTTTGCGTATGTTCAAACTGCCTGCGTTCGGGCAAGGTTACACGCGCTTAAGCGAATAGAAAATTATGGCAGACCGCAAGGTTTGCCATATTTTTCTTTTGACCCATTTTCCGTGGGTCAGTGCGCTTTATTTTACTCATGAAAGGAATCAATATGAAAATCGCGATCTGTAGCAGCTCCATACCGCAAAACGCACTTTCGGAGCTGGCAAAATATACAGATAAAACAGTGCTGATGCCTCCGTTTGAGGCTCTTGATATTCCTGTATCGGCGCATCCCGACATGCTGATCTTCCCCACGCCCGAAATCGGAGTTATCCTGACTCACAAAGAATATCTGCCAAAAGCAGAAAAGCTGTTAAAATTTACGGGACTGAAAATAATTCCAATAGAGGAATCCGTCGGCAGAAAATATCCTCATGATATTCTCCTGAATGCCGCGAGAATAGGAGACAGAATTTTCGGCAGACTTTCAGGAATTTCTCAAAGCTTACTTGATATAGCGGACAAGCTGAACCTCGAAAGGATAGACATAAAGCAGGGCTATGCGCGCTGTTCGATATGCTCTGTTTCCGACAGTGCCATCATCACCGCCGATCCATCTATCGAAAAGGCTGCAAAAGGATGTGGGATTGATGTGCTGTCCGTATCTCAAAATGGTGTTATACTCCCAGGATATGACTGCGGCTTCATTGGGGGAGCAAGCGGAACAGACGGAGAAAACATTTTCTTCTGCGGAGATATTTTATCGCATCCAAACGGTGAAATGATCATAAATTTCTGCCGAAAGCACGGTAAAAATCCTATCTCACTTTCAAATGATCCTCTGCTCGACATAGGAAGTATCTTTATAATAGATCGCTGTTGATTTAAAAAAAGCAGCGTCTAAAAATTGAATGATAAACAATAATTTAGCGAATAGTTAG
>JAZOAL010000160.1:0-14261 GCA_045595425.1 Eubacteriales bacterium
GCTCAGATATCGTAATCATAGACGGGGCTTCTACTCATCCGTCGCTCCGCGCCACCTTCTCTGCTAGAGAAGGCTAACTATTGTCATCATCTGCCATAGTTCACCTTTATACTCCCCGATAAATTATTGTTTATGCTTTGATTTTCCCACACTATTATTTAAGAAAGGATCAAGATAATGAGTGAGTTTTCCACATACGAATATGTCGTTGAACAAAAAATTGAGGGCAAATGGAAGATGAAAAAGCTTGGACTGCTTCTGCTCTATGTCGCCTTTATCGCGGCTTGGTTCTTTTTTGGATTTTGGAGTCATCTGTTCCCTCTCCTTGCGCTGATGCCGATAACACTTTGGATGCTGGTTTTCTTTACATGGAGATATGTCAAGGTTGAATACGAATATTCAATGACTTCGGGCGATGTTGTCTTTTCAAATATCTACGGCAGTCGTTCCCGAAGGAAGGTAGTGGAATTTCGCTTAAAGGACTGTTCCCTGATTGCACCCCTTGAAACCCACGGGCATAAGATCCGTGACTTTGAACCCGAAAAGGTCTACAGAGCACTTTCCTCACAGAAAGCGCAGGACGCATATTTCGCACTTTTCGAAAAGGATGGAAAACGCTCCGTTGTTTATTTTGAAGCTACGGCAAAGGCACTCAAAATTTGCCGTTTCTATAACGCCTTCGCCACAGTTATGAGCGAGGTAAGATTTTAAAGGCGGGCCGATTACATAGAAGAGCTTTGCCGCGAATATATTCCGAGGATTATAAAATAAAACGGCAAAAACAATAAAACCCCTTCGATTTTAATACTGCAAGGGCCGCATAAGGTAAATTTTCTCAAAGCCCTTGACAAAAAGGACAAGGTATAGTATAATTTATAAAGCAGACTGAAGTGTCGCAGAAATCCCTTTTTTCTGCGGCACTTTACCGTTTTTAAGGAGATTTATCAGATGAGCAAGGTTACTGAAAGCTTTGGAACAATGGTTTTTAACGAAACCGTCATGCGCGAAAAACTGCCCCGTGAGATATACAAGAAAATGCAGGCAACCATGAAAAAAGGCAAGCGTCTTGACATCGAAACGGCAAATGTTATCGCAAATGCGATGAAGGATTGGGCAATCGAGAGAGGTGCAACACACTTTACGCACTGGTTCCAGCCAATGACGGGCGTTACAGCAGAAAAGCATGACAGCTTTATCGAGCCGGCATCCGACGGAAGAATTATAATGGAATTTACCGGTAAAGAGCTGGTCAGCGGAGAATCCGATGCTTCTTCCTTCCCCTCGGGCGGTCTTAGGGCTACCTTCGAGGCAAGAGGGTATACAGCTTGGGATCCCACCTCCTTTGCTTTTATTAAGGATAACACACTTTATATACCGACAGCCTTCTGCTCCTTCGGCGGTGAGGCTCTGGACGGCAAAACACCCCTTCTGCGTTCGATGGAGGCTCTCAACCGCGAAACTCTCAGGGTCTTGCGTCTTTTCGGCAACGAAACCGTTACCGCCGTGAAAGCCACGGTTGGAGCGGAACAGGAATATTTCCTTATCGATGCAGAGGCTTTTGAGCATCGCCCCGACCTTATCTATACCGGCAGAACCCTTTTCGGTGCGAAAGCCCCTAAGGGTCAGGAGCTTGACGATCATTATTTCGGAATCATAAAGCCCAGAGTCAAGGAATTTATGGCAGAGCTTGATGAAGAGCTCTGGAAGGTGGGAGTTCCCGCCAAGACCGAGCATAACGAAGGTGCGCCCAGCCAGCATGAGCTTGCTCCCATCTTTGCAACAACAAATATCGCAACCGACCATAATCAGCTTACAATGGAGCTGATGCAGAGAATTGCCAGAAAGCACGGTATGGTCTGCCTGCTCCATGAAAAGCCCTTTAAGGGCATTGCGGGAAGTGGCAAGCATAATAACTGGTCGCTCTCAACGGATACAGGCGCAAATTTGCTGGAGCCGGGTGATACTCCCTTTGAAAACGCGCAATTTCTTCTCTTCCTCACAGCCGTTATCAAGGCTGTTGACGATTATCAGGAGCTGCTCCGCATATCCGTTGCTTCGGCAGGAAACGATCACCGTCTCGGTGCCGCAGAAGCCCCTCCCGCAGTTGT
Organism: Eubacteriales bacterium; assembly: GCA_045595425.1. Taxonomy (GTDB): domain Bacteria; phylum Bacillota; class Clostridia; order Oscillospirales; family CAG-272; genus SIG710. Next base: position 2,109 of record JAZOAL010000160.1, read on the forward strand.
TTCAATGTTCCTTGGAGATGAGATAACTGCCGTTCTCGAAGCTATCGAGAACGAGAGCAGCGTTGGAGCTAAGGATAAGGAAATGATGAAGATCGGAGTCCATGTTCTTCCCAAGTTCCCGAAGGCTTCCTCCGACAGAAACCGCACTTCGCCATTCGCCTTTACGGGAAACAAATTCGAATTCAGAATGCTCGGTTCTTCCGCTTCGATTGCAGACGCAAACATCGTACTCAACACAGCCGTTGCAGAAGTGCTCAAGAAGTTTGCGGACGAGCTTGAGGGCGCGATCGATTTCAGCTCTGCCCTCCATGATCTGATCCGACGCACTGTTATAGAGCACAAGAGAATACTTTTCAATGGAAACGGTTATGACGGTGCATGGATCGAAGAGGCTGAAAAGAGAGGTCTTGCCAATCTCAAGACTACTCCCGATGCTCTTTCCCATTATCTTGATGCAAAAAATATCAAGCTCTTTGTTGAAAACAAGGTGTTCAGCGAATCCGAGCTTCGCGCGCGCTATGAGATACATCTCGAACGCTACGCTAAGGTACTCAATATAGAAGCCCGTACTATGGTTGATATGGTTCGCGGCTCTATTCTCCCCGCTGCCGCAAAATATGTCCGCGAACTCTCGGAGACCGCCCTTGCGGCAAAGAATTTCATCGGAAATGCAGATCTTTCCTTTGAAGAGGAAACCGTTGCAAAGCTCACCGAGCTTTCTTCAAGGGCATTTGCTCTGCTTAAAATGCTTGAAGGTGCAAACAACGAAGCAAGGTCGCTAAGTTCTACAAAGGACAGAGCCGCCGCTTACTGCAACAGCGTACTGCCCATTATGGAAGAGCTGAGAGCTGCCGTTGACGAAATGGAAACCCTCGTTCCCACCGACCTTTGGCCCTACCCGAATTACGGAAAGCTCCTTTTCGGAGTAAAATAATATTATAATAAAACAGCCTGCTGTTTACTTCCGGTAAACAGCAGTCTGTTTTATTATCTGATGCCGTATTTTTCTATAATATAGTCCATATCCTTGTCGCCTCTGCCCGAGAGATTGATAAGAATAGAGCCTCTGCCCATTTCCTTTGCCAGTCTTATAGCGTAAGCCACTGCGTGGGAGCTTTCGATCGCGGGGATGATGCCCTCCATTCTCGAAAGTGTGAAGAATGCGTCGATGGTCTCAGCATCGCCTGCCACATCGTATTTGACTCTGCCAAGGTCATGGAGAAAAGCATGCTCGGGACCTGATGAAGGATAGTCAAGACCGCTGGCAACCGAATAGACCGGTGCGGGCTCGCCCTTTTCATCCTTCAGCATAATGCTGTTAAAGCCGTGCATGATGCCTTCCTCGCCATACTGCAGGCTTGCCGCATGATCACCAAGGGTCGTACCTCTGCCAAGAGGCTCAATGCCGTATATATCAACGGGATCATTAAGGAAGCCCGCGAAAAATCCTGCCGCATTCGAACCGCCGCCAACACATGCAACGATAGCATCGGGAAGCTCACCTGTCATGGAGAGGAACTGCTCTCTTGCCTCTATACCCACAACGCTCTGGAAATCGCGAACCATCATCGGGAAGGGATGGGGGCCAACCACGGAACCGATGCAGTAGATGCAGTCCTTATATTCCCTCGTATATGCCGCGAATGCCGCGTCAACAGCTTCCTTCAGAGTTGCAAGCCCCTCATTTACCTCAATGACATTAGCGCCGAGAATCTTCATTCTCGCAACGTTGGGTGCCTGCTTCTTAATATCAACTGCGCCCATGTAGATATCACATTCAAGACCGAAATATGCCGCCGCAGTCGCCAAAGCAACGCCGTGCTGACCTGCGCCTGTCTCCGCTATGACCTTTTTCTTGCCCATATATTTCGCGAGAAGTGCCTCACCCATGCAGTGATTGAGCTTATGAGCGCCTGTATGATTCAGATCCTCGCGCTTGACATAGAGCTGAACATTTCCAAGGCTGTTTGAAAGACGCTCCAGATAGGAAATAGGAGTGGGTCTGCCCTGGAACTCCCTGCGGATCTTACGAAGCTCACCTATAAATTTACTTGACTTTGCAATTGTGAAATAAGCCTCCGTGATCTCCTCCATCGCCTTTTTCAGATCCTCCGGGATATATGCTCCGCCGTATTTGCCGAAATAACCGTTTTTGTCGGGGTACTGTTTAAAATATGTGTCAAAATTTATACCGTTAAATTCCATTTTTATATCCTCCAAAAATATATAATAAAGGTTTAAAATTGTTTATTGTGGTTTGAATTTAATGCTGACTTAAAAACCGCCATCGTCTGTCAAGTTTCATAATTTTACCTCCGGAAACAAATAAAAGCCCGAGTATCCTAAGATACTCGGGACGAATAATCAAGATCCGCGGTGCCACCCGAATGAAGCTCTGTAACGAGCCCTCTCTGCGCATACAATCATATGCTTGCCCATGATAACGGGAGCCCCCGTCGGAGTCTACATGATACAGCAGCCCACAAAATCTGCCTTCTGCACCCTCGATCCGCCCTCGAAAGTCCATTCGCCGCACCGTTTTTACCGCGATCGCACCACCCGCGGCTCTCTTTAAAAAACTCAGTGAGGTTACTACTCTTTCTCATCGGTTTAGTGTAGTATAGCACACAAAATTCCCTTTGTCAATAGTTTTTTGAAAAAATTTTATTGGAAGACAATTAAATAAAAATTTTGCTGCTCCTATTGATTTTTGAGAATAAATGTCGTAAAATATTAGCCATAAGATGCCTATTTTTAGCGGTAAAACACATACATATAAAGGTGGAGTCTCACATGATCAGTGCGGCTCCACCTTGGCATTTATATTGAAAATTTTCAAGTGTTTTCTTTACATAGTCGGCGAGGTCTGAGCGCTTCGCGCACTTCTTCGTGATATGATTTTATAACAAATCATATCCCTTTTCAACAAGAGGCAATAATAATTGAAAAGCTTTTACTTTAAGAAATTCGGATTGTCTGTCCTTTCGAGCAAATAGTCAATGGAAACGTCAAAATAATCGGCAAATTTTATGAGGGTGGCATAATCTGCTTCCCGCTCTCCGTTTTCGTATCGGCTGATGCTGTTTTGATTCATGTTTAAGTCCATTGCGAGCTTCAATTGGGAAATACCTTTGTTTTTTCTCAAAATTTTCAATCTCATTTTCAAATTCCCCCTTGACAATATTATCCCACAATGGTATAATCAAAATATCCCGAAATGGTATATTTCGTAGAGAGCGAATGTAGTAAAAGCTTGTAATTTTGTATTTTTAAGGAAATAAAGCTCATATTTTCGCATTTTGACGATGACAAAGAAGAAAAGCAAAGAAAGGACACAAAAATGGACGGCAACAAAAAGACCGGCCCTTACGGCACGGTAAAAGAATGGATCGAAATTCTAAAAAATGTCAAGGCGCTTTCACAAAAAGCTGAAGAGATTGCAAAGAGAAACGATCCCAAATGGTATTTTTCCGATGAAGGAAAGAACGCATACGAGGCGGCGGACACTCCTGCGAAAAAGACAAAATTCTTCTTTGACTATCTTATGGCAAAAAAAGATAAAACCGTAAATGCTAAAGAATCTACAGATATTTTTTTCAAGACTGCGCTTGTAATGGCAAGTGCAATAGATAAGTCCTCACTTGAATACGGAAGCTACCCTGACATTCTGGACGAAAACAAAAATCCGATATTGAATGATGTGATCATTATGAATAAGAAAATGATTGATGCTTTAGCTGAAGATCCACATCTTTTATCTTCATATCTTTTATCCAGTCTTCACGGCAAAGAACTGACAGTCTACAGCCAAAACAACGCCTACAAAAACCTTAGCTTCTGTAAAGACGGGGAAGAATTTTCGGATCTTTACAAATTAGAAAGAGCGATCATTGGCATCTGCTGCAGCAACTCTGCAACAATTGTTCCTTACGATAGTTACAATCTGTCATTTGAAAGCGACGAAGATGAAGAAGATATCGAAGAAAGCGAGGATGAAAACTAAGATGAGCATGAATAATGATATGCAGCAAATTGTTGCCGAATTGCATAAAATACAAGATCGCTGGGATGAATATTGCGCAAAAGATGCAGAATATAAAGAGCTTGAAGAAGAGCAAGAAGAGGCAGAGCAGAAGGTAACGAGAAAATGGGTCGATGCCGGAGATAAATTCAACAATGATAAAAGAGAAAAGCTGCCAAAAAGACCCAAACTCCCGACGGGCTGGTCGAAAACGATCCCAACCCCTGTATTGCTTGATTGGGAGGATCCCAAAAAAACAATAATTCTGACCGCGGCATCCAGGTTGCTCTCTTCATACGGACTGCTGGCAGCAATTGCATTGATTTTTGGAGGCGGTTTCATAGGTACGATTTTGGTCATAGTTCCCTTCATTGGGAAAATATTGAGCCCTGTTGTAAACGTGACCTGCTATTTGCTGGGGTTTGCGTTATTTGCCGGCTGTGTGATCAACGCTTTTTGTTCTAATACGGACGCAAACAAACAAAATATACAGCTTTGCCTTGCCCTTGGTAAGCCGTCAAAGGAAAACGCTGAGGAAGAATGGTCAAGCAAATTCAACGCAGGCATAACGAACGAGGCAATAGAGAATTTTTATAAAGAATTCAAAAATTATGATACGGAGTTCCTATCCTATGTAGATACTTGCAAGAAAAAGGCAAAAGAGATCGTATCTGATTATGGCAATGATCGCAAGGCTACAACCCGCAAGTATCTTGAAATGAGGCAGGCAAAGCTTGACGAAATCACTCCCATTTTAAACGAGATATCGAACCAATCGTTGTTACATTCCGATTACGTTCCCTACGCAGGCTCCTTAGCGAGATTGATCGAAAGCGGCAGAGCGGACACGATAAAGGAAGCGATCAATACTATGCTTGACGATATCCGCAAGGATAAAGAGGAAGAGGAAAGACGGGAAGAAGCACACCGACAGGAGGTAGAAGCCCGCAGGCACAACATGGCTATGCAGCGCATCGCAGAACAGGAAGCAAGGGATGCACGGGCACACAACGAGGCAATGGAAAGGGCAGCAAGAGATCAAGCCTCTGCTGCCAAAGCTCAGGCAGATGCAGCTCAGCGGGCCGCAAACGATGCCCGAATGCAGGCACAGCGCGCCGAAAAAGAAAGAAGAAATCAGGAATATAACGCAAGAAACGATGCGCTCCGCCGCTGTCAAGGATGTATAAACTCCGCAAAATGCGCTCACAAAGGCATAGTTAACTGTGCAGCATTCAGACCCAGATAATAAAAAAACATTGCCCGGTATTGCAGAAAAAATTATCTAAACTTAAGGATATTATATTAAAAAACATATTACAACTTGGAGGAAAAAATGGAATCTACTTATTTGCATACATTAAAAGCGCTTTATAACGCTGCAGGAGATGAGGATATAGCAAGACGTGCACTGGCTAATACGAACATAGATATTTCAGTTCTCACAGGAATTATGAAGGAGTGCAAAACCCAAATTTCATTTTATGACGAACTTTACAAAAAGATAGATGAAGCGCAAATAAAGGTGGAGCCATCCGAAAACAGCATAAAACAAATTTATGTTGATCTTTTTAAACTTTTAGTTAACATCGTTCGATATATTTTCGATCCCCAATATAGAAGAGAAAAGCAGGAAGCCAATGCGGAATTGTATAAAAAAACACATTTTGTCCAGATACCTACAGATCGCCCCGAATGGGATACCTTTAAGGTCTTTGTTGAAATGGAAGCAGAAGAAAAAGACTATATAAAGTCTGAAGATTCGAAAGACGAGCTTTGGGTTAACAATAACATAATATATCGCGTGGGTGGTAGGTTTCGAAAAATGGCAAATGTTCTTGTTGAAGAAGCGAAGATGCGCGGTTAGAATAAAAACAACTGTCAAACCGAAAAATCAAATGTTCAATAGCGGGTAAAGGAAGAGGCTGTCACGAAAGTGACAGCCTCGGGTTTTATATTAAAGATTTTTCAGTGTTTCCATTACATAGTCGCCAAATTCGGAGCATTTTGCGCCGCCGGGACGTCCTGTGATGGTCAGCTTCTTATCCTCGAACATGCAGAAGTCGAGAGCCTTTTCAAGCTTATCTGCTCTATCCTGAAGTCCGATATGTGAAAGGAGCATTACGCAGGCGCGGAGCATGGAGCAGGGATCTGCATATTCGCCTCTGCCCTCTCTGATCATTCTGGGAGCAGAGCCGTGAATAGCCTCAAACATTGCGTACTTCTTACCGATATTTGCGCATCCCGCAGTACCAACGCCTCCCTGGAATTCAGCAGCCTCATCGGAAATGATATCGCCATAGAGATTGGGGAGCAGAAGAACCTTGAAGTCGCGTCTTCTCTTTTGGTCAACCAGCTTTGCGGTCATGATATCCGCATACCATTCGTCGGTTGTGATCTCGGGATAGAGATCGCCAACCTTGTGGCAGTCCTCAAGGAAGTTACCGTCCGTAGTCTTGATAACATTCGCCTTTGTAACAAGAGAAACTCTGTCAAGACCGTTCTTTCTCGCATAGTCGTATGCAAGGCGTGCGATTCTGTCAGAGCCCTGTTTTGTTGTAACAACAAAGTCAACTGCAAGATCCTCTGTTACGTTAAATCCGCTTGAACCAACGGCATAACCGCCCTCGGTATTCTCACGGAAGATCGTCCAGTTGATGCCCTCTTCGGGAACCTTAACGGGACGGATGTTTGCAAAGAGGTCAAGAGCCTTGCGCATTGCAACATTTGCAGACTCGATATTAGGCATACCGTCGCCCTTCTGAGGGGTTGTTGTTGGGCCTTTGAGAATAACGTGGCAGGATTTCAGCTCTGCCATAACGTCATCCGGGATAGCCTTGCCAACAGCTATGCGGTTTTCAATTGTAAGACCGTCTATGTCAACAAATTCAACCTTACCCTCTTTAACCATATCATCAAGCATAAATTCAAGCACTCTGCGTGCCTCGGCGGAAATGATAGGGCCAATACCGTCGCCGCCGCAAACGCCGATGCGGAGGGTTTCAAGAGAAGCATAATCAACAAAATCGCCCTGCGATTTCATGTCCTCAACTCTTACAAGCTGATCTTCAAGTATCTTTCTGAATTTCGCGCAAGCCTCTTCGAGCTGTGCATTATAGTTATTTGACATTTTCCTGTACTTCCTTTATGAATTTTATTTTTAAGTTAAATATCGCAAATTTTATTTGCGGAGCGAATTATTGCGCGGCGGTATGAATTCTCACAAAGATCCTTCATGAGAGGTAAACTTCAAAGGAGTATTCCCGCCGGATTGTAACGTAGAGTCATCAACTGTTGTTTTTTGTATAATTAAGCATACCGCCGGCAGACAGAATAGCTCTCTGGCGTGCTGTGAGATCAAGCCTCAAGGGAATCTTGCATCCACATTCACATTCAAGAAAGAGCTTATCCGAGCCTGCAACAGCATCTGCAAAGCCTGTGATGCGGAGATTTGCGCCTTCACTTAACTTATCATAGTCCTCGGGGTTCTCAAATGTCATGGGAACGATACCGAAGTTGATAAGGTTTGCAACGTGGATTCTCGCAAAGCTCTTTGCAACAACTGCCTTGATACCGAGGTAGAGCGGAACGAGAGCCGCATGCTCGCGGGAAGAGCCCTGACCGTAGTTAGAACCGCCGACGATGATACCGCCGCCCATTTTCTTAGCTCTTTCGGGGAATTCCTTATCGCAAACGGTGAAGCAGAATTCGCTGAGCTTGGGAACATTGGAGCGATAGGGCAGGATCTTTGTTCCTGCAGGCATGATATGGTCTGTTGTGATATTATCGCCGACCTTGAGAATAAGCGTTGTATCGAGATCCTTTTCGGGAGCTTTGCCAACCGGGATAGGCTTTATATTGGGACCCCTTTCAACCGTAACGCCCTCGGCTTCCTCGGGCGAAGCGGGCATTTCGATAAGATTGTCATTGATCTTAAAGTGCTCGGGGATCTTTATGTCAAGAGCATCTCCGCTTGTTCTCGGATCGGTCATAACGCCTGCGATAGCGGAAGCCGCCGCAGTTTCGGGAGAAACAAGGTAAACACCTGCATCCGCAGTGCCGCTTCTTGCTTCAAAATTACGGTTAAAGGTACGCAGTGAAATACCTGCAGACTTAGGAGAAAATCCCATCCCTATGCAAGGACCGCAAGCACATTCGAGAATTCTCGCGCCTGCCGCGATAAGATCTGCAAGTGCGCCGCATTCAGCCAGCATAGTATAGACCTGCTTTGAACCGGGAGAGATAGAAAGGCTTACATCGGGATGAACAGTCTTACCCTTCAGCATTGCCGCAACGGTGAGCATATCAAGCATAGAGGAGTTTGTGCATGAACCGATGCAGACCTGATCTATCTTCATGCCCTGAAGCTCGGAAACCGGCTTTACATTGTCGGGGCTGTGAGGACAAGCCGCAAGAGGCTCAAGAGAGGAAAGGTTGATTGTGTATTCCGCATCGTAGACAGCATCAGCATCGGGTGCCAGCTCAACAAAATCGTTTTCACGCTCCTCTGCCGCAAGGAATGCGCGTGTAACCTCATCTGAGGGGAAAAGCGAGCTGGTTGCGCCAAGCTCCGCGCCCATGTTTGTGATAGTTGCTCTCTGGGGCACCGAAAGGGTTTTAACGCCCTCGCCGCTGTATTCAACAACTGCTCCAACGCCGCCTTTAACGCCAAGTATGCGAAGAACTTCAAGAATTATATCCTTTGCGCCCACATATGCAGGGAGCTTTCCGGTAAGGTTTATCTTAATGATCTTCGGCATTGTTATGTAGTAAGCGCCGCCGCCCATAGCGACAGCAACGTCAAGTCCGCCCGCACCCATGCCAAGCATACCGATACCGCCGGCTGTGGGGGTATGGCTGTCAGAGCCTATGAGGGTCTTGCCCGGAACGGCAAATCTCTCAAGATGCACCTGATGACAGATTCCGTTGCCGGGGCGTGAAAAACGGATACCGTGCTTCTTCGTTACTGTCTGAATGTAACGGTGGTCATCGGCATTTTCAAAGCCTGCCTGCAGGGTATTATGGTCGATGTAAGCGACCGAGAGCTCGGTCTTAACGCGCTCTGTGCCCATAGCCTCAAACTGAAGGTAAGCCATAGTACCTGTTGCGTCCTGCGTCAGTGTCTGATCGATGCGCAGAGCAATTTCACTGCCCGCGGTCATCTCACCTGACAAAAGATGATTTTTGATGATTTTTTGTGCAATAGTGTATCCCATAATATATCTCCAAATATAAAATTAACTGTTTTCTATAGCACCGAGAGTGCTTTTCATTGCGTTTTCAACATGTGTATAGGTCAGTCTTTCCGCTTCTGAGGCATCCGAGCGGAGAATCGCCTCGAGTATTTCTCTGTGCTCTCTTACCGATGCTTCGATTCGTCCGTTTTCCGAGAGGGAAAGCTTGCGGTATGCCTTGATGCTTCTGTGAAGATCGGAAAGGATCTTGCAGAGCATTCGGCTGCCGCTTTTTTTGTAAATCTCGCTGTGGAAAGCGGTGTCAAGCTCCTTTATATGCTCCGCGTCATTTTTGCGGATATAAAATTCCGAAAGCTCAACGGTGTCGGCAAGGGCTTTTTTCTCCTCATCGGTCATCTTCTCTGCCGCCATTGCGGAGGCAAGACCTTCAAGGCGCATTCTTATGCGGTAAATATCAACAAGATCGCTGCCGTTCACGCCGACAACAACAGCACCTCGATTTGGGGAAAGCTCAACAAGTCCATCCTCATCAAGCCTGTGCAGTGCCGCACGGATCGGAGTTCTGCTGACCCCGAGCTTTTCGGAAAGTCCAAGCTCCGTAAGAGGCGTCCCCGCATTAAGCTCTCCTGTGAGGATCGCTTCTTCAAGAGCTTCGTACACCTTTGATTCAAGGGAAGTTGCTCCTGCTCTCATTACCATTTTGCCGACCTCACTTCGTGAATCTGCCCGGGGCAAGAGTCTCGATGATCTCTTCAAGCTCCTCGTCACCCATGATGGTGGTTCTGCCGTCAACATACATAGCGTCGATCTTCGCCTTCATATCGATAACGAATTGATCCTGCTTTGTAATAGCATCGTCACCCTTAAGACCGAAATGATTATTTACCCAATATGCAATGCCTGCAAGTCCCGAGGTATTGGAAATAGAAACCTCTGCAGGGCGGTTAAGTATCTTTTCTGTGTCAAAAATATTATAGATCTCCGCATCCTTCATAAGACCGTCCGCATGGATTCCGGCTCTTGTAACATTAAAGTTACTGCCAACAAAGGGTGTCATGGGCGGAATATCATAGCCCAGCTCCTTTTCGAAATAGTGCGCGATCTCAGTGATAACGGTGGGATCCATTCCGTCAAAGGTTCCGCGCATGGAAGCGTATTCGATAACCATCGCTTCAAGCGGAATATTACCCGTTCTCTCGCCTATGCCGAGAAGGGAGCAGTTAACTCCCGAAGCACCGTAAAGCCAAGCGGAGGTGGCATTTGAAACGCCCTTATAAAAATCGTTATGACCATGCCATTCAAGCATTTCGTGGGGCACATGAGAGAAGTGATGCAGACCGTAAACGATGCCCGGAACGCTTCTGGGAAGGGCAACGCCGGGATATGCAACGCCATAGCCCATAGTGTCACACATACGGATCTTAACGGGAATACCGGCTTCCTTCGAAAGCTCCATAAGAGCGTTTACAAAGGGAACAACAAATCCATAGAAATCGGCTCTTGTGATATCCTCAAGATGGCATCTGGGACGGATTCCTGCATCAAAAGCCTGTTTTACAACGCCGAGATAATGATAAAGAGCCTGCGCACGGGTCATGCCCAGCTTTTTGAATATATGATAATCAGAGCAGGAAACAAGAATTCCCGTTTCCTTTATTCCAATCTCCTTAACAAGCTGAAAATCTTCTTTCTTGGCTCTTATCCATGTTGTGATCTCGGGAAATTCATATCCCAGATCCATACATTTTGCCACAGCTTCTCTATCTTTTTTTGTATAAACGAAAAATTCGCTTTGACGGATAAGCCCCTTGGGGCCTCCGAGGCGGGAGAGCATCTTATAGATATCCACGATCTGTTCGGGAGTGTAAGGTGCACGGGACTGCTGACCGTCGCGGAAGGTCGTATCGGTTATCCAAATATCCCCCGGCATATTTATCGGCACATGACGGTGGTTAAATGCGATCTTCGGGATCTCATCATAGGGATAAATATCTCTGTAAAGGTTAGGATCCGGAACGTCCTGCAGCGAATATTGATACTGCGATTGTTCAAGCAGATTTGAAGCACAATTCTTTGCGATCAAGTTTAAATACCTCCTAATTGTATTCTTGTATACAATTTTGGGTATATTATACTCTCATTTTTTTCTTTTGTCAATACTTTTTTGCAATTTGACGCACGTGAAGTTGCAAATTTGCGCATATTGAGCGAAACACGATCCTCTTCATCCATCGATGTGTAACTAACTTTCCAAAACAAACGCGAGCGAACTGCGATTATCACACTAAACAATCGCTTACGGCTGACGAAAGCAGTTTGCTCTGCACTGACCCTTTTTGCCCCCGTGCTCTTTGGGGGCAAAAAGGGAATGGCGGTGTGATCACAAGCACCCTTGAGCTCTGCATACTTGCGGAGCGATCAGGTGCGCGGATTTTCCAAAGGAAGGGAGTTCCAAGAGGGAAAACATTGGTTTCCCTCTTGTGTGGAGTTCTTTCCCCCATTTCTGGGGCCAAGGCCAGAAATGGGGCGCCGCGCGGCGGGAGCGCATCTGATAGTAACTTACCGTCGGAATATAATTCAGAGTGGTGACGTTATCATTCTGAATATTCTCTTGGCTGTAAGTTACATTTTTGAGGATGTTAGTTTACAGTTCAGAAGAGAACAGCATAATCTCTTTGATATCACTCTAAATTTTCAAATCAGAGTAATTACAGATAGAGTGATACCGTCACCACTCTGAATAATGTCTCGGCAGTAAGTCACTTCCTTTGCGCTCCCGCCGCGCGGCTCCTTCTTTGGCGTTTCCCAAAGAAGGCAAAAGAAACACAAGAGGGAAACCATTGGTTTCCCTCTTGGAACTCCCTTCCTTTGAGAGACCCGCGCACCTGATCGCTCTGCAAGTATGCAGAGCTCAAGGGTGCTTGTGATCACACCGCCATC
>JAZOAL010000161.1:0-2252 GCA_045595425.1 Eubacteriales bacterium
ACATGGCTACGATCCGACTTCAGTCGGCGATGTTGTGAAGCTCCTCACCAAATAAAGCATCAGACATTTTGAAACACCGGAAAAAAAGCGGCGGGTTCCCGCCGTTTTTTTGTTTCGGAACGGTGAACCCTTTTCCGCAGATACGGCAAATATGGGAGCTGGGCGGACAAAGTAAGTGCAACAGATAGTCCGAGAGAGGAGAATGGTTGCAATTACTCGGGAAAAATCAGCAAAAAGGAAAATAAAACTGGATGAAAACAGGTAGACGCAGAGCGACAAAAGTCATAGAAAAAAGTCATGAAAAAGGCCGAAAACAGGCGCATTGAACAAAGGGTCGGCAAATTTTGTTTTTTCGGAATCAGTAAATGCCACCCCAAGAATAAGCGAAAAATATGTTCAAAAAAGGCAAAAGGGCTAATAATTAAAATTGGTTATAGATAACGCGTATTACGCGCGGGGCCTGAGGATAATATCAGCATCGGGTACGAAATGAATACCGAGAGAACTGAGAATATCCCGGCCGTAAAGAAAGCTGAATGATTCATACGGAGATTTATCATTCAGCTTTTCTCTTTTATACGAGTTGATATGAGAAAGGACGCGATTGATATCCTGTTGGGAAAGGAGATCAAAGGATGTACCCTTCGGGTAAACGCGGCGAAGCATTTCGTGTTCAACTTCGACGAGACCTTTCTGTCCGGATCTGTAAGGATCACAATAAAAGATAAAAGTGCGGCGGTTGCCGAAAGCATCAAACTCAAGCCTTGAGGGATTGGAAAATTCAGAGCCGTTATCGGTAAGAATAACAGGGAAGAGCTTACGAAACAACTGCAGACCTAATAAATCGGTAAGATAGTCAAATACATCAATAACAGACTGAGAAGTGTTGGAATCCCGAAGGAACGCCAGCAGCAGATAAGAGTTTTCAAAACAAAAAGTAAGCAGAACTTTTCCGCCGACAGAACCGATGACAGAATCCATTTGGACCACGGGCATATCCGGATGGAGTTCTTTGAATTGTTTGAAATCCTCCAATGTACGGCCGAGCCGGCACTTTTTATCGATCTTATACTCAACCGGTTTCGATTTATGCAATTTCAATCTGGGACGTCTGGGAAGGTCATAGTTTCTTGCAGAAATCAGATTGGCATCAATATAACGATACAGCGTTTTTTCACAGAAAGAAAAGCGATCAGGGAAAGCAAGCATCACGTTATGCGGAGATTGTCCGTTTTCCAGTAAGGGGCTGAGAAAAGCGTCAACAGCCTTCAGCTCAAGCTCTGTGATATTCGCTCCTGAACGAGACTCCGACAATATATTCTTATAATCCAACTGAGCACAATCATGCAGATAGAACCTTTTGCGCAGAACACATTTATGTTCATCTTTGCAGCCATTGCAAACATAAGGTGATTTCTTCAATCTTTGGCAGAATTCTTCCTCGAAATCCATACAAACAAAATTGCATTTTTTACAGAAGCTGCAATGTTCATGATGCCTGGGATAGGAACATGGGAATTGAGGACAAATATCCCGCTTCTGACAATCTCGTCTGTGAACACAACGATTCATTATTCTTCCGACAGCCCCTTTGTCACTATCCAGCGACCGATTTTGAATTTCGCGTGATACTGTCGATGTACTTTTGCCCAGAGCTTTGGCTATTTGCGATATGGATTCTCCGTTTTTCAGGCGGTTTTCGATCTGCAGACGGTCTTCTTCCGTCATATGTTTTTTGGGTGCCATCTTATACTCCTATTCTGGCCCTCGCCTTTTTTGCTATTGTAAAATTAAATGCTATGACTCCCCCAAGGGGGAGTCTCATGTCCTGATTGTCTAAGTTATTGCAACTTCCCTTTGTATCGGTTAATGCAATAGATTGATCATATCAAAAATCATTTCCCGTTGCATTTACTTTTGCACCCGAGGTTAGCAGTGTGTCACTCACTTTTTCGAAAACTGCCCATTGACAGGAAAACGCTCAGACGGTAAAATAATGCAGTTCGGGATTTTTTCGGACGATTTGTACACACGGGGAGGGGGTGAGAAAATGACAAGCGTAGTTTTGAGACCCAATGAAAGCCAGGATCAACTGCTGAAGCGTTTCCGCAAGAAGGTCGTCAAGAGCGGCGTCCTCAGTACTGTTCGTCGAAAGCGTTGGTTCGTCTCCCAGTCCGAGACCGATCGGGTAGAACGCAAGAAGACTCTGCGGCGTTTGCGCCGCCACTCAACAGGTCGTCCTGAGTAATTTC
>JAZOAL010000162.1:0-2231 GCA_045595425.1 Eubacteriales bacterium
TGGCTACGATCCGACTTTGCGGCTCTCGGAGCCGCAAGACGCAGGGTTTATTTTTCTGTGAGACTGTTGACTATGCTGTGCATTTCCGACTTTGAATGTGCTCCGCGTGCGCGGGATATGATCTTTTCCTGCTCATCCTCGGACATCATACCGAAAATCTTCATGGCTTCAACATTTTGAGCCATTGCCATGGCGAGCCCTATGGGTATATTATGCTCGTGAGTTGCTTTGCTCATTTTTTTCACCTCATTTCATGGTTGTTTTAATATATTTTTTGCGTTTGCGTTTTTCTTAAACAGAAAAAATTCTCCTTTTCTATTGCAAGGATGAAAAAAATATGGTATCATATATATCTAATATATTTGAATAAAACATTTGCGGAGGCAAATATGAGTAACTGGGAAGATCTGAAATCAAAATGTGAAGCTTGCAGGGCTTGCTCACTTTCAAAAACCAGAACGAATTGCGTTTTCGGCACCGGAAATGAAAATGCCGATGTGCTTTTTGTAGGAGAAGCTCCGGGTGAAAAGGAGGATCTCAGCGGTATTCCATTTGTGGGAGCTGCAGGAAAGCTCCTTGATAAATATCTTTATGCAGTTGATATAGAAAGAGAACGTGTTTATATTGCCAACATTCTCAAATGCCGTCCTCCGAATAACCGAGATCCCCTTCCCGAAGAAGAGGAGGCGTGCCTGCCTTATCTGCGTGAACAGGTCAGGCTCATGCAGCCGAAGATAATTATATGTCTTGGCAGGATATCGGCAATGAAGCTGATAAAGCCCGATTTCAAGATCACAAAGGAGCATGGGCAGTGGTTCAAAAAGGGTAGCTATTTGATGACGGCAGTCTATCACCCTGCGGCACTTTTGCGAGATCCTCGCAAGAAAGAGGACATGCTCCGCGATATGCAGAATATTAAGGCTAAGCTGGACGAGCTTTCGCTAAGTAACTAAGAAAGAGACGTTTATAATGAGTACACAATCCTTTTCCTCGCTTATAGAAATTATGATAGTCCTGTTTCTGCTTCTTGCAACGGGATTTGTTGCAAGAAAAACAGGCGTGATTGACGATGTTTCTTCAAAGCGGCTTTCAAAGCTGATCGTCAATATCGGTCAGCCGATGATGATCGTCTATTCACTTATAAGGATAGAATATTCGGCTGAAAATACAGAGGCAGGCTTTACGATGTTTGCCCTCAGCATCGGTGTTCATTTGTTCCTTTGTGTTTTTGCTTTCTTTGCGGCAAAGACCGTTAAGGATTTCGATGAACATAAGATCGCGGAGTTTTCACTGATATTTTCAAACGCCGGCTTTATCGGATTCCCGATATTTGAATCGATCTTCGGTGATATCGGTGTGTTTTGGGGTTCTTTCTATGTTATCGGATTCCATCTTTTTGTTTGGACTTGGGGCATGATAATCCTTGCGAGAGGCAGAAAAGACATCAAGATGAACGCAAAGAAGATATTGATCAATTTCGGAACTGTTCCTTGCTTTATCGGTATTGCGCTTTATCTACTCATGCGTTTTATCACTATTCCCGATGTTCTTATAACCTATACGGGTTATCTCAATAATCTGTGCACTCCGATTTCAGTACTTATCGTTGGCGCGCTTATCGCAACCAGAACCCCAAAGCAGATCTTCTGCGACCTGCGAATGTACTATGTCTGCCTTTGCAGGTTGATCTTAATGCCGCTGTGCGTGTGCGTTATCGCCAAGCTGATCGGACTTCCGGATTATATGATACTTTTCGCAACGGCTGCCGCGGCTTTGCCGAGTGCCACAAATATTACTATGTTTGCCGAGCTTTATGATATTGCGCCGGGATATGCGGCGCAGACGGTTGGCGTCACCTCGCTTTTCACCGTTGTAACACTGCCCTGCATCATGCTGGCGGCAAACTGGATAGTTGGATTATAATTATTGAAGGCAGCAGGAGCAAATTTGCTCCTGCTGCCTTATAATATCATATATTTTATGTCTGCATGGGGCTCTGCCCCATGCCCCGCTAAAGACCTTTTTCGAAAAAAGGTCTTTAGAATCCCAAAAACTTTAAATAATAAGGCTTTTCTTTTAATGTGTGGGGGCCGCCGGAGGCAAAAATAAATTATTTAAAAATAAATAATTAAAAATCGAAAAAACACTTGACAAAAGGATTTTGTTGTGGTATAATATCCCCGTTGTCCGAAAAACAAATGGGAGCATAGCTCAGTTGGGAGAGCATCTGC
>JAZOAL010000163.1:0-5518 GCA_045595425.1 Eubacteriales bacterium
TTGTCGCATCTTCCACCGAATGAAGCAAGTGCGCTATCAAATGAAACTTTACAACAAAAGCCATTCTTTCAGGATTTTGCAAATGAAGAAATATATTCGTCAACAAACGGCGTTCTTGTTTCGACGAATTACCTTTATCGCGCAGAAATGCTTGCATACGCTATTCCCTCTGAGTCTTATGCAGTCGGCGCTAATCCGTTGCCGAGGTTAGATGATGTTACTGAAATTTCTGAGCCAACGGATGGTAATTATAATATGGCGACATTGTGTCTGTCTGGGATTGATGACTTGCCGTATAATGGTGATAAACCAGAAAAGAAACACAGGGATTGGCAACATAGTACATTTGTGCAACGTTCTTATAAAAGAACGTATCAACTTTATAAGATAATAATAGGATTAATCGAGGAGTTATAATATGACAAAACTTTATTTTGCTGTTTTTTTTATCTGCTTGGCTAATGCTGGTTGCGCAAGCGAACGATTGTGTGTTAAAGTGAGAGATGATAAGGGCGCTCCAGTTACAAATGCTACAGTAAGTGTACAATTTTCATCTAGTCATGTTGTTTTTTCTAGCGGCACTACAAAAAATTATAAAGCGAAGACAGATTCAACAGGAAATGCCGTTGTGAAATTCAATTGTACGACCTCTGATATTTGGTGGCATGTTGAAGCCGATGGATATTATCGAAGTGAGACCAGGAAAACATATTTTAAAGGGGAAAATGTATTAATTCCTCCTGTATTTGGTTATTGGAAACTTCATGAGCATGAAAAAAAGGAGGAAATAACTTTGTATCCGAAGAAAAATCCACAGCCAATGTATGCACATTCTGGGCAAAAGCGAGTAGCGGCACCCATAGCAAATGGAAGATATGGATTTGATTTAGAATTATTTGATTGGCTTCCTCCTATCGGGAAAGGGAAAGTTGCGGATTTTTACTATGTAAGACAACGGAAGGATGAAGAAAGAGTTGCTAAGTTGATTGCAGAGAAAAAGAATCGTCGGATATTTGTATTTCGCAGTGATATTGGGGGTGTGCCTCAATTGGGAGCTATTGTAGGATATATAGAATTTGATAAAGGGTGTGGTGTATATATCAGGGAACAGACTGGTAATGAGAATTTTCCTTCCACATATGAGGCAGATTTAGCCGCGGAATATCATTCTTCAATCCCAATTCGAATTTGTAAAAATAATGGACGGCTTTGGTTGATGGAAGGCCCTATTATTACAAAGAATCAATATCTGGTTATTCGTTCCCGCGTGAAAGTAGATGAAAAAGGAAATGTTATTTCGGCGAATTATTCAAAAATCATAGGTCCGTGGCAAATCGGATCTTTTATGGGTTCATATGCAACAGTTTTCAATCCCCGCCCAAATGATACGAATTTAGAATTTGATCCTGAGCGAAATCTTTCTCAAGGAAAGACTGGGCGCGTGACGGTCCCGTGATTTGGGATAAAATGGTATAATTATTTCAATATGAAAAGCCTATACGAAAGTCTGCGCTCCTGTAAAAAAGAGGAAGAGGTCAAGTCCGAGTTCTGCAAATTCTTCAAGATGAAGATCAATGCCTTACGAGGAATTGACCATTATACCGAACGTATTCTTTTTGAGTTTAAGTATGACCGGAATTTTAAGGTAACTGAGAATATCTCAAGAACTCTAGCGCAAGTAATGTATTATGCGAGGCTTCTTAAATACGGTGCTGGGCTTACGCGCTATCCGCTTCCTCCGTTTATTGGTATTGTAGATAGAAATGAAGCTTTTTTCGTTGAGACAAAGAACTACTCTAAATTTTACGCTTCTCAGTCAGAACGCTACGACTGGGATCGCGCGCCATCTACACCATGTCCGAATCTGATTGCCGACATCCTTAAATATCTCGCTGCCAATTCTGACGCGAAGCCTTATATTTATGATTTAACAAACCCTGCTGAAGAAGCGCAGTTTGTAGAGAAGTGCCGCGAACATCTTCTTTCGCAGATGACCTTTCTTGAACTTCTCGAAAAGAAAGCGATCACCGAAGATAATTTTCTTGATGTGTTCGATTATTGGGATGGGCTTTTCGGAGATTATGTGCGCAATGGACGCAAGTCGTCGGAATATTTCTTTGCTGACATTGAGCAAGGCAAGTCTATCACAGCAGAAAACGGGCAGGTTCTTTTTTCGGTCAGCGGTGCAGATGGCTTTATTCCGAAAACTCTTCAAATGCAGAAGTACCGTCACTTCTGGGAGAATTACGAAAAAGTCCCAAGTACAGGGATGTTGCGCATAAGGCAGAAAGCAGACCGATTAACCGAAGATTTCCGCCGCCGTTTTACCGGAGAGTTCTATACGCCCGTCGATTTTGCCGCAAAAGCGCTGACTTATCTTGAGCGCACGGTCGGCAAGGAATGGTGGAAGTCGGGCGAATATCGGTTTTGGGATATGGCCGCAGGTACGGGCAATCTTGAATTTGAGCTGCCTTCATCCGCGCTTCCATACTGTTACATTTCCACGCTCGAAGCGGAGGATGCGAAATACTGCCAAAAAATATTCCCTGCCGCGACCTGTTTTCAGTACGATTATCTTGCGGATGATGCAGTGACACTTGGCGATACACTTCCGTTAGGATATGTTAGAAAAATGCCGCCTAAACTCGTCTCTGATCTTGCAAATCCAAATCTTAAATGGATTATCTTTATCAATCCGCCTTTTGCGACGGCTAATAATGTTGGCGATGATACTGGTAAGGCCTCTAAGGATTCAGTTTCGATGACTTCGGTTCGATCCTTGATGAATGTGGAAAATTATGGCGAGGCGAGTCGAGAGCTTTTTACTCAATTTCTTTTTCGGATTTCAAAAGAATTCAAGGGCAAACAAGCTCATCTTTGTATGTTTTCTCCGCTCAAGTATATAAATTCAAATAATGATCAAAAAATAAGAGACGGATTTTTTCAATATACTTATGAGCGCGGTTTTATATTCCCAAGTAAAGCATTTCAAGGCACTACTGCCGCTTTTCCTGTTGGGTTTCTCATTTGGAATCTTGCGAAACAAAAGCACCTTAAAGAGCAGCAGATAATACTAGATGTATTTAACCTTGAGGTTGAAAAAGTCGGAACAAAGCTAGTTCCATCGGTTAATCGCGAACAAATGCTTAATAAATGGTGTCCTCGTCCAAAATGGGATGGACGTTCGGTCATGCCAACATTCTCTAGCGGAATTAAGGTGATGGATGAGAATAAAGATAAGCGTAATCATATTACGTCTGATTTTCTTTGTTCTGTATGTAGTAAGGGCGATGATTTTCAAAATCAAAACAGCGTATTTATTCTTTCAGCTCCGTATGCGAATGCAGGTGCTTTTTCGGTGACGCCTGAAAATTTTGATAAAGCAATGGTTCTTTATACGGTAAAGAAACTGCCAGAAAAAACTTGGGCTAATGATAAGGATATGTTTTATGCCCCGAGTTTTGAATTGTCGAGTGAGTTTACTCATGATTGTGTTGTTTGGGCGGCATTCTCAGCAAAGAATAATTGCGCGGCATTAAAGAATGTAAAATATCAAGGAGATATTTGGCAGATAGCGAACAACATGTATCCGTTCCTTTTGGAGGATGTGCGCAAATGGCCGTGCGGTCATGGAGATATCGCAGCGCAGATTGGGGCGGCGAACGAGGATCGTTTTCTTGCGAAGTATCTTTCGTCGCGAGTGTTGTTGCAAGAGGCGAAGGATGTTATGGTTGCAGCGGAGAGACTTTATCAGAAATTCTATGCTGAAATATGCAATACATCGTGGATGGATTGGAAGATTGAGACATGGGATGTTGGCATTTATCAGATTCGTCAAGCATTGAAAGCGGCGGGAATCGCTGCAGAAGAACTTGCCGCGTTAAAAGATGCGCATGAGCGTCTGCGTGAAAAACTTCTTCCTCAAATTTATGAATACGGCTTTTTGAATGCGGATGTCGAGTATTATAAATGAATCCGTTTTTTATTGCTTTTCGGGGGCTGCCCCCAGCAACGGGGGCGGTTCCTCGGATGTTCATACTATGTGGGATGAAGATTACGACAAGTCCTTGATATTCTTGCATGGAGCAAATGTTTCGTCGGCCGATGCTGAAAAATGGGGTGACGTTATTTTTAAGCGTATGTGGCTTTCGGGGATGCGTGCGAGGTTTTATAATGTCGATTGGAAAAGTGACATAGGCAGTTCCGCCAACTATCACGAAAATGCGTCAAATGCTTTTGTGGTTGCGAGCCAAATTGTTTCAACCATAGATAGCATCCCCGGAGAAAAAATCATCATGGCGCACTCGCTCGGCAATATGGTTGTATCGTCAATGATTCAAGATTATGGACTTGAAGTTTCTAAATACTTGATGTGTAATTCAGCTGTGCCAGCAGAAGCATATGACACCACTATGACACCAACAAATGTATTGATTCATAAGGATTGGAATGAATACCCTAGAAAGTCCTTTGCGAATGAATGGTATCGCTTCTTTGAGGACGATTTGAATGATGATAGACGGTTGCTAACTTGGGGCGGTCGATTTGCGGATGTTGCGGATTGTGCAATAAACTTTTACTCAACAGGGGATCATGTTCTTGAGCTTTACTACAATAATAATCTTTGGGCGACGGACGGATATGAAAATTGGAATCAGAAATTTGAAAGATATTGTTGGCATAAGCAGGAGTTGTGGAAAGGTCGCAAAGGCATAGTTTTTCTCATGGGCACGACCGATTGGGCGGGCTGGAGTTTTCGAGAGAATTTATTGGGCTATAATACTATTCAGCCGACTAACGCATGGCTAATGAGCGATGCGGAATTAAAAACAAATACGGTCTTTAAAATTTATCCAGCAAGTATGAATACTAATTCTATTCCTCTTTTGCTGAGAGGAGCTATTCTTACAAAAGGAATTCCATCGAGAACTCCTTCAAGTGGAGCTACAAGATGGGGGTCCGGATCATTTGAACGGAAAATGTATGCTCTTGAGCAAGCAGACGAAGAGCAAAATGGAATATTGCGACCAAATGGCTGGATCTCTCGTCGAAATGGTCCTTTTGATGACTGGGGGGAGCGTTGGCTTCACTCAGATATGAAGGATATGGCATATTTTTATGTCTTTAAGTTGTATGAAAAATTTACCGAAGTAGGAGATCTTAAATGAAAGCTATATTATTATTAACACTGTTGACAAGTGTATGGATGCATCCAGCTTATGCTTTTTTAGGCTTGGGAATGACTCAATTTCAAAAAGCTTGTCGTGATGGAGCTGACGCTCGAGTGCAGTTTTGTGTCGTAGATGATACGGGACTGCCAGTAGCCAATGCAAGGGTTAATGTGTTTTTCGATATGATCGATCGCTTAAAAGGGAAACGAGTAATAGGCTGTACTGATACAAACGGAGTTTTTATAGCAGAGGCTAAAACGGGAGGCGTTCTTGAAATAGAGGTTACAGGAGACGGCTATTATAAAACAACTGATAAAATGTGTTTTATAGAGATGGAAAATGAGCAT
>JAZOAL010000164.1:0-9359 GCA_045595425.1 Eubacteriales bacterium
AGGACTATTTTTGACACTGAAAACAATCTTCTTCTGACCTCTGCCACCGCCAGCGGCAAGACCGAAGCGGCTTTCTTTCCTGTGCTTTCGGATATTTATGAAAATCCCACCGACAGTATTTCAGTGCTTTATATCGCTCCGCTGAAAAGCCTTATCAACGACCAGTTTTCACGCATAGAGGAGCTTCTTGACGAGAGCCACATAAGAGTTACGCATTGGCACGGTGACGTCGCCCGGTCACACAAGAAAAAACTTCTTGAAAAGCCCTCGGGAATCCTTCAGATCACCCCCGAGAGCCTTGAAAGTATGCTTATTAACCGCTCAAACGATATTGTCAGGCTGTTTCACGGTCTGCGCTATGTCATCATTGACGAGATACACACGCTGATAGGCTCTGACAGAGGAAGTCAGATAATATGTCAGCTCTGCAGGATCGCTCATATCATCGGTCACACTCCGAGGAGGATCGGTCTCTCCGCTACCATCGGCGACCCCGAAAAGGTGGCGGCTTGGCTCAGCGCAGGCACGGAAAAGCCCACCGATATTCCGATTTTTCCTCAGGGACAGATAAAATGGCGGCTCGGGCTTGAGCATTTCTACATTCAGAATATGAATGAGGATCAATCAAAGGATGCGCCTACCCCAATAACAGATGATGGCGAACCTAAGCGCAAATATGCCGAGCTTGACGCAGGCTATGAATACATGTACGAATGCGTTAAGAACAAAAAGTCCTTGGTTTTCTCAAATTCCCGCGAGGAAACCGAATATGTTACCGCGACCCTTCGGCAGATAGCGGCAAGGCGCGGTGAAAAGGATATTTTCCTCATTCACCACGGCAATCTGTCAGCTTCTATCCGCGAGGAAGCGGAGCAAAAGATGAAGGATGAGGAAATTCACTCCGTCACCTGCGCAACCGTTACAATGGAGCTGGGAATCGACATTGGCAGACTTGAAAGAATCATTCAAAATGATTCTCCCAATTCAGTCTCGTCCTTCCTGCAGAGGCTTGGACGTTCGGGCAGACGAGGCGAACCGCCCGAAATGATGATGGTTTTCAGAGAGGAGAACCCGCTTCCAAACACTCCTCTGCCCCAGCTTATCCCGTGGAGTCTAATCAGAGCTATCGCAATCGTTCAGCTCTATATTGAGGAAAGATTTATTGAACCATCCGTAAATAAAAAACTCCCCTTCAGCCTTCTTTTCCAGCAAACGCTCAGTGTCCTTGGCGCATCGGGAGAGCTAACTCCAAAAAGGCTTGCCGAAAAAGTCCTTTCCCTGCCGCCCTTCTCCGAGGTTTCAAAAGAGGATTACAGAACTCTGATCCTTTCAATGCTGAAAAACGATTACATTGAGATGACCGAAGAAAAAGGTCTTATCGTTGGCATCGCAGGAGAAAGGCTTCTTAATAGCTTCAAGTTCTATGCCGTTTTCAAGGACAGCGAGGATTATACCGTTCGCTGTGAATCCGATGAGATCGGCACTATCACAACACCGCCGCCTGTTGGCGACCGCTTTGCCCTTGCAGGCAGAGTTTGGGAGGTTGAAGAGCTTGACGTTCCGAGAAAACTTATATATGTCAAGCCCGTGCTTGGTAAAATGGAGGTCTCATGGCCCGGCGATTACGGCGAGATACACACAAAAATTCTTGAAAGAATGAAAAAAGTCCTCATGGAGGACACCGTATATCCCTATCTTAAGCCGAATGCTCAGAAACGAATCGATGTCGCCCGCAATCTCGCGAGAAACACCGGCATGCTTGAACATTCCATCGTGAGCCTCGGCGGTTATGCCTACTGTCTCTTCCCTTGGCTCGGCACAAGATCCTTCAGAACTCTTCGCAAGTTCATTCAGCAAAATTCAAAAGAATTTAAGATAAACAATATGGAATTTGAAGGCTGCTGTTATATGATATTCAAGATGGAATGTGACAGTCACGCTTTCATCGATTCACTTGTGCGCAAGATTGATGCTCACGGGATCGACTGTGCTTCTCTTGTAAGTTCCGGTGAGCTTCCCGTATTTGAAAAATATGATGATTACATCCCTGGCGAGCTTCTGCGGGAGGCTTACAGCGTAGATAAACTGCGTGCGGATGAAGCTGAAAAGAGACTTCACGAAATTCTCGCCGAATGGTAAAAAAATTACGGTACCGACATTCAAAAACAAGAAGGTCGGTACCATATTTTCTTTACAAAATCAACAGATTATTACATTTTCCTAAACACCGAAGTATTATTCTTTATAACCAAATCTGTTCAGGATCATTTTTCAAATTCATCCTTAACAGGAGATGTAATATGTGGGCAATCATCATTCATCGGGAAGCCGAAATCCGCAGGCTTTGCCCAGCGCACAGCATTTACGATTATCTTGCGAACATAAGGATTATAAAGTGCTCTGCAGCCTTCATGACCGGGCTGGAAATAGAAGACCTTACCTGCACCTCTGCGATAGCAAAGACCGCTTCGTAAAATGTTTCCATCCTCATACCATGATGTAAACACAAGATCATCGGGCTGAGGTACATAGAAGGGCTCACCGTACATTTCTTCCTCATCAATAAGGAAATGATCGGGGATACCTGACGCGACAGGGTGCGAAGGATTTACATTCCAAACGATCTCCTTTTGATTGCGTCCCCAAGAGAGGTTACCATTTGAACCTACTATTCTCTGGAAAGGCTTGGATTTATGACCCGAATGGAGCGGAATAAATCCCATTCCCTTTGCCATAACTCTGTACGCGATCTTCTCCACAAGCTCGTCCTTTACCTCATCGTGAGCCACATGTCCCCACCAAAGAAGCACATCGGTATTTTCAAGAAGCTCATCTGTAAGTCCCTGTTCGGGGTCATCGAGCGCAACAAAGGTCGCCTCGATATCGGGCTCCTCGTTCAGAAATCCACAGACGAGCGCGTGGATTCCATCGGGATAAATTTCCTTTACAGATTCTTTCGTTCTTTCATGTCTGAACTCATGCCAGAAGGTTACTCTTATCTTATCAGCCATTTCTCATTCCTCGAAAATCTACCTCTATGAAGTTTTTTATAATTATACATCTTTTTCTTTTATTCTACAAGTCCTTTTGTGACTTTTGTTTGTTTTTTTATTAAACAAAGATAATTCAAAACCGGAAACAATAATTTATCGGATAGGTAGTTAATACCCTATGAGATCCTTCGCCGAAGCTCAGGATCTCATAAACTATTAGTTACTTTTCCCCGATAAATTATTGTTTAACATAAATAAAGGCGATTTCAAGCAAAACGGAGACGTTTACCGTCTCCGTTTTTATAATCCCAATTTTGAAAGAAAATCTGCGGCAAGAGCAGCCTGATCCTTTGTGACAGAATTATTTGCTTCAAGCTCTTTGATTGAGCTTTTAAGCTTACCTCGAAGTAGAAGATCGAACCAACGCTTCACTTCATAAAAGGGTGTCAACCATCTATGCTTTCGTATAATCGGATATTTTTGCTTGATAACGTCATAGGGCTGAAATATCCTTCCGATGGCATATGTAAATTTGCCCCCCTTTTTTGACTGTCTTGCGGCAATACCGGCTTTTACATCTCCGTATACTCCACCTCGGAGTATAAAGTTCTCCATTTGGAGGGTCAAATCATCATGCTCCGCGCCTTCAAACCATACCCTTTGAAGCCTCAAAACCGAATCATAAAATTTTTCTATACCGCATTCACGGCAGATTCCGAGAAGCACTGCTTCATCATAATCAAGCTTTTTTCTCACCAGCAGTAAGTCAATAAAGGGTCTGATACCGCAGCCGCCGTTTATAAAATGATATGACATATGCGCAAGAATATGAAAGATCAGATATTCATTTGTCATTCGGTATTCAAACGGACTGCCGTCTGCGGGCAGTGCATATTTCCATACGTCAGACAGCATTTTGTCAATATTTTCGAGATTCTCGAGAATATTAAAATGAAGCTCCAAGTGAGTGCAGCCGGGCGAATGCAGAGAAACATCATGAAAATCGCGAGCTCCGTCTGTCTCATAGCCAAGCCTTTCCACAATAGCTCTGACGGCAAGATCAAGCTTTTCATCGGGAACGAGAATATCAATATCACAGCTTGTCCTCAGCCAAGGCTCCGGATAAAGATCTCTTATTACCGAGCCTTTCAGAGGTAAATATGGGATCTCAACTTCCCTTAGCGTCCTGCAGATCGCAGCAAATTCAAAATTTGTTCGTTGGTATCGATAAAGGGCAAGCAACTGTTGTTTGCGAAACTTATTTGATATCTCATCCTCGGGATGTAAAAGCCCGTTATTATCAAGAGCAGAACATATTATATGAGAAATATCATGCTTGCTTGAAATGCGATAAAGCATTTCAAGCTTATCTTTGGTAATGCAGGTCTTTATTTCCTCCGATATCTCGGTTTCGCTCACTTCCGAGCACAAAAGAGCAAACAAAAGCTGCGTTTTTTCCATTTCAGCGCTCCTTTACTGTTTTAATCCCTGAAATACAGGTCCCTCGTATAGACCTTATCGATCACATCTGCTATATCGTCATTATAGCGATTGGCAAGAATGACATCGGATATCTGTTTAAATTCATCAAGGTCGCGTACTATTCGGCTGTTGAAGAATTTATCATCAAGCATCGTGGGCTCATAGATAACGACCTCAATTCCCTTGGATTTGATACGTTTCATAACGCCCTGTATCGAGCTCTGACGGAAATTATCCGAGCCAGCCTTCATTGTCAGGCGGTAAACCCCCACTACCACCGGATTCTTTGCAATGATTTGATCGGCAATGAAGTCTTTTCGGGTGGAATTCGCGGCAACGATAGCGGAAATGATATTCTGCGGAACATCATTATAATTTGCAAGAAGCTGTTTTGTATCCTTGGGGAGACAGTAACCGCCATAACCGAAGGAGGGATTATTATAATGCGATCCTATACGGGGATCAAGACCTACACCCTCGATTATCGACTTTGTATCAAGTCCGCGCACCATCGCATAGGTATCAAGCTCATTGAAGAAGGACACGCGAAGAGCCAGATAGGTATTGGCAAAAAGCTTTACCGCCTCGGCTTCCGTAGGGTTCATAAAACGCACTTCAATATCCTTCTTGATCGCTCCCTCGCAAAGGAGCTCGGCAAATCTTTCTGCCGCCTTGTGAAGTCTCGCATTTCGAACCGGTACTCCCACTATTATTCTGCTTGGGTAAAGGTTATCATAAAGTGCCCTGCCCTCGCGCAGAAATTCGGGGCTGAAAAGAATATTGTCACAGCAATATTTTTCCCTTACCGATTCTGTAAATCCAACGGGAACGGTAGATTTCACGACAATAACGGCATCGGGATTGACCTCGATGACCTGCTCGATAACGCTCTCTACCGATGATGTATCAAAATAATTCTTTTTTTCATCATAGTTTGTTGGGGTTGAGATAATAACCAGCTCTGCCTCCTTATAAGCAGAAGCACCATCGAGAGTTGCGGTAAAATTCAGCCTTTTTGCAGCGAGATATTCTTCGATCTCTTTATCGACGATAGGGGATCTTTTACTGTTCAGCATATCAACCTTTTCGGGGATGATGTCAACAGCTGTTACTTCATTATTCTGTGCTAAAAGTATAGCCATAGATAGGCCTACATAGCCTGTACCTGCTACTGCAATTTTCATAATAACTCCTTTTTTAATTATGTTAATATATCCTCGGCTCTGCACGGCATCTCTGCGGCAGTGCTTTTGGTGAAATACTGTGCATGGGCAGCCCCTATGGTGTTTCCTATGGCGACTGCGGATGCAAGCTCTATTAGAGATAAAATTCCTTATACCATTCTGCAAATCGGCGAAGTCCATCGCGCAGAGAGGTTGAGGGCTTGAAGCCGAAATCCCGCTCAAGGGCACTTGTATCGGCATATGTTATCGGAACATCTCCTGCCTGCATGGGAACGAGCTCCTTATGAGCTTCAAAATCATAATCTTGGGGCAGAACACCTGCGCGCAATAACTCCTGCTGAAGGATATCCACAAAGTCAAGCAGATTTTCGGGATTATTATTTCCGATATTATAAACTCTGTAAGGCGGCAGAGGAAGTCCGTCCTCGCCATTCTCCTTTTCGGGCGCGCACTGCATAATTCTCTTTACGCCTTCAACAATGTCGTCGACATATGTAAAGTCTCTCTTGCAGTTTCCGAAATTGAATATCTGAATGGTCTCGCCCCTGAGAAGCTTATTTGTAAAGCCGAAATATGCCATATCGGGTCTGCCCGCGGGACCGTAAACTGTAAAGAATCGAAGCCCCGTTGAAGGAATATTATAGAGCTTTGAATAGGCATGGGCGAAGAGCTCGTTTGACTTTTTCGTTGCCGCATAAAGGCTAACGGGATTATCTACCTTATCATCTGTGGAATAAGGTGTTTTCTTATTTGAGCCGTAAACCGAAGAGCTCGAAGCATAAACAAGATGCTCAACGGGAAAATTTCTGCAAGCTTCAAGAATATTATAGAAGCCGATGATATTTGCCTCGATATAGGCATCGGGATTCGTTATGGAATATCTTACGCCTGCCTGTGCCGCAAGATTGACCACAACCGCAGGCTTATACTCAGCAAAAAGCTTATCTATAAGAGCCTTATCAGCGATATTCCCGCGAACAAAGGTCCATTTGCTTTCACTCTTTTCAGCCGCTGATTTTTCTATCTCCGCAAGACGGTAATCCTTGATGGAAACATCATAATAGTCATTCACGCTGTCGATTCCGACGATGTGGATAGGAGAAACGGTATTCAGCAGCTCAGTCACAAGATTTGCGCCGATAAATCCTGCCGCCCCCGTTACGAAAACGGTTTTATTTTTAAGATCAACATTCGGTGTCAGCATATTCCCTTATACTCCTTCTGAACCTTTTCATAGCTTTCGAGATTTCCGATATCATATCGGCTTCCGGGCATTTCCATTGCATAAACGGTAGTTTCGCCGCAAAGCCACGCGATATAACTGCCCGGTGCATCTGTTCCGCATCCCGAAGAAATGCCCTTCTCAACCAATTTTGCGTCATTTCGCGTATAATAATAGAAAGGAGGACAGCACCAATTTGACTTTGGCACTGCTGGCTTCTCTTCCATCGAAAGAATCTTATCATTTTCATCGATCTCAACAACGCCGCATTTATGCAGCTTTGCCTCATTTGCCTCAAAATAGCGCATAATGCAGGAGGCTTCCTTTTTCGTTGCGTATTCGATGAATTTCGTAAGGCTGAAATCAAGAACATTATCGCCTGCGATAACGAGCATATCGTCATCGAGCTCCAGCTTATCGATTGCAAACTGAATATCCTTCACCGCGCCCAGACGTGTCTCATTTGAGCTTGTTCCATCGTCAATAACGGTTATCTTCTGCGCCTTTGTCATTGCCCATTCATCAAAATGGTGAGCAAATTTATGATTGGATATGACAACATATTCATCGACCTTTCCGAGAGTGTCGATATCATCTATAAGCCAATCGAGAATAGTCTTTTCGCCGACTGTGAGAAGCGGCTTTGGGAAATTCTCGGTAAGCGGATAAAGTCTTGTGGCATATCCTGCCGCCAAAATCAAGCATTTCATAGTTTCACCCCGTCTGCGCTTTCGCAAAAATGTACCGAATATTTGCCTTCAAGCTCGGGAAAGGCTTTAAGATATTCTTTAGTGACCTTTTCGGCAATGCTTTCTTCAAATGTAGGATCGATAAGAGCCATACAGCAGCCCTTGAAGCCTGCGCCCGAGAAGCGTCCGCCATAGATTCCATCGGTCTCGGTCATGATCTCATAGAGCTTTTTAAGCTCGGGAGATCCTGTTTCATAATTATAAATAGAAGAATGACCGCTCTCAAACGACAGCTTGCCAAATGCTTCGATATCTCCCCTTCTAAAGGCCTCGGCACCCTTCTCGACTCTCTCAAACTCTGTGTACCAATGCTCGGCGCGCTTCATCCAATTTTCGGGAAGCTTATGCTTATACTGCTCATATATCTCGCGGGGAATATCGCGCAGATTTGTTTCCTCGAATTTTCCGTATTCCATACCTGCAAAAGACTTCAGAGCATAGCCTGCGCTTCTGCATTCGTCAACGCGCATATTGAATTTACTTCCTGCAAGAGAACGCTCAAGCCCCGAGAAGAAAATTGCTATTTTATACGGCTTCATATTCGGATTTGTCGGGATCAGCTCATAGCTATCGTCCTTCATATCCATATAAAGCAGGTGATCCTTGCGGCAATATACCTCGCAGGACTGATCAAGCTTACCGCAGGAAACGCCTACATACTTATTTTCCGCTTCCTTTGCTATGGTGATAAGCTCTGTCGGGGTGAGCCTTATATTATTCATCGTGCAGAGCGCGGAAAGGAAGGTTATTATAACCGCCGCAGAGGATGAAAGACCGCCTATCGGAAGCTCACCGTCAATTATTGCGCAAAGACCCATGCGGAGAGGATAACGTTTATTGAGAGCGATGGTTGCGCCTCTGAGATGATCCGCCCAGTCCTCCTGCTTTTCCTTCGGAGTGCTTTCAACATGCCACTGTGCACGCTTTGGGAACTGAAGAGAAGCTATTTCAACAATGCCGTTCTGCTTTGGACCGTATGCCATATGTATTCCCTTATCGATGGCAAAGCCTGTAATCTTGCCAAGCTGATGGTCGCTGTGCGCACCGAGAGGGCATATGCGGTAAGGCGTGAACGCAGTATACTGCGGCTCGCGCTTATAGGTTTGCTCAAAAGCATTTGCAACTTTAGTATTTGCTCCTATCATGGTATAATTTATTTTTGAATTTCGGATCTCGGAATTTGCAAGCACCGCTTCTGAAAACTCTTTGGTTCTGCCGTCAAGAGGCCTTAGCGAATTATCGGGAATAAGCCAGAGCTTGCCTACCTTTCTGGCACCTGTAATCCTGCCTCCGCGGCAGAGGGCTGTTATGCGTCTTTCGGAAAGCTGCCATATTTCCGAAGCTTTATGAACATCGATATATTCCATTTGATCACCTGAACCCCCATTTTAATTACTCCGGCACCCTCGAAAACTTAAATTAACGGCTAAACAATAATTTAGCGAATAGTTAGTTAATACCCTATGAGATCCTGAGCCAAAGGCGAAGGATCTCATGAACCGTTTGTTACTTCTCTGCTAAATTATTGTTTAATGCTTCGACTTAAGTCTTGGAAAGTCATCAATTACATATATTTTACCATATAAAAAAGTAAATGTCAAGATATATCTTTACATTTGCTTTTTATCATATGTAGTGTTACAATAGATGTGAGACCAAAAGTAAAAAAAGTATAGAAAAAGTGATTGAGTTCTGTTAAAATAGAATTACCCCTAATCCCAAACAACAG
>JAZOAL010000165.1:0-3032 GCA_045595425.1 Eubacteriales bacterium
AAGTATTTTAAGGAAAATCCTTTCAGAATTCCCCTCATGCTCAATCTCGATATCAACACCAATGATATCCCCATTGCCGATCTCCGACAATCGTTTGATCTGTATAGTCATTAAATAATATTATTCCTCATCAAGCTTTAGCGAGCTGAAATCCAGATCCTCATCTCCGCCATCCTCATCAAGATCAAAGCTTTCTTCAATAAGAGAGCTTGTCTGATCCTTCATAGCACGGATCTTTGCCTCGATCTCATCACAAATAGGCGGATTCTCGTCAAGAAACTTTCTGACATTTTCCTTGCCCTGACCTATGCGTTCACCGTCATAGGAGAACCACGAACCGCTCTTTTTAATAACATCAAGAGCAACAGCGAAATCAATGATCTCACTTGTCTTGGAAATTCCTTTACCATATAGAATATCAAATTCGGCAACACGGAAAGGCGGTGCTACTTTATTCTTAACGATCTTACATTTAACGTGATTACCGTACACCTCACTGCCGTTTTTAAGCTGATCCGCCTTGCGGACATCTATACGAACCGACGCATAAAACTTCAGCGCACGGCCTCCGGTGGTTGTCTCGGGATTTCCATAAAGCACGCCGACCTTTTCGCGGAGCTGGTTAATGAATATAACAACGCAATTACTCTTCGCAATAACCGAAGAGAGCTTTCTCATTGCCTGAGACATGAGTCTCGCCTGCACACCAACGCTCGAAGCGCCCATATCTCCTTCGATCTCCTGACGGGGGACAAGAGCCGCAACAGAGTCGATAACAACAACATCAATAGCACCCGAGCGAACCAGAGTCTCTGTTATATCAAGTGCATCCTCACCGCAGTCGGGCTGCGAAACCAGCAAATTGTCTATATCAACCCCGAGAGCCTTAGCATAAACGGGATCAAGCGCATGCTCAGCGTCAATGAAGGCTGCTTCACCGCCTGTTTTTTGCACCTCTGCCACAATGTGCAGAGCAACGGTAGTCTTACCCGAAGATTCGGGACCAAAGATCTCGATAATACGTCCTCTCGGAACACCTCCGATACCAAGTGCCATATCAAGAGAAAGAGAGCCCGTTGAAACCGCTTGAACCTCCATATTGACATTTTCACCGAGCTTCATAATAGTGCCCTCGCCATAGTCCTTTTTGAGCTGGGCAAGGGCTGTATTCAGCGCTTTTTTGCGCGCGTCTTTATCATTTGCGTCAATTTTTTCAAAAGTTTTTTTAGCGTTCTTATTCTGCTTCATGTCTGCCTCCCAAAGCTCGGGGAAAACCCGATTTTATCATTATGTGGATATTGTACCACGCATTTTCCTCTTTGTCAATAGATTTTCGAAATTTTTATTCCAAAAACGGAAAATATTTTCGGATCAGCCTGCTGCACATAACTTTAAAATATCGAAAAAGGAATCCGAGACCTCCAAAATGCAAGCATTTTTGCAATTTTGAAAATACACCGCCTTGACTTTAACGATCTTTTATGTTATCATAAATAAATCAAACGAAAGGATCTTTTCATGAAAAATTTTTGCAATTTGTGCCCTCGAAAATGTGGAGTTGACCGCGAAAATACCGCGGGGTATTGCCGTGCTCCGAAAGAAATAATGCTCGCGCGCGCCGCGCTGCATCAATATGAAGAGCCCGTGATCAGCGGAACGCATGGTTCGGGAACTCTCTTTTTTGCCGGATGCAATCTGGGTTGTGTTTACTGCCAGAACAGTGCAATCAGCCGCTTGGATCCAAATAAAAAAACTGCCGCACGAATTGTTGACGAAGATGAACTTGCGGAAATAATTTTCCGGCTGGAAAATGAAGGCGCGCACAACATAAATTTTGTCACTCCGACTCATTATTCTGATATTCTCGCGCGAGTTTTAAAGAAAATACGGTGCAAGCTAAAAATACCGATAGTTTACAATTGCGGTGGATATGAAAGCGTCGAGTCACTGCGTCAGCTTGAGGGACTTGTGGATATCTATCTGCCGGACTTCAAATATTTTTCCTCCGAGCTTTCGGCAAAATATTCCTTTGCCCCCGATTATTGCGACCGAGCCGCCGAAGCTCTTGCGGAAATGTATCGGCAAGTGGGGGAAACGGTTTTAAGGGACGACGGTATTATGCAAAGGGGAGTCCTTGTGAGACATCTTGTTCTGCCCGGATGCCGTAAGGATTCCGCAGAGGTGTTAAGAAAAATTGCGAAAACAGTTCCATCCGACAAGATTTTAATAAGCATAATGAGACAATATACTCCCGAATTTGCTCCCGAAAGTCTGAAAGAATTGCGCAGAAGGATCACAAGCTTTGAATATGAATTTGTTCTCTCCGAGGCTGAAAAATACGGGTTTTCAGGCTTTTCGCAAGACAAAGAATCAGCCGAGGCTGTATTTACACCCGATTTTTCTTTAAAAACTTTTTGATTTTTTGAATAAAACTCTGCTTTTTTAACCAAACTAATCCCGAAGATGATTTATCTTGAAAACTAAACTGATAAATTTTCGGAAAGGAAGAGCAGATATGATAATGGATAGAATTTGCCTGTTACTCACAATAATCGGTGCGCTTAACTGGGGCAGCATCGGACTTTTCAAGTTTGATATTGTAGCCTGGATCTTCGGCGGACAAGGTTCTCTTTGGGCAAGAATAATTTACACACTTGTCGGTCTTGCCGGGATCTGGTGCATTTCGCTCCTTTTCAGAAGCCGCGAAGAAATTGAAGATCACTCTAACATGTGATCATAGCAGAACGCAAAACAGACGTTCAGTGGGTCAAAAGACCTCACAGAGCGTCTTTTTTGTATAAAAACAAGTTTTTTTGAAAAAAATCTAACTTTTTTTGAAAAAGGTATTGCATTTTTAAAAAATATGTGATATAATGTATCGCGTTAACGGCCCGTTGGTCAAGCGGTTAAGACACTAGCCTCTCACGCTGGGAACATGGGTCCAATTCGCGTACGGGTGACCAAAAACAAAAAAGCAAAGCTTATGCTCTGCTTTTTTATTTTTACTGATCTGTATGGTCTGAATCAAACCC
>JAZOAL010000166.1:0-45520 GCA_045595425.1 Eubacteriales bacterium
ATCCCGACCGCAGAGTACATTCCGGACTGCTTGAGCTTAAACAGGTTATAAAGCCCTTTGCCGTCACGAATTTCAATGCGGAGAGCGGCAAGATACAGATAAAGAATCTCCGCTATTTCACAACCCTTGAAGACCTCAATATGGTCTGGAAGGTCACAAGGAATGGCAAGGTCATAGCAGAAGGCAGGATTGCAAATATCAACATCAAGCCGCAGACCTGCAGAACTTATGTCCTTCCAATTGCCGATATTGAAAAGGACGGTTATACATATCTTGATCTTTCCTTCAGACAGAACAAGACCACCGAATGGGCTGACGTGGGATATGAGGTAGGCTTTGAGCAACTCGTTCTTGCCGAAAAGCACAAGGGTTCTGTCGTCGAGCGAATTTCGGATACCGTCAGCACCGATATGGACGAAAAGAATATCACCGTTACCGCCGGCGACTCGGTTTATACCGTCAGCAGATCAAGCGGTCTTATTACATCCATCATTTCCAACGGAAGAGAGCTTCTTGAAACGCCTATCACACCTACAGTTTGGCGCGCTCCTACCGATAATGACAGATATATCAAAAACGAATGGATGAAGCTGGGCTATGACAGAGCCACCACCTTCTGCCATTATGTAAAGCTCACGGGCACTGCCGATCAGCCCATGATCGAAGCACTGCTTTCACTTGGTGCGGCAGCTCGTTCTGAAATTCTTAGCGCAAAGGTGACTTACAGCTTCGGTGCTGCCGACGGCGTTAAAATCAGCATGGATGTAAGTGTTGCCAAAAACGCAGAGCATCTGCCTCGCTTCGGCGTTGAATTTCTTATGCCGGAGGATACCGAAAAGATCAAGTATTTCGGCAGAGGAGATGCTGAGAGCTATGTTGATAAGCGTCACGCTTCAAAGATGGGGCTTTACAGCACAACGCTTCATGAGCATTTTGAGCACTATGTCCGTCCTCAGGAAAACATGGCTCATGCGGATACAAAATGGACACAGATCTATTCCTATGCAGGTCACGGTCTTATGGCGGCAAAGGTTGAAGGAGGAAAAGACTTCAGCTTTAACGCATCCCACTATACCGCAAAGGCGCTTACCGAAACAGCTCATGATTATGAGCTTGTCCCCATCAAAGAAGCTGCTGTCAATATCGATTACCGCCATGCGGGTATCGGCTCTCATTCCTGCGGCTATCCTCTTATAGAAAAATACAGACTTGATGAAAAGGAATTTAATTTCACCTTCCGTCTCGTCCCCGTTTTCGCAGAAAATGTAGATCCGTTTGATTATACTGATATCTAAATAAAAGGGGCTGTCCCCTCGTAAATGTCATTAGATTAAGAAAAGAAGGTTCTATAATAAATGTTGGGGTGAAACCAACATTCATTATAGAATCAATAAAGAGCTGACTGCAAATAAAAGCAATCAGCTCTTTTTTATGATCTTAGCTTATAAAAATAACCGTTTCCGCGTTTTTCAAAGGACAGTATATCATCATCGGTAAGCTTTTTCATAAGCCCAAGCGCATTTTCCCGACTGATTCCCAGAAGAGCTGCAATATCTCCGCTCGTTACCTCGATATGCTCGGTTATATAATTTATGACCGCCTCCCTGCGGCTTGCCGTTTCGATTGCGGTGCTGATATCTTTTCCTAGAGATTTTCCGAAGGTTAGATGAAGAGTTACTCTTTCAGGTGAAAATTCCTCATTGAGAATAGGTGCACACCATTTCTTTTTGCGCCAAATCTCATATATTCCTCTGACACCGCCCGAGCCTATTCCTGCAAGATACAGCATCTTTGCAAGAAGCGCATTTCGCCTGTCCGAGGCTCCGCTATGAAGAATGTCATCTGGTGAAATTCTTAGAGAACCTGGATTGGTAAGTGAAAGATCATTGGTGCTCATTTCTATACTTATGGAACACTCGCTTAGATAATCGGCATGGATAAGTGAATTTGCAAGTGCTTCGCTGACAGCTTCGCTTACCGACTTTTCCTCCGAACGGTTCATGCCAAGCATGCAAATTCCCCGTGAAATGCGTTTTTCCGCCATCAGATAAAACTCGAAC
This sequence comes from Eubacteriales bacterium, assembly GCA_045595425.1. Lineage (GTDB taxonomy): Bacteria > Bacillota > Clostridia > Oscillospirales > CAG-272 > SIG710. Next base: position 2,061 of record JAZOAL010000166.1, read on the forward strand.
AGATTTTCTCCTTCCAGCTCTGCTTTTATCTCATTTTCCTCATCCTTTTCTGTATACACAGGCTTGAAATTCGGATATTTTTCGATTATTCGCTCCTTTTTTCCAAACATCAGAAGTCCTGCCGCCGTTGGGTGATATATATTATCCGCTCCTTTTATCAACGCCCCGATCTTATCAAGAAAACTTTCGTTTATAGGATCTTCAACATAATCACAGCGCAGCTTTTTTAGCCTTTTGAAATACTTTATAACAGTTTCCCCTTCAAGCGCATCAGCTTTCAGATCAGCATATAAAAGCATATCCGAAGAAATCCTTTCAGAATCTCTCTGCAGGCTTTCAACCTCCTCTTTTGTGCATTTATAATCACCTTCACCGCCGCGGCGATATGTTCCGCCAAAGGGATCGCCGTCAACATAAACCGGCTTATCAAAGCGGTGCGCACGCGGGATATTTATCGCAATGAAATGCTTCCCCTCAAAGGTCTCAATAGTTATATCCCTATCCGAAAGAATATTTGCGCTAACCTTTTTGCGATCGGCAAGCATCACCTTAAATTGCGCTATCATCCCCTCGGGATCTGGCAGATCAACAACATGAAAGGTCTTGTCGCGATATTCCTCAACGCCGAGAAGGATCACACCTCCGAGAGTATTGGCAAAAGCAGAATAGGTCTCCCAAATGCTGTGGGGCAGACCGCCAAGCGCTTTCTTGGCTTCAATGCGGTTATTTTCCCTGTATTTTTCGACATTTCTCAAATCTATCATGCTGACACCTCTCTTCTGTTTTCAGTATATCAGATTTCAGCAAAATATTCAACACTAAAATTATTATTGACATGCAAAAATTTTCAGGGTATAATTGGCGACAAAGAATTTATACGAAATTATTATGAGAGATTCAAAGCTCTATATGACTTTATCTTCTCCCGTCTTGACGATGACGGCTATGTTTGCAAACGCGGGGGAGATTGGATCTTCATCGATTGGCGTGATGATATGGATAAATCGGATCCGCTTTGCGCAGAACAGATATTGCTTTCGAAAACTAAGGCTGCCATGGCTTCTCTTTCCGAGATTTGCGAAAAGACGGCAAGGAATATGAAATCCCGAAGGGTAAGGAAATTAAGATCAATGTAAATATAAATTAAAATAAAGCTTTAATAAACAAAAAGCAGGAAGTATCCCTTCAAACACATTGGGTGCTTACTGCTTTTTAACTTTAAAACAATAATAATTAAAATACAAACAATAATTTAGCAGAGAAGTAACAAACAGTTCATGAGATACTCGGCGTTTGGCTCAGGATCTCATATGGTATTAACTAACTATTCGCTAAATTACTGTTTGAAAATAAAATCCCAAGATCCCTTTTCGTTAAAAGTTTTTGGGATTCTAAAGACCTTTTATGGGAAAGGTCTTTAGCAGGGTGTGGGGCGGCGCCCCATGCTTATAAATTATTGTTTATATCGGATAGTTTTTTACAGTTATTTTAATTTCTTTAAATATTCCTTTTGTCCGTCTGTTATTCTATAGCTCTCGATAGCTTTTTGTATTGATTTTCTGTGCGTCCATTCATCAAGGACGCGGTTTTCGATATATGGCAGCATCTGAGCATAATTATATGCGAGTGCCGTGGCAAAATACCATGCAGCCATCATTTTGACATAATATTCATCGCTTTTTACTGCGGCAACTCTGTCCGCATATTCTTTTTTGAAATTTCCACCGAGATAATGGCGCATGAGAAGTCCTATTGCATAGCGGACTGTATAAGTATGCTCCGATTTAAGCCATCTGTCAATGACAGGAAGCAGCTCTTCCCTGTTCTTTCCGAGAATTTTGGGGTTCATCGAATCGCAAGTAGCCCAGTTGTCGACATACGGCAAAAAAGCGTCTAAAGCTCCGAGCGTTTCGCCGAGATCTCCGAGCTTCTCAATGAGAAACGCATGCAGATTGTTCTCTTCATAATATTTATGGGGAAGAATTTTAAGAAAAGCTTTGGCATCATCCGTTTTTGCAAGATCTGCGGCATATTTGCGCAGTATGGGGGTTCTGATACCTATAATAACATCGGGACTGATCGTCGGCATCAGCTTTGCTTGGAAATCCTTATATTTGTCATCCGCCGCCAAAAGCAGATCCTTTCTGATTCTTTCCTCAAGTCGCATTTGCTACCGCCTTTTCTTTCCTTACCCTCTTTCTGAATGTAAATATGAATGTCAGGGTAAGTGCCGCAAAAGTAAGCACCCATGTTATGGGATAGACGATATAAAGCACGATGAGCTTTGGGAAAGCCACAAAAACAGTATATATCCAAATAACACGCATGATGCAAACCCCGAAAACGGTGATAACCGTTGCGGAAACCGAGTTTCCGATGGAGCGGAGCATGGCAGTACCCGTATCCATGAGACCGCAGGTGAAATAAAATAGACCCATTATCAGCAGTCGCGATTTTGCCTCCGCTATAACAGCGGGATCACTGTCGAAAATTCCGACAAGCTGCTCCGCAAAAACAACCGAAAGCACGCCCAAGGATAAGCCGACAGCGATTATGCAAGCACAGTTAAGACCGAATACCTTCCACATTCTGCCGTACTTTTTGGCACCGTAGTTTTGCGAAGAAAAGGTAAGCGCAACATGATAGAATGCCGCAAGGACATTATAAATATAGGAGTCAACATTGCTCGCTGCGGTATTTGCATTGACATAAAGCGGACCGAGCTGATTGTAGCTTCCCTGAAGAAGCATATTGGAAAAGGAGAAAAGCATTCCCTGCACACCGGCAGGAATACCAATGCGGACAAAGCTCATAAACATGCCTCTGTCGATTCTGAGCTTCTTCAGATTTACACGGCAGGCGTCACCGAGCCTTGTTAGATAAATCACAGAAAGAACCGCGGATATCATCTGCGCGATTATTGTTGCGATGGCAACGCCCTCAACTCCCATTTTAAGTACGATAACAAAGAACAGATTGAGAATGACATTCACAACACCGCCTACCGAGGAAAAGATAAGCGGACGCAGAGTATCACCTCTTGAACGCATGATACCCGAGCAGAAATTGAACATCGCATTTCCGATACTGCCGCAGAAATATATCTTAACATAAAGTGTTGCCTTGTCAATGAAAACATCGGGAGTCTTCATAAGCTCCAGAAGAGCGGGAGCAAGGAAAAATCCTGTTACACCGACTATAATTCCGACAAAAACCGCAAGAAGCACCGATGTATGTACGGCGCGCTCTATCCTTTTTTTATCCCCTGAGCCTATGCTCTGAGAAATCGTAACGCTGACACCTGCGCCCATTCCCAACATAAGTCCGAGAATAAGATTGATGATAGAGGCAGTACAGCCTACAGATCCGAGAGCATTGCGGTCATCGCAGAAATTACCCACAACAAACATATCCGCCGAGTTATAGAAAAGCTGAAGCAGATTGGTGAAGATCAGCGGCAGGGCGTATCTTATCATTTTACCGAGGAGCGGCCCTTCTGTCATGTTGATTTGTTCTTTTTTGCGGTTAAACATTGTTTCTCCTAAAGATCAGGTCTTTTTATAATTTTTATGATTGATATAATAAACGAATTCCAAAATTTGTTTATTACAGAAATTCATTTTTATGTTTATTAAAAAGCTGGAAATATCGCTTGATGTTTTCAAGCTCATTTTATTATATTGAATGAATCAAGATACAGCCGACTCATTCGCCGCCTCCGATTATCTCGCGGTGCGCCGTATTTATGGTGCCGACAAGCTCACGGATAAAGCGATTATCAGCTCCGCTTCCGTTATCGAGCTCTGTCATCACAACAAGCAGATATGGATCATCATCGAAAACGATCGCCATATCATGGTATGCTTCAAGATCCCAGCCGTATTTATTTGCCGCTTCGGCGGGGTTCACGGCACTCGGTATCATTACCCGATGATTTGTTGAAAGCATCCAGCTTTTCAGCATCTCGGCATATTTTGTGCCGCTTTCAAAATATCTGTAGGTCTCCTCCAGATATGCGCCCATTTCTCTTGCGCTTGCACTGTAGAGGCTCTTTGTCGGGCTGAAAACACCGAGACCTTCGGAAAAAGAATTAAATCCGCCCCTACCGTAAATATTTCTTATTTCCGCAAAGGCAACATTATCACTTTGAGTGATCGAGAGCTTCAGCAGCTCAAGATAGCTATAAACAGTGCCATATTCGGATTTTTGAATTATTCCCGATCCGCTTCGATATTTGTCCGCTGTATAGACAAAAACGCTGTTAACATCAAATTTAGTCCCCGCTGCAGCATTTTCAGCCTCGGCTTTTTCGATTTCTCGGAGAGCCCAGAGAACATAAGGCTCCTTTATAATACTGGCTGTATAGAATACCTGTTCCTCGTTATAAGCCATACTGCATCCTGTTTTCAGATCCTTATAATAGAATGAAACAGGTGGCTTATATTCCTCCGAGGGCTTTGTTATATTACCTTCCGCGTCCGTCTCCTCGGCAGTTCTGTAGGAAGGCACTGCTTTCTCAAGCCAATTAAGTATCTCGGAAAGGCGAACATCAAGCTCTGCCTGTGCTTTTTCCGCAAAGGTGGGTTCTATGGGAGGTTCGGTTTCGGGAGGAACTGTAAGCTCTTCTGTTTCGGTGTCTGAATCTGTGACATTATCGGTAGTCGCTGATTCAGAAGTCCCGGTATCATCAAAAGCTACGGGAGTCGGTTCATCTTTTGAAAGCAAAGACCAAATTCCGACCGAAAACGCCGCTATTACAATTACCGTTATAGCAACAAAAAGTATTACAGTTGAAGTTTTATATGTATTTTCTTTCATTTTCCGCCTTTATATGACTGCCGAAAGGTGCCTGTGTACATGACAGCACACATTCACCGCAACAGGCAGACCTGCAATATGTGTGGGATATTTTTCTATCTTGACCGAAAGTGCCGTAGTGTCACCGCCAAAGCCTTGCGGTCCGATGTCAAGCTTATTTATTTCTTCAAGCATTGTTTGCTCAAGCTTTGCGTAGTTTTCATCGGGATTTATATCGTCAAGCTCTCTTGCAAGTGCTTTTTTTGAAAGAAGTGCCGCCATCTCAAAGGTTCCGCCGATACCAACTCCGAGCGTGACCGGAGGACAAGGATTCGCTCCCGCTTTTTTTACGGTCTCCGTGACAAAAGCAACAATATCTTCTTCCTTTGCGGATGGGGTAAACATCTTCACCGCGCTCATATTTTCACTGCCGAAGCCCTTTGGGATAACTGTTATCTTTACATTATCACCCGAAACTATCTCCGTGTGGATTACCGCAGGAGTATTGCTCTCAGTATTTTTTCTGCCATACAGCGGATCCTCAACAACAGAGAGCCGCAATGCTCCATCAACATAGGCTCTTTTCACACCGCGGTTTATTGCCTCACTCAAAAGACCTCCCTCAAAGTGCACCTCCTGTCCGATTTCAAGGAACAAAACAGCCATTCCGGTATCCTGACATATCGGTATGTCAAGCTCCTTTGCCGCCGCGATATTTTCCTCCATTATTCCGAGAACATCCCTTGCAAGCGGATTTCTCTCAGAGCATTTTGCACAGCCTATCACGCGGCATGTGCTTTCTGGCAATGCTTGATTTGCCGCCACAAAAAGCTCGGCAACCTTATCCTCAATTATTTTCACATCAATTTTTCTGATATTCATTTTTCCCCCAAAGGTAAAGATAGACCGCCCGTAAAAAAATTGCGGGCGGTCATATTATTAGTCAAGATCGTTATAATAAACAGCCTCATTGGGCATGCAGAGATTCAGCTTTTCTTTTGCTATACGCGCGACATATTCATCGTCAAATTCACAACCAAGCTCATATTCTATGCGCTCGATGCTTTCGGTATATCCTGATTTTTTCAGCTCCAGCTCTTCTATTTTATCCCTATAATCATTATACTTCATAAGGATTCTGACAGCACTGAAAAGAGACGCGGCAACAAACACGGCAACAGCACATCTGATGAAGATATTCATTTCGGTTTGCTTATTGACATCCGACCGCATTTAAGTGCCCTGTCCTTTCAGAAAATTTTGAAGGAATCCCGAATCTGCTTCAATAAGAAGCCTTGCCATTTTACGCCGAGTAGCCCGTACATGTATTTTTTTTAAAAACCATCTTAAAGGTGTACCAAAAATCGCATTTAACACCTTAATAAGTATATTATACATAATTCTGAACGGAAATGCAATAGCAAACAGCAAAATTTTTGTGAGAATTTTCAGAAAAATGTATATAATTTCAGCAAATGATATCACAAGTGCGCCAACAGTCTTATAATAAGCAAAAAATCCAATTGCCGAAGCGGCAAGAGCCTGCCATCTGAATATACCGTCATTGGTATAATAGAAAAAGATGCAGAGTGCTCCTCCGACAACGGTACAGAAGATCAGATCACCGACAGCTACATGAAAGCCGATAAATCTTCCCTTCAGAGTGCTCTCCTTTCGCTTGATCTTTCCGATAAGCGGATATTCGATCGAATAAAGACGATCAGCGCTTTTCCTGACTATCCCTCCATATGTAACGCCAACCATAACCCGCGATATTCTTATGACATCATAAAAAATGCCAAAAGCAATTCCCATAAGAAGCGCCCAAAGCGTCATTCGGGCAAGGGATACCATCGATATTTCCATCAGCCGAGAAGTCTGCCAAAGAAGCCTTTTTTGCTCTCTGACATCTGAGTATTATAATATATACCGTTTATCTTGCCGTCAAGAAGAACAGTCCCCCTATCGGTATCAAGAGAGCTGACATGAAGATTCTCGCCTTCTATCATCATCTCTCCCATAACTGTTTCAAGGCAAACATTCTCCTCATCAAAGCTCGTTACATTCTCCACTCCGCATATCTCCATATGCGCGCGGGATTTTATAATTATATCATGCGGTCTTATTTGTTCGTTCATTTTACGCCCCCTAATAATAAACTCCGCACCTTGCCGATGCGGAGGTTTATTATTATATATGCGAAAGCCTTAAATTTTATGCCTCACTCTATAACTTCATAAAGGGCTGCTGCATCAGCCTTTGCAACATGCTCCCTCACATCGAGAACCTTAACCTTCAAAGTCTTCTGACCGAAGGTTATCTCAATAATGTCGCCCTCTTTAACATCATAGGACGCTTTCGCGCGTTTTCCGTTGACGTTTACATGCTCTGCATCGCAAGCGTCATTTGCAACAGTACGTCTTTTTATTATTCTTGAAATTTTCAAAAATTTATCAAGTCTCATTTATGCCTCCAAAAAATAAATTTGGCAGACTCCGTTAAAAGCCTGCCGAATTTATTAGGTAATCAGTTTACGGAATCCTTGAGAGCCTTGCCTGCTGTGAAAGTAGGATGCTTGGAAGCAGCAATTGTGAGGGTTTCACCTGTTCTGGGATTTCTGCCCTGTCTTGCGCCTCTGCTCTTAACCTCGAATGTACCGAAGCCAATAAGCTGAACCTTTTCACCCGCCTTGAGCGCGTCTGCAATAGCACCTGTAACAGCGTTAACTGCTGCCTCAGCTTCAACCTTCTTAAGATTTGCTGCCTTTGCAACTGCATCGATGAGCTGTGTCTTGTTCATGAGTTTTGACCAATCCTTTCCATTTATTTTTTGATTAACAGCAAACGGCGCAAAACGCCGCCGCTTTTATTAACATTTTATATTATATCATCAAATTGTACCAATTTCAAGGGGTTCTGTAAATATTTTTTAATTATTTTGTTTATTTTTGCATTTTTTTTGCGCTCCAAAGCTCATCCAGCTCTTTCTGAGACATCTTTTCGACATCTTTTCCCATTTCAAGTGCAGTATTCTCTATCATTTCAAAACGATTTATAAATTTTTTAGTCGCATTATTAAGTGCCATTTCGGGGTCTATGCCGCTTTTTCTGGCAAAATTTGCAACAGAAAAAAGCAGATCTCCGATCTCTTCTTCAAGGCGATCCTTATCACCTTTGCCCATAACCTCGGCTATCTCGGCACTCTCCTCACCGATCTTTTCAAAAGCAGCTTCAGCATTCGGAAAATCGAAGCAAGCAGCTCTCTTGCCGACCTTAGAAGCTTTCATAAGTGCCGGAAGCGACGGAGGTACACTGCGCAAACGTGATGTAACCGTTTCCCTTTGCTTTTCTTCATTCTTTATTATATCCCAATTTGTTAGAACTTTTTCACTGGTCTCAGCAACAACATCACCAAAAATATGCGGATGACGATGGATAAGCTTTGCGCAGATCTCCGTAAGCACATCGCCCATTACAAAGTTTCCGGCCTCTTCCTCAATGCGAGCATGAAAAACGACCTGTAAAAGTACGTCGCCAAGCTCCTCACGAAGAAGGTACGGATCATTTGTATCAATTGCCTCTATGACCTCATATGTTTCCTCGATAAAGTCTCGTCTGATGCTTTCATGTGTCTGTTCCCTATCCCAAGGGCATCCGCCCTCGCTTCTGAGAAGCTCCATTATCATACAAAGATCATCAAAAGTATATACCTTTTTTGCGTTGAGCACCGCAATTTTTTCACTTCTGTCCATTTTAATATTTTCCCTTTCAAATCAGCTTGATCTTATGAAGCAGCGAATATATTTTCTCTCCCTTCGGGAGCATTTTAATATCTTCTTCATCAACCGCCCTCATCAGCATTGCCGCAAGAACATAGAGAACTGCCGCAAGAGCAACGCAAGCTATTGTATAAATTCTTGAGGTGCCAAGATATGAACATATAAGCGCATAGACACCAAAAGCCGCTCCGACCGAAATCACTGCCGCGCCAAGCGGACGGTAAAACAGCTTGATGATTCCGTCAAAACCCGAGGCATATTTCTTTATATAATAGAAATTCAGTGCCACAACCGCCACATTGCAAAGGAAGGTACTGATCGGAGCACCATATATATTTATTCCCTTGATCCCTATCAAAACATAGTCGAAAACTATCTTCACAAGAGCCCCCACGCCCATTGAAATTATGGGCTTGCGCTCCTGCTTATATGCTTGCAGAATTGCATTTGTTACCGTTATAAGGCAGGCAAATATGATAGATATACCGAGAGATGAAAGAAGCGGTGCCCCGATACTTATCGTATCCTCTTGATTTGAAAAGAGCAGCTGTAGTATCGGCTTTGAGAAAAGGATCACTCCGATGGCACAGGGAGTTGCAAAAAGAGTGCAAAGGCGCAAGGATGAGCTCAGAACCATCGATTCCTTCTCCCTGCTCCTTGCTTCTATCGCAGAGGTGAGCATCGGAACGATCGAAAGTCCGATACCGGTAATTATTGCCGGTGGGAGATTGTATATAGAAACTATCGTTGAATAGACGCCGTAAAAAACTTCCGAGGCTTCCTTTGCAAATCCGGAATCAACAAGCCTTCTGACTATAAAGAAGGTATCTGCCAACCGTGTCGTTCCCATGACGGTAGAACTAACGGTGATAGGAATTGCAATTTTTATGAGCTTTGCAATGATTCTTTTTCTCGACTCCGGCTCAAGTCCCGCATCATCGGTTATTGCTTTTTCCTTGCCCGACACTCGGAAAATAAATTTTGAAAAAGCAAGATACAGCATTGCAACCGCTGAACCTATGGAAAGGCCCATAACGGCAAAAGCCGCGGCTATCGGGTAAGAATTCCATTTTTTCAGCGCAAATGACGCAAGCAAAATTCCTATAAGCAGCTTTCCAAGAGCTTCTATAACTTGAGAAACCGCCGTGTGCTTCATTATTTGATGACCTTGAAAATATCCGCGGAAAGCACTTGATATGCAGATCATAAATAAAGTGGGGGCTATTGCCAATATGCAATATTCAGCACCGCTGATGCTTATTGCAGAAGAAAAAAGCTTAGCTCCCGCCATCATTGCGACAGTGCCGATGCTTCCGATCACAATGAACATAGTCATTGCCGTTCGGTATATGCGTTTTATGTTTTTGACATTGCCATGCACGCGGTTTTCCGAAACAAGTATTGAAACCGCAACAGGCAGTCCCGCAGTTGAAACCAGATAGAATATCGTATAGATATCATATGCAGCATTAAAATACGCCATGCCGCCCTCCTTAAGGAGAGAAAGCATAGGTATTTTATAAAGCAAGCCTATTACTTTAACGATAATAGTTGAGACCGTCATGGCGGTAACGCCCGACAAAAACAGTTTTTTAGAACTTATAGATTTTTCTTCGGTCATTTGTTATCTCCGAAATTAAAAATTTAGATCTCTTCGGCAAAAAACTCCTCGGCACATCTTGCTATCTCCTCGGTATTATCCGAACGCAGATATTCGTAGGGATATTTGGGGCTGAAAAGACGCTTTATGCGGGTTTTTCCCTCTCCCGCGCTCTTATATTCCACCAGCTTTGTAACAGCGCCAGCACCTGCGGCAAGGATGGTATGAACCTCCTCCATCATATAGATGTTATAAAGTCCTTCCGAGCCCGGCTTGGCAAAGCCCACGTTTTCAAGATTACCCACAGTATTCTTCTGACGATACATATAATATGGCCTATAACCCTCCTGCATTGCGCGAAGCTGTGAATAATCAACACATTTGACAGCATCTCCTCCTCGGCGCGAGAAAATGGAGGGTCCCTGCTGCATAAGCTCCGCCGATTTCTTGACGCAGAATGTATGTACCGTTATATTATCGGGAGAAAGCTCAAGAATTTTATCAAAGGTTTCCGAAAAGGTCTTGAAGGTATCACCGGGAAGACCTGCAATGAGATCAGTGTTTATATATTTTATGCCCGAAGCTCTCGCAATATCATATGCGCGGTAAAATTCCTCTGTTGTATGGCTTCGCCCAACGCCGGAAAGCACCTTATCACAAAGTGATTGAGGGTTGACGCTCATTCTCGTCACCCCGTATTTAGCCGCAATAGTCAGCTTTTCGGCATCGATCGTATCAGGTCTGCCGGCTTCAAGGGTATATTCCTCAAGGGTTGAGACATCTATGCAATCGCTTATCTTTGAAAGGAGCATCTCAAGCTCCGGGGCGGTCAATATGGTAGGTGTTCCGCCGCCGATATATACTGTTTTGACATTAAGACCTTGATTTTTCGCAAGCGCGAAGGTTGATTCAATATCCGAACAGAGACGGATAAGATATTCGGGAATCAGAGAAAGCAGTTTTTTAGAAGTATAAGAAACAAAAGAGCAGTAAGCGCATCTTGTCGGGCAGAAAGGTATCGACACATAAACACTGCAATCCTTTTTGTCGGGATTTCCGATAATTGCCCTCTCAGCCAGAGCCACATCTGTGGCAAGCGCCGCCTTCTTGACCGTTACCGAAAAATCATTTCGCAGGATCTTGCGAACCTTTGTCTTGCTGTTTCCCTCAAGAAGCTTTTCCATAGCTACCTTTGAGGGGCGTACGCCGATAAGCATGCCCCAAGACGGGCGGTATGAAAGAACTTCCTCTCCGATAGCGAGCATTGCCGAACCGATGGCAAGCTTAGTCGCTCTGTCCTCGGTGATACCGTCGCCAACAGCCCTTTCTTTTTCTGCACTTCCCTCTTTGCCGAGTGCCCGAAGCGTACATTTTGCCGTTATAAGCTCTTCATGGCGCCGAACATTCACCGAAAGCTGAAGGCCATCATCCTCGGCATCCTCGTTTTCAGAGAATTTAACTCCCGGAAAATAGATCATGCAAAGCATCTGAACATAATATCTGTTGATGGGAATGTTTCCTTCAAGAAAAAGCTTCATATCCTCACCTGCTCTTTTTCAGATCTGCTGAATCCATAACAATGGTAACAGGTCCGTCATTTACAATGGTAACTTCCATATCAGCACCAAAAACTCCGTTTCCCACATGAGAAAGCGATCCGCGAAGTATCCCGCTGAAATATTCATAAAGGGCGTTTGCCCTGTCCGGCTTCTCGGAGGCAAGATAATCCGGTCGATTGCCGCTCTTATAATTAGCAAGCAAAGTAAACTGAGAGACAACAAGAGCCTCACCACCTATATCGGTGATGCTCTTATTCATTTTTCCGTTCTCATCCTCAAAAATGCGAAGCCTCAGAATCTTTGCTGCAAGCGCGTCTGCATCCGCCTCTGTATCGCCAACGGCAACTCCGAGAAGGATCATAAGCCCCTCTCCGCATTTTCCGACTATATCTCCGTCAACTTTGACTTCACTCTTTTTTACTCTTTGAAGTACAGCCTTCATTATGAAAATCCTCTCGTAACGTCCTCGACATTTTTAAGTCCCTTAAGCCTTGAAACTATCGATTTATAATGCTCAATATTCTTACAGCTTATTTTAAGGTTAATTATAAACATGTCGTCGGATTTTTTTTGGGAATTGATAGAAAGTATCGATACCTTCATATCAGCAAGAGTCATAGAAATATCAGCAAGGATCCCTATTGAGTCATAGGCAAATATCTGAAGCAAAGCTTCATAACCGCCGCTGATCTGATCTGCGACACCATCCTCCCACTCAGCTTCTACCCAACGGGAAGAATTTTCAGGATTTTTCATGCCCCCTATAACATTTGGGCAATCCTTTTTATGAATAGATATCCCGTAGCCCTTTGTAACAAAACCGATAACGGCATCTCCGGGAAGCGGATTACAGCATTTTGCAAATTTGACCTGGCATCCTTCTTCGCCATCGATGATTATACCGCTGTTGGAACGTATATGCTTCGGTTTTTTAACCGGAATATCGGCAACATCCATAAGGGGGGCAGGCGTTTCGGTTTTGATTATCCTTTCAAGCTCATCATGGAGCTTGAGAGTGATCTTTGAGATTGAAAGACCGCCGTAACCGATAGTGTTATAAAGATCCTCAGCCGTCTGCACACCTATTCTGCGCGCAACATTTGTAACGATCTCAAGCCGCTGGGCATCGGAATATGCCTTTGAAAACTTTTTGAGCTCAGCATCGATAATCGACTGTCCGACTATAATGTTTTCATCTCTTTTTTCCTTTTTAAACCATTGTCTGATCTTGTTTTTTGCTTCGCCTGTTTTAACTATCTTAAGCCAGTCTCTGCTTGGCCCCTTTGAAGCATTTGAAGTCAGGATCTCGACGATCTCACCGTTTTGAGGCACCTTGTCGATGGGTACTATCATACCGTTGATCTTCGCTCCGACCATTTTGTTTCCAACGGCGGAGTGAATGGAATAGGCAAAATCAATAACTGTAGATCCCTGCGGCAGTGCAATAACATCGCCCTTGGGAGTAAACACAAAGGTCTCATCATGGAATATATCGGTTTTGAAAGCATGCATGAACTCATCTGGATCTCTTGTGCCATCCTCTGTCTCGATAAGACGGGCAATCCATTCAAGCTTTTTATCCATATCAGCCTTTGAGCGCTCACCCGACTTATACTTCCAGTGTGCCGCAACACCGTATTCAGCAACATGGTGCATTTCCCATGTTCTTATCTGAACCTCAAAAGGTACACCGTCACGTCCGATAACTGTTGTATGCAGAGATCGGTACATATTGGGCTTTGGGGTTGAGATATAGTCCTTGAAACGTCCGGGAATGGATTTAAACATCTCATGAATGATTCCGAGAACGGTATAACATTCAAGCTCGGTATCCACAATAACGCGCAAGGCATAAAAATCATATATCTCGTCAAAGCTCTTATTCTGATTATACATCTTTTTATAGATGCTGTAAACCGACTTAATTCGACCCTCGAGAGTAAAGGATATGTTATTCTCGCGAAGCTTTGAATCAACCTGATTTCTCAGATTTTCGATAAGCCCGAGATTTTGACCGTATTTTTCCTCTATATGCTTTGAGACCTCTTCATAGCCGAAGGGATCGAGATATTCAAGGGATAGATTTTCAAGCTCGTGCTTGATCCTCTGCATACCGAGGCGGTGGGCAAGAGGTGCATAGACCTGCATTGTCTCAAGAGCTATTGTCCTGCGCTTGGCATCACCTTTAGCGGAAAGTGTGCGCATATTATGCAGGCGGTCGCAAAGCTTGATGAATATAACACGAACATCCTTTGACATTGCAAGAAGCATTTTGCGAAGATTTTCGATATGCGCTTCTTCTTTATCCTCAACCTGAAGCTCCACAAGCTTGGTAAGACCGTCCACAAGAAGTGCGACATCCTCTCCGAAAAGCTTGCGCACCTCAGCAAGATTGGTTTTATCGGCACAGTCTTCAACAGTATCATGAAGAAGTGCCGCGCAGATAGCATCTGTATCAAGCTCAAGTCCCGCAACTATCTCCGCCACCGCGATAGGATGCGAAATATACGCATCTCCGCTCTGGCGGAATTGACCCTCATGAAGCTTGCTCGCATATTCAAAAGCTCTGACTATCTTAGCTGTATCATAATTCTTACCCGTTGCCTTCAGTATCCCAAGCAAACGGCTGACATCGGTATGAACATCGACCGCATTTTTTTCAATCGAATTTACATTATCGTTATCCATGTATAACCTCAAAATCAGAATCTGTCCCTGCACTGTGAGCGCAGTTTTTTTAATATATATGATTTGTCAAGATTTGCTTTGTCTGTTTTGAAATAGATCTCAAAACGGTAGTATCCGTCTTCCCCTTCCTCAACTCCGCAAACATTGAGCTCGCGGAAAACGGACAATATGAATTTCATTTTTATATAGCCTATATCCCCCTTCGGGCAAGCATCTCCGCGAAGCATGGAAAGAAGTATCTTTTCATTTATAGTGTCATGTCCTATTCGGCTTTCGCGCCGCAAAACATTATAAACAGCGGCAAAATCATCTCTTGTTGGAATAACATTTTCGGGATCGTCAAAATCTCCACCGCCTTTTATATATTCATAGCGGTAGATATCATTTTTAAGTGCAGTCTCAAAGCTCTCGGACAGCCTTATATCCTTAACTATCATCTGAACGCTTTTAACATTCTGATATTCGTTTATGTCAATATTGAAGAAAACATCGATACGATCGCCCTCTCTGAAATCAAAATGCTGAGGAGACATACCGAAATACATTGCAGTAATATTTTTCCCTTCACGGGATAAAACAAGCTTTAAATGCTTGCCGGCTCCTATCGGGAATATTCTCTCAATTTTAGCATCGTACAAAATAAACGCAGGAACGGGATTTGCCGTACCGAAAGGCTCAAGAATACTGATTTCGGCAGCATTTTCAAGGGTAAGATCTCTCATTTCGATATTGCAATCTGCATCAAGACGAATATTCATCATTTCCTCGGAAATGTTTTTGCGGGCAAATTCGTTTATTTTCCCCTTAAAATCCGAGAGCTTGGCGCGCTCAACGGTAAGTCCCGCCGCCAGCTCATGTCCGCCGTATTTGACAAGACAATCGCTGCAATAGCTGAGAGCTTCAACAAGATTTAAGCCCTTAATGCTTCTGCCCGAACCCTTTCCCATATCATCATCGCCGGGAAAACCTCTGGTTGCACCGTCAAAGGAAATCAGAATAGACGGCAGACCGTATTTTTCTGTAATTCTTGAGGAAACTATTCCTATTATTCCCTGCTGCCAGCCATCGTCCTCTAAAACTATGACTTTTTCGTTTTTAAAATCAAATTCCTGTTCGATTTTTTTATAAGCCTGCTCTGCGATTCTGTTTTCTTCAACCTGCCTCTGCCTGTTGATATCGCAAAGCTCAGCGGCAAGAGCGGCGGCACGCTCATCAGAATCGGTAAGGAACAGCTCAACTGCTTTTGATGCGGAGCTGATTCGTCCTGCGGCATTTATCCTCGGCGCGATCCCGAAGCCTATGTAAGATGATGTTATTTTTCTTTTCTTTGCCGCGGCAGGCTTTGCGATCGCAGACGCAGAACGGGACTCGGACGGAGAATAATTTGCCGAGGCTTCAATAAGGGCAGCGAGACCTCGCCTCTTTGTTGTATTTATCTTTTCAAGACCATACATAACGATAACTCTGTTTTCATCAGTGATCGGCATAACATCGGCAATAGTTCCGATGGCGGCAAGGTCGGCATATTCTCTGAATATCTTTCTGATGCCGTTAAGACGGTCTTCGCCCTTTTCCTCTGCAAGGCGGCTTTCAAAGGCGCAAAGCAGCTTAAATACCACCCCAACACCCGCAAGCTCTTTAAAAGGATAGCGGCAATCAGGCCTATGAGGATTGACCACAGCGCAAGCAGCCGGAAGTACCTCGCGGCACTCATGATGATCGGTTATAACCATATCAATGCCAAGTGAATTTGCCAGATCGGTCTCCTCAACCGCAGTGATTCCTGTATCAACTGTGATAATGAGGCTTACGCCTTCTTTTGAGAGGCGTTCTACCGCCCCAACGGACACTCCGTAGCCCTCTCCGTCACGGCTTGGAATATAATATGAAACATTCGCACCCTTTTCGGAAAGATACAGGTAAAGACTGCTGACGGCGGTAACGCCGTCAACGTCATAGTCTCCGTATATTACTATTTTTTCATTTTCGTCAAGTGCCCGTCTGATTCTCGAAACCGCCTTCTCCATATCGGTGAAGGCAAAGGGATCATAAAGAGTGTTTGTTTCATTACAAAGAAACTTTCTGACAAGCTCAGGCGTGGTATATCCACGGTTATAAAGCAATTTTGCCGTTATTGCTCCCATTTTATTTGACTCGCATATGCTCTTCACCGCAGCATCGGAGTCATCGGAAGCGTTAAACAGCGTATTCCATATCTTTTCTCGTTTACTGTTCATTTCTTTACACTTTCTGCAGCCCCAAGGTCATCTGCCCCTTAAAGCCGATAATCAATCTTCTTTTTTCTTTTCAACAATCCTTATAATTTGGGCGTCGTATTTCTCACTGACCCTAAGCCTTGAATACAGACCGAGTCCGGCAAAGGTAAGCACAAATCCCCCGAAAGCCAATACATAACACAAGGCTTCGGGAACAGATGCCATACTTGCCCCTCCGTAAAGAACAAGCATGACTGCAAGAGGCAGGATAAAAACGAGCATAGCATAAAAAAGTACCGTTTTCGTCTCGGTCTCTATCTCTACCGTATCACCCACCTCTGCGCCGACAGAATTTTTTGCCTTTGCGGATATTATTTTATTTGAACCCATGAGTGAACAGACAGAGCACCCTTCGGCGTGCTTATGACAGCCCTCGCAGGCAGAGAGACGTTCACTCTCAACCAAAGCATATTTGTCTTCGACCTGCTTGACTTTTGCCTTTACTCTCATCAGGTTGTCTCCTGTTTTTTCAAAACGAATTTGTCCTTTGACAGATGAAAATTATTCGATGGGCGCATATTTTGACATTATTGCCAATGCTACCTTAATACCGTCAACTGCCGCGCTTGTGATTCCACCTGCATATCCCGCACCCTCACCGCAGGGATAAATTCCCTCTCGTCCGATAGCGCACATATCCTCGCCTCTGAGGATGCGCAACGGTGCAGATGTTCTCGTTTCAAATCCCGAAAGCACCGCATCACGGGCAGAAAAGCCCTCAATACGGCGTTCAAAGCTCATGATACCGCGCTTCAGCTCACTTGTAATAAATCGCGGAAGCAGAGCCCCAAGCTCTGCAACTTTAAATTTTCCGCCTCCCATATAGGTAGGCATTATGCGTTTGGGCTCTGTCACTGCCTTGTCTTCAATAAAATCTCCAAAGGTCTGGATCGGAACATAATAATTCGAACCACCTGCAAGAAACGCGGCTCTCTCGATATTGCGCTGAAATTCAATGGCACCGGAAACGCTTCCGCCATAATCCTCTGTTCTGACAGAGACCGCAACAGCGGAATTTGCATTTTTGCCGTCTCTGGCAAATCGGCTCATTCCGTTAACAACAACCCCGCCCTCTTCGCTGGCGGCGGCAACCACTTCACCTCCGGGACACATACAGAAAGTATAAACACCCCTATCTCCTGTTGTATCCGAGAGATTATATTCCCCTTTTCCCAGCTTGGGATGACCTGCATATTTGCCGAAAAGTGCCTTATCTATATCACTTTGCAGATGTTCAATACGAACACCGACGGAAAAAGGCTTAGGTTCGATCGCAAAGTCACGATCGAGCAGCATTTTATAAGTGTCTCTGGCACTGTGACCGAGAGCAAGAACTACCACTCCGCAGTCCATCTCACCCGAAGTCGTCTCGGCACGAAGACCTTTTATATCTTCGAGCTTTGTATTATATCTTATTTCACCGCCGCATTTTTCAATTGCCGAGGCGGCATTTGCCACAACCTCGCGCAAAATATCGGTGCCAATATGTGGCTTCGCCTTATATAGGATCTCATCGGGAGCTCCGAATTCATGCAGACGCTTCAAAACATATGAACATTTTTCATCGCTGATCCTTGTGACCAGCTTACCGTCCGAAAAGGTTCCGGCACCGCCTGCCCCGAATTGAATATTCGTGTTTAAATCAAGAGTTCCATCGCGGTAAAAATGTTCAACCGCCTGGGTCCTCTCTTCAACGCGTGAGCCTCTCTCTAAAACTATCGGTGCATATCCGTTTTCCGCAAGGAGCAGTGCGCAAAATATGCCCGCCGGTCCAAGTCCCACCACAACAGGTCTGGCATGCAGTCTTTCGCTTCCCTGTTCGAAGCTTATCTCGTCTCTTGCGGCCTCCGAAATGCCGTATTTTTTCAGTCTGTCCTCACAAAGAGTTATATTCGATACTGTTTCGGCAATAACAGAGCAAACGCACATGATGCTCTCTCTATGCCTTGCATCTATCGAACGCTTGTAAATCTTAAAGGAGAAATCACGGCTGCAAAGGCCTGCTCTTTTGACCTTCAGCTTCGCCTCGGAAATAAATTCTTCCTCCGAAGCGTCAAAGGGCCGCTTTATATTGCTTATAATTATGCGTTTCATTTATTTTCTGTTATATCAGCTTTGATCTTTTTGATATCTATCGGATAGAGGGTAAAATCCACATCTCTGACGGTAATTTTCGGAGTAAGCTCATGATAACCGCCAAGGCCGACAACTGCAGCCGAAAGATCGATCTCAACAGCAAAATCTTCTGCACTTACTTTTTTAGCAGAAGCCGCATCAACAATACATTCCAGCTTATAGACATCGTCATGAAAGCTATAAGTATAGCTGTCTGCATTTTTCACGGAAATATTATCATGCGGTATCTCCAGAGTAAGATTTGTACAGTTCAGAAGCTCAACATCGACATCAAAACCTTCGATTCCGTTAACATCGGTAACCCCCTCGGGAAGACGGGGACTGACAGCAAAATTTATCTTGTCATTGATCTTTGTGAGCTTGGTTTCATCCAGCTCGATTATTGAAAGATCTTCGATATCGCTTAAAATCATAGGATCTCCGCGCAGAGTGATCTCCGCAGGTGTCACTTTGACCTTTAGATTTTTATCCCGAATATTGCCGTATTTATAGGTATAGGTCAGCGGAACGGTCTTTTCGCTGTAGACATCCACCTCAACAACCACATCCTTTACAGTTGAAGTTATGTAAGCAGATTCTATCTTCTCCCCTGTTTCATCAACCAGTTCAAGAGGCGCGTTTGTGGTAATGCTTGTTGTTATAAGATCTCCGAGCTCAGGAATCGCGCGAGCCTCTTTCACCCTTTCCACAATAGTCTTTGCACCGGTGATCATAACAGTATCGATATTTGTTGACAGTACATAATCATATTCTGAAATAAGAGTAGAGTTGTGATCGACCGAAACCGGAATATCAACTTCAACCCTTTCGTCAATAAAGGTCTTTACACTTGATGGTGTAACAACAGAATCAAGCTTATTTATTCCCTTAACAGAAACAGAAAGGCGAACATTACCGGCTTTTGTAACCTCACCCACATCGATATAAGCAACTATATCTTCATCGGTAAGGGCGTCAACCTTATTTTTTGCACCTTCAACAGTGACGCTCACGATTTTATCCTCAAGTCCGAAAACCGTAAGATTATTTCTCATAAGTGCAGATTCGCCTTCCACCACAACGCTGACATTATCAAAGCGGCGAATGGATGTTTCAGTGCTGCTCTGCGAAACATTCGCCCAAATGAATATCGCGCAAAGCAGGCAAGCGACATAAATCAGAGTTGAGGTGAGCCTGATAGAAAGTCCGCCAACCTTAAAAGTCTGTTTCTCAAGACGGCTTTTTGCCGCATCGACTTTTTCACGAAGATTATTACTATTATATTTCATGTGCCCGCCCCCTTTCATTATCTTGATGCTCCTGATTTCTCTTTGGTTTTATCCTTTTTGTTATGAAATTTATCCTCCGATGATACCAAGAGTTCGTTGCAAAGCAATTTATAAAGCTCATCCGAACTCACATTATGATGGAGGTCGCCGTCAATGGCATATGAGATCCGACCGGTCTCCTCAGAGACTATAACAGCAATACAGTCGTTTCCGTTTTCAGTTGCACCAACTCCCGCTTTATGTCTCGATCCCAGATCAAGAGCCAGATTCGGGTTATTTGAAATCTCATCAAAAAGCACTCTTGCCTTTAAAAGTCTGAAATCGCGAATGACTACAGCACCGTCATGAAGGGGTGAATTTTTGAAAAAAATGTTTTCGATAAGTTCATATGAAATATCACTGTTAAGGTTGACTGCCTTCATTTCATCATAAGCATTCAGCTCTTTTTCCCGCTGAAAAATGATCAGTGCTCCCACGCAGTGCTTGGACATATCACTAAGTGCATTACAAACAGTTCCGATTATAACCACCTGTTCATTTTCATCGAGCAGAAGTTTTTTCACTCCGAAACGCTTGCCGGCATATCCGACATTTTCGAGCAAGGTGCGTATCTCCGGCTGGAAAATAACAACTATCGCAATAAGACCAAACTGCATAACCGTTTCAAGAACAAAAAACGTTGCGCGGAGATTAAGCAGATAAGAAACCATTACAAGCAACAGAACTGCAAAAATTCCAACAAAAAGTCTGCCCGATCTTTTTCGCATGATACCCAAAAGGAACTTCACACATATATACAAAAGGAGCGAAAGCACAAAAATATCAACAATATTGAGGATCACCCGAAGGATTCCCGATTTAGAACTGAGTTCAGATATCCAATATGACAAGTTTTCTCTAAAATTTGACATTCAAAGCACCTCCGCCGGAAGATATAATACGCGATTATAATTATATACCATATATTATAACACATATTATCTTATTTTTCAAATAAAAATTGAAAATAATTTTGTTTTTTTCACAGAAACAATTTGGTATGTTTGAAAAACTTAAAATTTAACTGCTGACAATGATTTTACGAACTGTTAGTTAAGGTAACTAAGCCTCAGAAAATAAGGCACTCACCAAAAAGTCATCCCTCGGTAGGTTCGGGATGACTTTTCGGTGAACACTAATTTTGCGGCTTTCTGTAACGAAAAAAGGATTTTAGAAAGCAAAAATTTAGTTTTTCCACATGAGATCCTTAACTACGTTCAGGATGACAATTGGGTTTGTTTATTTATCTTTCTACGGTGAATTATCTGATTTTTTATGTAGTAAAAGCGACAAATGAGCACCATCTGTCATCCTGAAAGGCGCGAAGGATCTCATTGGCTGTAAGTTACTTCTCAAATTACTTTTACAGCTCCGACGACAAACAAAGCCCCGCGAAAAATTCGCGGGGCAAAATGTTTGTCAGAGATCAGGCTGCGGCGCTGTTTGCCTCTCTGAATCTAAGGATGTCGAGCCAGCAGACATTGGTTGAAAGATCTGTTCCATCGTCTACGATGTTCTGACAAAGAGTTTCGAGAGACATGCTGTTATAGCTGTTTCCGTTATCATCAAGAAGGTCAGCATATGCGATATACTGATTGCCTTCCTTATCGGCGAAGATAACATACCCTCTTGAGGTTATCTCTCTATTATAGTTGTTAGCATTAAAATGAGTTACGGTATAAGCATACGTCACCGAAGCATCATCTTGCGAAAGTATGCGCGAAACAATATTGCCGTCTTTATAAACAGCAACCTTTCTTGCATAGGAGTGGGTTACTATAGCACCTGTCTCGTCTTCCCAAACAATAAGCTCATCACCGTTTGCGGTAAGCTTTTCTGTAGATGCGAGCATGCTTCCGTATTCAACAACGGTCAAGCCGCTTGCCGCACGGGAGCTTATCTCTGCAAGATTTGCATTATAGATCGAGCGGAGACCGTTATAGTCGCTTTCTCTTATCCGGAAGCCCTCAAAGGTTAGAACTTCTGCCGCATCGATCGGGATAAATGTAAGTCCCTTTGCTTCTGCATATGTCTCGGCTGTAGAGTCCTTATAACCAATAATGGTTGAGAGCTTCGAGGCACCCCTGAAAGGATCATAGCTTGCAAGATTGGGGAATACAAGATCGGGGTTCTCAACAAGAACCGTCGTCAGAGAATTGACGGAGACGTTAAAGGGAACCTGATCGAGCTTTGTTACACCCTTGGGAATTCTGATATACTCAACATTTGTGCACTGGAAGAACAGATTGTTACCCCATGTACCTGTGAGATCATCGGAGAGCAGGATCGATGTTGCTCTTACATGTGCCAGGCACATACCGCCAAGGCTTGTGACATTCCTCAGGTCAACAACTCCGGTCTCGGGCTCATTGCCTGTGATATAGAGAGTTGCAACTCTTGAACCGTTGAACGCACTGTCTCCAAGACTTGTGAGCGACGCGGGAACTTCAACGGTCACAAGACCTGTGTGAGTAGCAAAGGTTGCATCGATGGAAACAAGCTCCGGATTGACAAACACAACCTTCTTGATCAAGGTCTTGATCTCATTCCATGGTCTGTTTTCGCCATTGCCTGTAGAACTGCTGATCGCATTATCATAGGTTGTATAACCCATATTGAATTCTGCAGCAGAGCCTGTGCCGAACGCATGATATTCTGTGCCGCTTATCTTTGCGATGATAACAGCAGAATTATCCTTTGTATAATAGTTATATACCTCAGGAACCAATGCACTGTCGATAAACCGGATGCCGAGCTCACTTGCAAGTGTTTCGCCTGTAGAGCCATCTGCGGCAATAACAGTTGCATTTGCATTTATGCCGGAGAAGCTACTGCTTTTATAAGTGAAGCTGTTGCTGTTAAACTTAATGTAAACAAGCTTACCTGCTTTAATGAATGAATTTTCTTCGATTGAAGTAACGGAAGCAGGAATTTCAACGCTTTCAAGCCTGGATGCTGACGCAGAATTAGAACCGAAGGTATAAGTTCCTATGCTTGTCAGCTTATCGCTGAGAAGGATCTTTGTGAACTTATGACAATAGAATACATATCCGCCAATGGTTGAAACATTTGTAAGATTTGCAACACCCGCCTCGGGGGTCTGACCTGTTGTATAGGCGGTTCTAAGGGCTGTCATGCCGTTAAACGCATCATTATTGAGCGCTGTCATGTTGGCATGAAGCTCAAGCTCTGTTGCCGGAATGCTCTGGAACATATATCCGGAAATAGTTGTAATATTGGGAGCGCTGAACTTGATCTTGGTAATCTTGCTGCTGTACTCATAGTAATTGGTTGTTTGATATGCTTTTGTAGAAACAAAGCCTGCATATCCCGCGGCAAGATATTCACCTTCGGTGCTCATAGCCTGAGCCTTCACACCTGTACCGTAGATATCCATTGTGTAGGTCTCGCCGTCCTCGTTGAGAAGTATACGGAAATAGAGATCTTCACCGATAGGCATATCGGTGACAATGGCATCAACTGAAACATCCTCCTCATATGCCTCAAAGGGGATGCTGTTCTTTATAGCATAGGCTTCGGCAGTCGAGCCCTCGGGAGCAACGATCAGCTCAAGCCCTGTAAGCTCTGCCGCAAAGCTCATATCAAGAGAAGAATTCTTCACCGTAAGCGATGCCAGATTTGTACAGCCATAAAAAGCTGTCGCGTCAACGCTTGTAAGAGATGCGGGCAAGGTAATGGAGGTAAGAGCACTACATTTATAGAAGGCCTGATTGCCGATTGAAGTAAGAGATTCGGGAATATTGATCTCGGCAAGCTTTTTACAGCTATGGAACACCTGCTTGCCTAAGGCTTTAACGCTGTCATTCAGAATAACCTTTGCGACAGCTGTTTGAACCATAGAATAATCTCCGATAACTGTGAGATTGGAAAGGTTTGCGGTTCCTGCCTCGGGGGTCTGACCCTTTGTGTAAATGCAGGTCAATCCGGACATTCCGTGGAATGCTATTGTATTTGCACCCGTATAAGCCTCGGGAAGCTCAATTGTTGTACATTTATTTACAAATGTGAGAGAATAATTCTGAATAGATTTTATCGGAGCTTCGATAACCATCTTTTTGATGCTGTCGCGATAAGGATAATACTGCGCTTTTGACCAGTTGGCCTCTGTCCAAGCCGACGAAGGAGCCACCTTATTGCCGTCATCGTCCTGAGCATACATAGCTGTGCCGGTACCGCTTACTGTGAAAACTCCTGTTTTGGTATCAAGATGCCAATAAACATCATCACCCATAGTACCTACCGCACCAAGGTTTGTAAATGTGAAGCCATTATTCGCAGCAAATGTCTTTGCATAAGCGTTATCATAGCTGACGATTGCAGAACCTTTACCAATAGCGGCAGTGTCGATTGCCCCAACAGACTTCGGAAGATTTACTGTTGCGGTAAACTCTGCAAAGTTATTTGCTCCAAGGCTTGTGATACCATCTGTAATCTCAATTTCGGTAACCTCTTTACCTGCCCAAGGAGCATCTGCAGTGCTTGCATATGCCGGCATAGGACCTGCACCCTTGATGGTAAGCTTGCCTGCGTCATAGACCCAAAGACCAACGCCCTCAACATTTCCACAATCCTCGACATTGCCAACATTAACATTCTCAAAGGTCGCGGGGCAAGAGGGGGCACTGAAGGTCATAGAACCATTCTCACCCGCAGGGCTCATAAAACCGCCGTCAAGAGTTATATTTTCTGTTTCAACGATTATTCCCTGTCCTGCCACAAAGAGAGGAGAAGGAATTACCGCATAGGGCTCTCTTGATGTAAGCACAAAGCTCTGTCCCATTACGCCGTCAGCACCATAGAGAGCAAGGGAAGCTCCGCCGGTGGGCTTATTACCCCAGTTCATACAAGCGGAAAGGGTTATTGCGGCATTTTCACCGTCGATGGTGCCGTCATTACCGATTACCCAAACCTTGCCGGAGATATCGTTATGAAGAGCGTATATCTCAGCGAGTTTTTCATTGATATTGGTAAGACCGTCACCCGTAAGGATGATACCGATAGCCTCTGCAGTGCTTGATGCAGCAAGTGCGGTGAAATCGATATCGGTATTCTTATCAACAATGTAGATATCAACAGAAGAATCACCGTTTGAAACCACAGCTTCGCCCGAAACCTTTGTCCAAGCCTGTGCGAAAGCGTCGGAAACAGTGCTGTCAACTTCACTCATGAAATTAACAACGCGCTCTTTGGCACTTGTATCTGCTGTCTTTGTAAGGGTCTGTGTATAAACTACAGTTCCGCCTGTGCCGTGTGCCTTATTCTGATGGAAAGTGAGAGATACGTTACAATTCATGAGATCATAAATGCTCACAACGGTTGAAGGAGGAACAAGCGTGTCGATAAGACCTGCATTGATGGTTACATTACAATCAGGATTTATTCCTGCGGCAAAATTTGCGGTATCCATATAACGCAGACCTTCGCAGTAATCAGAGGTTCTCGGATGTATGGGCTTATAGCGGTCGGAATCCGCCGAGTTCACGCCCTGGTCGGCAAACCACGGTATACTTGCGTTTACCTCATTGACTTCGGGAACAAGGCCCGCAACAGCAAGTGCCTGGAAGCCGCCTTGGCTGCCGCCGTATGTTTTTAGATTAGTGCCGTCCCAAAGGCCTGCCCATGCAGATGTGTCAACACCGTTTACAGTGCTCGCAACACCTTCTTCGCCGAAATACATCTTAAGGAAGTTAGCAGCCTGAACATCACGCATGATCATATATTTAAAATATGTAGTATAAGGACTTACGTTCTCTGCCGTGTTTTTACCGTGATTGTTTGTATATCCGTATTTATCATAGAGATATCCGCCCTTGGAGCCCTTATAATAATCGCCAATATATGCACCGTTAGATACCCACTGGGATCCAAGATCCGCTTCGGCAACATTATGAGGAGCGGGAACGGAATGAGGAGAAACGCTGAGGGTTATCTTGTCAGCAGCGCAGATATTTGCCTGAGGCGCAATGTAATTTCCTGCTCCGCTGGCACTTATAAGGTCATATCCCTTATAGAGAAGCTGAAGACCGAGATTTGTCTTTCCCTGAGGAATCGTCAAATATGCTGAAACATGGTTTGTGCCGCACCAATTGCCGTTTATGCTGTCATAGTAGCTGTCCTTGGGACAATTGATCTCAATTTCATAGCAATCATAGGTTGTGCCGCTAAAGGGGTACTCACCGCAATAATAGATATACTGAAGGGTTGCCTCACCACCCTCAGCATCAAGCTGGGCAAGAGTTTCATCCCAAAATGCGTCAAAATCTCCATAGGTATCGTATTCATTTGGCATACCATAGATCGGATGAATGTCTTCAACGCCCGCGCCGGCACCGCACTTATAAGCAGAGGGCACAGAAAGACCGCCCTTGTTTTTATCGCAGGCGCTTACAGTCATGAATACAAAGCCGGGACGGAGAAGTCCGCCGACAAGAGTAACTGTATAAACACCATCAACAGGCTCAACATATCCTGTAAGCGTTCTGCCATCGTCCATAACTGCGCTGTAATAGAGATAGGGAGCAGTGACAATCGAGCCTTTGTCTGACATGATCCGGAATTTGAAGACGATATCCTCGCCAACCTCATAATCCAAAGGCTCATTGACCTAGATCTCACTGATCGTGGCGCTTTGAACCGTTGAAATATCCGGATAAGAGGATGCGCCGACAGTGAAAGTAAAGCCGCCTGCTATCATCAAAAGCGCAAGAAGCGCAGATAGCAGTCTGTTGAAATAGATTTTCATAATTCTTAATCCTTTCGTTTGTTAAAATTAAACCGTACACTGAAATTATATATTATAAAGCCTTATTTGGCTATATATGCAGCGGACTGAAAAGCAAAGATGTCTTTTCCAGAAAACCAAAGAATAAGCAGTCTTATCTTTTTGCGAGACTGCCTATCAATCATTCACAAACGCAATTAACCAAGATTCACCTTGCAGTTTTCGAGTTCAAAAATGACATCTTCCAAATTTTCATTTGTATTATCGCCATCTTCACAAGCAAGCGTAAGCTCTGTTTCGCCACTTGCTCCATCGAGAATATCAAAGGTCAGAGAAAAGAGCAATCCGTCCTTCGTGAAATTCGAAGGGTTAAAATAAAAAGCATTCACAAATTCAAAATCCGAAAGTACCGCGTCTTCCTTGCTGATAGGAGAATATATATATTTGCAATCAACGAGCTCTGAATCGGTAATGGCAACGGGGCAAAGCTTTGTGTTATCAAAATCCACTCTAAGATGAAAGCCTGCAACGCCCGGATTGTCGCTCAAATTAACCTTGGCAACAAGCTGATCGCCGACCACTTCAGCCGTAAGAGTCAGCTTACCCTGCTTGGTGACACCGGAATTTTCGGAACCTCCGGTTATAGCGCCGGTCAAAGCCTCCGTATCTGATATTTTGCTTGTGTCCGAGCTATCTGCTGTATCGGTGAGTTCTACGGAATCGGTGCTTTTCCCATTGTCTGTGTCTTCATCCTTATATTTGGCTTCATTACAAGCGCAGAAGCAACCAATAACAAGAATCAGTGTTAAAAGCAATGCAAAAATTTTAAATTTCATAGTTTTCTCCTTTTTATGAAAATATTTTTCAACACTTTAAGCTTAACTGTTTTGTTGCTTTTCAACATAAACTCAAGCGTAAAGTTTTTTGCATATACTATATTATACATTATTTCAATATTTTTTTCAACTTTTTTTCAACGTCAAAACCGACAATTTTTATACATCTGATTTGTTAAAATCGCCAAGGCCCAAAGGCGAACTCCCTTTCGAAAGTTTTTCTTTGGCACTTTTCACCAAAAAGTAAAAGAAAATATTATAATCTATTGACTTTTTTTGAGAAAAATGTTATAATAACAAAATGATAAATGATACAATTGAGTTTTATATTTAGCAGAAAGGGATAATGTAATGAAATTCAGCATCAAGCACCTGCTCTATATGCGATCACGACAAATTCTCTTGCTTCTGATCGATGTTTTTTGTTTCGCATCTTTAAACAGTGCGTACTATTTCCTCTCGTCCTAT
Source organism: Eubacteriales bacterium (assembly GCA_045595425.1). Taxonomy (GTDB): domain Bacteria; phylum Bacillota; class Clostridia; order Oscillospirales; family CAG-272; genus SIG710. The sequence continues at coordinate 30,248 of JAZOAL010000166.1, forward strand.
ACAAGCGAATATGTTTACGGCACATCTTCGTATATTGCCTCTTCAGCAGTTCTCATGGCTTGTCTCTTCTTTTTCAGGTATAGCTTTGGAAATTATTCTAATATCTGGAGGTATGCAAATTCAAAGGCCTATCTTGACATGGTGATTTCAGATGCCATTTCGGGGATTGCCGCTATTGTTACGGGTCTCATTTTCAGATGGGACAATACATTGCATACTGTTATCGTAACCGCGCTCTTCGCACTTATGACTCTTTCCTCCAGATTCTCTTACAGCATCGTTCATAAGCACAGTAATATACCAACCGGTAAAAAAATCAATGTTGCCATCATCGGTGCAGGTCAGATCGGCGCATTACTCGCAGAAGAGCTTCTTTACAGCAAAAATTCGCACTATAATCCAATTGCATTTATAGATAAAGACCCTGCGAAGCGCGGCGGAAAGGTCAGCGGCATCAAGGTCTATTATGAAGATGACAGAATTATTGATACGATCAAGACACTCCCCATTCAGGAGATTTTCATTGCACTGAACAGGCTTGACAGCGTCAGGGTTGAGGAAATATACAACAAATATGCACAGACAGGCTGTAAGATCAAGCTTTATGACACTCCTGTAAAGGATGTCGGAGAAGCCAACGGTCAGAGCAAACGCCGCACAATACGCGAGCTCCATATCGAAGACCTTCTTTTCAGAAAATCCCTTGTTATAAACAATGAAGAATCTCTTTCATATTACAGCGGCAAAACGATCCTTATAACAGGAGGAGGAGGCTCTATCGGCAGTGAGCTCTGCCGTCAGATAGCAAAATGCAATCCTAAAAAGCTCATCATTCTTGATATCTATGAAAACAACGCATACGACATCCAACAGGAGCTTCTCCGCTATTATGAGGACAAACTTGATCTTGAGGTTGAGATCGCCTCGGTAAGAGACAGAGCCCGTCTTGACTGCATCTTTGATAAATACCGTCCCGAAATCGTTTTCCATGCGGCGGCGCACAAGCATGTTCCCCTTATGGAGCACAGCAATTGCGAAGCTGTTAAAAACAATGTTCTCGGAACATATAACACTGCGGATATGGCGGAAAAATACGGTGCATCCAAATTTATACTTATCTCCACCGACAAAGCTGTCAACCCGACAAATATCATGGGCGCATCCAAGAGAATGTGCGAAATGATAGTTCAGTGCAGAACCGACAGCAATACAAGCTTCGCGGCAGTACGTTTCGGAAATGTACTCGGCTCAAACGGATCGGTAATCCCCCTCTTTAAAAAGCAGATCGAAAACGGCGGTCCGATCACCATCACAGATAAGCGCATTATACGCTATTTTATGACCATCCCGGAAGCCAGCCAGCTTGTTATGCAGGCAGGTGCAATGGCAAAGAAGGGCGAGATTTTCGTTCTTGATATGGGAAAGCTGGTCAGAATTTATGATCTTGCAGTAAATATGATCAAGCTATCTGGGCTCACTCCGGAGGTTGACATCAAGATTGAGGAGATCGGTCTCCGTCCGGGAGAAAAGCTTTTTGAAGAGCTCCTGATAAAATCCGAGACTATTTCAAAAACCGACAACAACATGATCTTTATTGAAAAAGATCAACCCCTGTCCCGCGCTGAGGTAGACGCAAAGATCGAAATACTCACAAATGCGGTGAAGACATCGGAGCATGAAATTGAATCAGGTGCGATAAAGATGGCTTTTAAAGCGACTGTTCCAACCTATTATGACCCCGAAGATGTCAATTGCAACGCCGAAAAATCCGAAGAAATGAAGATTCTTCTAAAATAAAGCAAAAAACAGGATCGATTCTGATGAACCGATCCTGTTTTTCGCTTTATATCAATCACAATTTTCGCAGTTGTGGAATACTTCCTGAACGTCGTCATTATCCTCAAGGTGCTCAAGGAGAAGATTCATCTTCTTGATATCGTCCTCATCCTCAAGGGTAACGTAATTTGAGGGAATCATGCTTTCCTCTGCGCTTTCGATAGCATAGCCGGCGTTTTCCAGTGCCTCGCGGACTGCACCGAGATCATCTGTTTCGGTATAGATCTCGAAAACCTCCTCCTCTGCAACAAAATCGGATGCGCCTGCTTCAAGAGCGGCTTCCATGAGCGCGTCCTCATCAACATCCTCGCGCATAACGATGATAACGCCCTTTTCCTCAAACATATAGCTTACACAACCTGTTTGGCCAAGATTTCCGCCGAATTTATCGAAATAATGGCGAACCTCGGAAGCGGTTCTGTTTCTGTTATCGGTGGTGGTGTTTACGATCACGGCAACTCCCGCGGGTCCGTAGCCCTCATAGCGGAGCTCTTCATATTCAACGTCGGTCTGACCTGCCGCCTTCTTGATAGTTCTCTCAATATTATCATTGGGAACGTTATTTGCCTTCGCCTTTGCGATAAGATCGCGGAGCTTAGAGTTTGAAGAGGGGTCGGGACCGCCCGCCTTGATCGCGATTATCATTTCCTTACCGATCTTTGTAAATATCTTCGCCTTTTGAGCGTCGGTCTTTTCCTTTTTGTGCTTGATATTATTCCATTTACTATGTCCTGACATCTTTATTACCTCTTATATTTTTTCAGTTTTCTTAAGACAAATGAGACCAAAGGCATTGCCGAGAACGGTCTGCACCGCCTTTGTTATTCTGATTCTCGTGTTGCGTACCTCTTCATTCTCGGCTCCGAGAATCTGGCAGTTATGATAGAACTGATTGAAGGCTACTGCCACATCAAGGATATATCTTGTGATTATCGAAGGCTCATATGCTTCGATAGCCTCGATAACCTTTTCTTCAAATTTTGAAAGAACAGACAAAAGCGAGCGCTCCTCCGGAGCGGTGATCTTGTCTTCGCCGTTCTTTACCTCACCCTTTGAAAGAATCGAGCAGGTTCTCGCATAGGTATACTGAACATAAGGTCCTGTATTGCCGTCAAAGCTCAGCGCGTCCTCCATGATGAAGTTTATATCGCGGATACGGTTGTTTGAGAGATAATAGAAGATTATCGCGCCGACACCAACGTCCTCGGCAACCTGCTTCTTATTTTCAAGGTTGGGATTCTTTTCGTCAATGATATCGGTAACCTTCTCGATAGCCTGTGCAAAAAGGTCGCGGAGAAGGATAACATTACCTGTTCTTGTAGCCAGCTTTGCTCCGTTGATGGAAACCGTGCCATAAGGAACGTGAACAAGCTGATCATGCCAATCATACCCCATCATTTCAACCACCTTGAACCACTGCGCAAAGTGGAGGCTCTGTCCGGCCGATGTTACATAGATCGCCTTATCGAATTTATATTCGTTCTTTCTGTAAACAGCCGCCGCAATATCACGGGTAGGATAAAGAGTTGAGCCATCGCGCTTCAGAATAAGACAAGGGGGCATATTATATTCTTCAAGGTCAACGATGGATGCGCCGTCATCTATCTTCAAAAGCCCTTTGTCGCGAAGGATCTGAACCTGTGCGGGCATCTTGTCGGTATAGAAGCTCTCACCCTTATAGCTGTCAAATTCGATATCAAGGAGCTTATAGGTCTGCTTATATTCCGCGAGACTTACGTCAACAAACCAGCGCCAAAGAGCAAGATTTTCCTCGTCTCCGTGCTCAAGCTTTGTAAATTCTGCTCTTGCTTCATCCTCAAGAGCCTTATCGTTCTCTGCTTCATTATGGAATTTAACATATAGCTCAACAAGCTTATCAACTCCGCCCTGCTCAACCTCTTCACGGCTTCCCCATTTGCGGTAAGCAACTATCAGCTTACCAAACTGAGTTCCCCAGTCGCCGAGATAGTTGATACCAACGCAGTCATAGCCTGCAAATTCATGGAGCTTTTTCAGCGAATGACCGATCACGGTAGTACCCAGATGACCGATATGGAAGGGCTTTGCCACATTTGGAGAGGAATAGTCAAGAACAACCGTCTTTCCCTTTCCAAAATCGGGTGCACCGTATTTTTCACCCTTTGCGAGAATGTCGGCAAGAACACCTTCGGAATAATGTTTGTCGCCTATATACATATTAAGATAGCCGTTTACTGCTTCTGCCTTCATAAGGCAATCGCAATCAATAGCCGCCGCCAAAGCTTCGGCAATCTGAACGGGAGAACGGCGGAGAGACTTGCTCAGCTTGAAGCAAGGCAGTGCCAGATCACCCATTGCGGCGTCGGGCGGATATTCCAGCATATCTGCAACAGCCGCCGCATCAAGCCCCGAATCGGCATTTATGGTCTGAATCCCCTCAAGGATCTTTTCCGAGAGTGCTTTTTTGAGTTTAAGCATATTTTTCCTTTCATTACCGCTGTTTGCGGATTAAAATGTCAATCGATTTTCAAACAATTATTTATTATACTACTTTTAATTGGATATTTCAATAGATATTTAAAATTATTCGCAAATTATCTTCTTTTCGAAAATATCAGAAATATTGCCGCGATGAGACATGCTGCGGCAAGGGCAAAGATGAAAACGGGATTAAAATCATCACCCGTTTGAACGCTATGAATAATATAATCAGTCATTTTTCGTTACCTCGCATATCTTTGCATCGACAAATGGTATCAAATCAGAGGGAGAGAGCAGCAGCTGGGCCCCCTTCATACCGCCGCTGACGGTGATCAGCTCGAAATTCTCCGCGCTTTTGTCTATATAGGTGGGAAATTTCTTCTTCATCCCAACGGGCGAGCAAGCACCGCGGACATAGCCCGTAAGCCCCAGAAGATCCTTTACATGAACCATCTCGATCTTCTTATTCCCCGTCACCGCCGCCGCTTTTTTCAGATCTATCTCACAGCAGGAAGGGATGCAGAATACCACATGACCTGTCTTATCTCCGTGAGCGACAAGGGTCTTAAACACCATTTCCGGTGCAAGTCCTATCTGCTCCGCTATATGAGTTCCCGTCAGATCATTTTCATCGGGAACATACTCTTTTATCTCATATTTTATTTTTGCCGCATCAAGGATACGCATCGCATTTGTTTTCGTTTTTATCATGAAAGCATCTCCCCTTCATTTATCATTTCTTTTGCGGCACTGCGCTGGGTCTCGGTGACCTCGATACCGCCGAGAATTCTCGCGGTCTCCTCTATCCTTCCCTCCTCATCAAGAAGGGTAAGCGATGTAAAGGCACGACCGTTCTCCTCTGTCTTGTTTATCTTGAAATGACTGTCGGCAAGAGACGCTATCTGTGCGCTGTGAGTAACGCAGATGACCTGTATACCCTTTGCAATTGACTTCAGCTTTATACCGACCTTGCGGGAAGTTCCGCCCGAAATTCCCGTGTCAATCTCGTCAAAGATAAGCGTATCGATAGCGTCCTTATCAGCAAGAACGCTCTTCATGCTGAGCATGATTCTTGAAAGCTCACCGCCCGAAGCGATCTTTATCATAGGCTTCAGCGGCTCGCCCGCATTGGTAGCAACGAGGAATTCAACGTCATCAAAGCCGTTTTTCCTCGGCTCAGACGGTTTTATACTTACATCAAAGCGAACCTTCGGCATATCTAGAAAAGCAAGAACGCCCATGATCCTATCGGTCAGCCCCTCAGCTGCTTTTATGCGCTTTTCGCGAAGCTTTTCAGCCCTCTCGGTCATTTCGGTCTTAACAGAAGCCAGCTTTTCCTTATATTCCGCTATTTTGTCGTCAGATTGCTCGATCATATCAAGCTTTTCGGTGGTCTCGGCGCGAAATTCAAGTATCTCTGCTATTGTCGAGCCGTATTTGCGCTTAAGCTTCGCAATGGCATCAAGTCTGCCCTCTATCTTGTTGAGTCTCACTGTTGGATCGCCGTCAAAGCCGTCCGATGTAAAGCCTTCCACGGTAAGCGCAATATCCTCTATTTCATAGCGGTAGCTTTTCAGTCTCTCCGCCAGCTCTGCCGATTCGGGAACAACATCAGCAATCGCCGTCAGCGACTGCGCCGCTCTGTCAAGCAGATATGTAACGGATGCGCTTTTTTCACTTGAATGAAGAACTCTGTAAGCAAAAACCGTCTGCTTTTTTATCTTTTCAAGATTTCGAAGCTTGGCACATTCGGCCTCGAGAACCTCTTCCTCACCCTCCCGGAGCTTCAGCGCATCGATCTCGGAAATCTGAAAACGGTATATCTCAATAAGACGGTTCTTTTCCTTATCTCCGCTTTGGAGCTCTTCAAGTGCGCGCAGGATCTCGGTGTATTCCTCATAGCTTTCTCTATAAGCTTCAAGCTCCTCGGAATCCTCCGCAAAAGCGTCAAGAAGTCCTATATGGCTTGATTTTGCGAGAAACTGCTGACTGTCGTTCTGACCGTGAATATTTATGAGAGCCGCCGCGATCTCCCGCTGTACAGAAGCAGTTATAGTCCTGCCGCCGAGCTTGACCAACGATTTTCCGTCTGCGGTAATGCTCTTCTGAAGCATAACATTTCCGTCCTCATCGGCTGAAAGTCCAAGCTCTTCAAGCTTTGAGAGCGCAACGGGAGAAAGATCGGTAAAGATGCCCGAAACAAGTGCCCTATTCTCTCCTGTTCTTATCAGCTCGCGCTGTATCTTACCGCCAATAAGCATGTTAATGCTGTCAATAATAATAGATTTACCCGCACCCGTTTCACCCGTCAGCGCGGTAAATCCGCTTTCAAGATCAAGGTCAAGTGACTTTATAACAGCAATATTTTCAATATGTAATGAAGATAGCATTTTCGCTCCTTACATAATACGCATCATAGTTTTTACCTGATCGCAGATATTGGACGCAATCTCCTTGGCTCTTGTAACGATAAGAATGGTATCGTCACCCGCAACGCTTCCGAGAATATCCGAATGTCTTATGGCATCGATCCCTGTTGCAACGGCGTTAGCCATACCCGGATAGGTTCTGACAACAACGATGTTTTCGCCCACATCAATGCTGATTATTGAAACCGCAAGAGCCGCATTGAAATTCGTGCCGGGAGCATTTTCATTTGTTATCGGTCTGACATAACGGTATTTTCCTTTATTTGTCTGTGTTTTTGTCAGCTTAAGCTCCTTGATGTCGCGAGACGCGGTTGCCTGGGTAACATCATAGCCCTCAAGACGCAGCTTTTCTATCAGTTCATCCTGCGTCTCGATTTCATAGCGAACGATAAGCTCCAGAATTTTTTCCTGTCTTGCCGATTTCATTTTTATATCCATCCTTTCAAACCATTTATATTCATGTATTCATTTTTGAATGGAGGGTATTATAAAATCCCCTCTCTTTAAGCCTTATAAGTCTGGTTACGGAATTTGAGCGTCTTATGCGCACCGTATCTCCGCGGTAAATTTCAAAATTCACTTTTCCGTCAAGAGTCAAAAAAAGATTTTTTTCTCTCTCGCATATGTTTTTCACGCAGAGCAGCGAATCATCAGCGAAAACTATTGGTCTCGCCGCAAGAGAATGGGAGCAGATCGGAGTTACACAGATGCACTTCATTTTGGGATCGATAACCGGTCCGCCTGCCGACATCGAATAAGCAGTTGACCCTGTGGGAGTGGAAAATATAAGCCCGTCTGCACGATATGTGGTGACAGGAATATCTCCCTCGGATAGTTCCAAATCTATCATTCTGGCGATAGAACCATTCGAGATCACTGCGTCATTTAGAGCAGAGGCTCGGTTAACAAGCTGCTTCCCTTTTCGAAATACCGATACATCAAGCATTTCTCTTTCGTCTATCCTATAGTTGCCGGTAAAAAGCCTGTCAAGCATTTCAAGCTCATCGGCTTCCATTTCCGCCATATATCCGAGATGTCCGAGATTGATGCCCAAGATCGGAATACCCGAAGAAAGACAGTATCTCGCCGCCGAAAGTATCGAGCCGTCACCTCCCAAAACTATTATAACGTCCATATCCCTATAAAGAGTTGAGTTCGGAACAAATATAACCTTTCCCGAAAGTGCGGTATTTCTCTCAACCTTTTCTTTCATCAGCTCGCTTGCATAAACACCGCAGGAATATTTTTCGAGAAATGCAACAACACGCGCCGCTGCCTCTGATTTTTCCTTTATATTAAAATTCGTTACAAGTCCTATTTTGCTTATCGCCACCTTATATCCGCCTCCTTTCATCGTCTTTTGCAACATTTTTAATTGCGTTTATATCTATATTATATTCACCTTTACCGCGTGTAAAATATGCCAAATATTCAATATTTCCATCGCCTCCGTCAATTGGCGAGCGCATAAGTGCCTTGCAAAAAAGTCCCTTTTCCTCGGCAAAGGAGATAACTCGCATAAGTGCCGCCTCTCTGTCCTCTTTCTTTTTCACTATGCCATTTTTACCGACTGCCGCTCTGCCTGCTTCAAACTGTGGTTTTATCAGCGACACAAGGATACCGTTAGGCATAAGGATATCGGCAATACCGCCCAGAATATATGTCTGCGAAATGAAAGAAACATCCATAACAGCCATATCAAAAAGGCAAGGGAAATCCTCGCGATTAAGATAACGCGCATTATATCCTTCAACATTTACAACATTTTCATTTTCCGCAAGCGAAGCATCAAGCTGACCGTGTCCCGAATCCACCGCGTATACCATTTTTGCACCGCGAGAAAGAAGAACATCGGTAAAACCGCCTGTCGATGCACCGACATCGATGCAAACCTTTCCGCATACATCAATTGCAAATTCCTCAAGCGCTCCTTCAAGCTTCAGCGCCCCTCGGCAAACAAAACGTTCGCTTATGACCTCAACCTCATGAGAAACCGCTTCATCGATCTGCTCGGAAGGCTTTTCAAGAGTTCTGCCGTCTATCTTTGCAAAGCCTTTTTCAATAAGAGACTTTGCGCTCTGACGGCTTTTGGCATACCCAAACCTTGCAAGATAAATATCTGCTCTGATCATGATCTTCTTATGAGCAGATAATCTGCAAGCGAAAGCAGATTTTCACTTCCTTCATATTCCTCTATAGCCGATTTTGCATCATTTGTAAGCTTGCGGGCATAATCCTTTGCATCATCTATCGTCATATGAGTGAGAAAGGTGCTTTTTGAGTTTTCGGCATCGCTTCCGATGGGCTTTCCAAGGAGAGCCTCGTCCCCTTCAACATCAAGAATATCATCGGTGATCTGAAAAGCAAGTCCGATGCCCTTCGCATATTCAAGAGCATTCCTCATGCGCTCATCACTGTCGGTTATACCTGCCGCAAGAGCTCCCAGCCTTGCTGAAACACAGATCAGTGCCCCCGTTTTAAGCCCTTGAAGCTTTTCCAGCTTGTCAAGCGAGAGAGCATGGTTCTCGCCATACATGTCCATGATCTGTCCGCCAACCATTCCCTGCTCTGCCGCTGCAAATGAAAGCGCACCGACAGCCCTGAGTGCAGTATCCGGCGAAACCTCTTTATTTGAGGCGGCAACGCCAAACGCCTTTAGTGCAAGAGCATCTCCCGCAAGCAGTGCTGTTGCTTCCCCATAGACCTTATGATTCGTTGGTTTTCCCCTGCGCATATCATCATTATCCATGCAAGGGAGGTCATCATGTATGAGCGAAAATGTGTGTATCATCTCCACAGCCGCCGCAAAAGGCAGTGCCGCACGCTCCGAGCCTCCGAAAAGGCGGCAAAAAGCAAGCACAAGATAGGGTCTTATTCTCTTTCCACCCGCATAAAGGCTGTATTTCATCGCCTCGGCAACCTCATCGATATCTCTGTCCTTTTGTCCGAAGGTGTCATACATATATTTTTCAGTCGCTTCGGCGGCATTTTTCATATCCGCAAAAAGCTCATCAAAAATGTCATTCATCTTTAGCTTCAAAATCCTTTTCGGTTATATTTCCGTCCTCGTCTTTTTGTAATATCCTTATCTTCTTTTCCGCATCGTCAAGCATCCTGCCGCAGCGGCGGACAAGCCCCACGCCTTCTTCATAAAGAGCCAGCGCAGAATCCAGATCTGCACTTCCGTTTTCAAGGGATCTGACTATCTCCTCAAGACGTCCCATAGACGTTTCGAAATTTTCGTTTTTCTTTGTCATGATTTAACCTCTTTTTTAATTTGTGTCCCCGTGACAGACGCATATATCGAGCCGTCTGAAAGTTCACTGCGGATAATATCTCCAAGCTTAACAGCCCTGACAGATTTTAGTATTTTACCTTCCTCGTTATAGCTGACTCCATAGCCCCTCGAAAGAACAGCCAAAGGACTGAGAGCCGTAAGCGAAGCCACCTTTTCCTTATATGCCGCAGTTTTTCTTTCAAGCGTGCGATTTACAGCGCCTTCAAGCCTGTCAAGAAGCTGAACCTTCTGCATACGCTTTGTATCGAGAAAATTTTGCGGCGATTTAAGATAGGGAGACGCCTCAAGAAGAGCAAGATGCTTTTTTCTCTCTGCCACATTCGCCAGAGCCAAAAGTGCAAGTCTCTTTTTTGCATTTTCAAGCCTTGCAGAAAGCTCGGATTGCTCGGGAACGGCGAGCTCTGCCGCCGAAGAAGGCGTTGAGGCTCTGGCGTCGGCAACAAAATCACATATGGTAAAATCGCTTTCATGCCCAACAGCCGATATCACGGGAATCTCCGAAGAAAAAACCGTCCGCGCCAGTGCTTCATTATTAAATTCCCAAAGATCCTCAATTGAGCCGCCTCCGCGTCCGATTATAATAACATCGGCACTCCCCGTCTCATTAAAATATCTTATGCCTGCCGCAAGCTGTGCCGCCGCACCCGTTCCCTGCACAAGCGAGGGATATAGCAGGATCTCGGCAAGTGGAAAGCGTCTGCCTATTATTCTTGTCATATCTCTGATCGCCGCACCCGTGGGTGAGGTGATGATGCCGACTTTTTTCGGAAATTTCGGAAGCGGCTTTTTATACCGCTTATCAAAAAGCCCTTCTTCTTCAAGCTTACGCTTAAGCTGTTCATATGCGTAATAAAGCGAACCTATTCCGTCAGGCTGAATATTATCAACTATTATTTGGTAACGTCCCGTTGCCTCATAAAGAGATATTCTGCCATGTGCTATGACCTTCAGTCCGTCTTTGGGTTCAAAGGGAAGATTGGCCGCATAGGAACGCCACATAACGCCTGCTATCGCGGCATTTTCGTCCTTCAGCGAAAAATACAGATGTCCCGAGGAATATCTTTTAAAATTTGATATCTCTCCCTTGACAAATATATCGCCCAGCAATTCATTTCCTTCAAGAATCGCCTTTGTGACCTCATTTAGCTGTGACACCGTCACTATCACTTTTTTATAAGGGTCCATTACTAACTCCGTTTTCGGATAGATATTTTTTCCTGCATAGCAGGGCAGTTCCCGCCGCGTTATCGGAGGAAAACTCAGGCATGGCAAAGAATGTATTTTTTCGCGTTGCCAGCATATTCTTTATTATAGAGTTGCTCATAACACCGCCTGCATAGACCACGGGAATATCACCGTATTCTTCTGTCAGATTTTCTGTGAGCCTATAAAGAGTTCTGCCAACAGAATCGAAGATCGCCGCACAGGTCAGTTCTCTGTTAAGCGTATCCGAATAAAGCTTTACGGCTTGACTCTCCAGCCCCGAAATATTACATTCAAGTCCTTTCACTGAAATTTTCAGCTTTGGAACTCTTTCAGTATTTTTCAGCGCATAGCTCTCCATTTCCCTGCCGCAGGGAAAATGAAGCCCCATTGCAACTCCGAGGCGGTCTATTGCCTGACCGCCGTTAAGATCGGCGGTGCCTCCTATCAGCTCCACATCAATGGAGGAATCACACGGCTTTATAAGCAGAATTTCAGTTGTTCCTCCCGAGACATGAAAAGCGGCAAAAACCTTTTCAGAAAGCAAATGGATCGCACCGGCAGAATAAAGAGCCGCCATTATATGACCGTTTTGATGCGAAAAGCCGTAAAGAGGCGCACCGCTTGCCGTGGCAAACGCATGAGCCGCGTTTTTACCGACCAGAAAGCAAGGCATATATGAGCCTTCGGCATCTCTTGGGGTGAAAGAACAGCCGACAGCCATGATCCTGCTTCCGCACAGAAGCTCGCCGAGAGAGTCAATTATATCCGGCAGATTCTTTACATGCGCAAAGACAGCATCGCTTTGGCGGAGACCTCTTGCTCCGTCCTCAACAGGTAAAAGCTTCCTTATATTTGCGATTATATTCCCTTCCATATCGGCAATGGCCGCCGAGGTCGTATAATTGCTCGTATCAAATCCGACAAAGCAAGGGGATTTGGGGCTCATTTCTTTTCACCGACTTCATCCTTAACGGAATTAAGGATTCCGTTTACAAAAGCTCTTGCCTTTTCATCGTCATATTTTTTCGTCAGCTCGATAGCCTCATTGATGGTAACGCGGGAAGGAATATCCTCCGCAAAAGCCAGCTCATAAACACCGAGTCGGAGGACCGCTCTTGAAACGCGGCTCATTCTCTCGGTCTTCCAACCTACCGAATGCTTTGCTATGAGAGCGTCGATCTCCTGGAGCTTATCGCAAACTCCGAAATATACCTCTTTAATAAATCTGTCCTTTGGGATCTCACGCTCCTGCGCAGAGGTTTCAAAAATGACCTCCTTATTTTCTTCAGCGCGAAATTCCGTTTCGTATATAAGCCCCAAAATATGTTCACGGGCTTCTCTTCTTGATATTTTTACTGCCATGAATAAACTTGTCCTTTCAAAAAGCACTATTTATATTATTTTATTACATTTCTAAATAATTGTCAATCGGAAAATGAATATTTTTTGCGAATATTCATTATTTTTCGCATATTTTTTAATTTAGGGGCTTTAAAACATGAAAAAAATTATGATTTTTCTCTCCGCTCTCCTTCTTGTAAGCGCGGCTCTGATCACCGGAGAGGTGATAAAAGACAATTTAAAAAACGAAGTCATTCCCGCATCCGGAGACCTTATCAAATGGGTCGACTTTTCTGTTCCGAAATCAGCGCTTGACGATGCCCTCTCCCTTGACATAGCAACCTACGGCACGGATAATCACATTTCAATGCGAGACTCCCTTGCCTACATTTCCGCAAAGAACTATGGTGAACTCGGAAAATATAAAAAAGGAACACTTACTTCTTTAGCAAAAGAAGCCGTCTCCCTCAGAGAAGAGCTCGATAACCCTAAGCTCTATGACTATTATATTGAGGCTTACGGCGCGGCGATCGGCGGACTTGTCGGTAAATACACAAAGGTCACATATAACGATGACGGGAGCATCAGCGAAAGCGAAGAATACGGTCTGCGCGCATTTTCTCCAATAGGGGCAGGCTACTACTATCGCGATTATGACGATTTCGGCACATCGCGTTCCTATGGTTATAAGCGTTCACATCTTGGGCATGATATGCTCGGAAGCGTCGGCACTCCGATAATTGCTGTTGAAAGCGGCATAGTTGAGGCTGTGGGCTGGAATCAATACGGCGGATGGCGCATCGGCATACGCTCCTTTGACGGTCTCAGATACTATTATTACGCTCATCTGCAGAGGGATCATCCCTATTGCGATATCTATGAGGGAAAGATAGTAAACGCAGGCGAGGTCATAGGTTATCTTGGTATGACTGGATACAGCGCAAAGGAAAACACCAATAATATCGATATCCCTCATCTGCATTTCGGTCTCGAACTGATATTTGATAAAGAACAGAAGGATGGCTATAATCAGATCTGGATAGATGTTTACGCACTTTCACAGTTTCTTTACAAAAACAGAAGCGAGGTTGTTTATGATAAGGAAGCAGGCGAATATTTCGCAAAAACAGTTTATATTTACGAGGAAACGCCCGATTAAGTAATGAACAAATTGAAAAATGTTTGAAATGTGGTTGAAAAATGTCGGATTTTGTGTTATGATTATTATGTGTGTAAATCGATTGGAGTGATAAATTATGAAAAAAACGCTTTCCAAAATAATAATTGCCACCTGCGTGATCTTTTCGATCATTATTCTTGTGATATGCTCCGGCATCGCCGTCATCGGCGTTGAAGAAGGTTTCGGACTCGATCATACCATTGTTTTTGCGCTGTTCATCCTCAGCTTTGTTGTTTCCTGCACCAACACCATATATTCCCATACAAACCTTCACAGTGCTCTGAAATATGTTATCCACCTTGTTGTTACTCTGTTTGCCGCCGCGGTATTTATGAGAGTCGTCAACGGGCTTGAAGGCAGTACCATCCTAATAGCAGAAGTCATTATTGCGATTCTTCATGCCGCCATTTTCGCCATAATCTCCGCGATCAAAAAATCCGGTAAGAAGGGCGAAAAATATCAGAGCGTGTATAACAAATCGAATGATAATTAAGGAAATATAAAATGAAAAGCTACGAAAATTTCGATAATACTTTTTTTGTAAAAATTATTTGTATAATCGCGGCACTGGCACTCGTTTTCGTCATAGCCGCAGTGGCTGTGGGACTTTTCACAAAGAATGATTCTCCCGCCTCAGAGGACAGCGGTGCAGAAACATTTGTTTTTGATGATTCATCAAAGGAAAGTGAGCCGATATCGCCGGATACAAATGACGATACAGAACTGCCGACACCGCCCGATAATTCAGATTCTGAGACCGAAACAGATGCACCCGAAAGTGATAGCGGCACTGAGCCTCTGCAAAGCGAGAGAGGCACAGATATCACAGACGAGCCTGCGCCCACAGTGCTTGAGGCAACGGAGGATATGGGAGAAGAATATATAAGCTCTCTTACATTTCTCGGAGACTCCACCACCTATGGGCTCAAAACCTATGAAATGCTAAAAGACGGCAAAGAAACCAAACAGCTTTGGGCAGCGGAAAATGCAACCCTTACTCTCAGCGATATTCTCACAAAGAAGATCATTTATCCCGAAAGCGGAGATCAAATGACCATCGCCGAGGCAGCCGCTCTTGCGAAACCGGAATATCTCGTTATAACTCTTGGAGTTGAAGGGCTTCTGAAAATCGAAGAAGAGGATTTTAAATCCGAATACACTTCGCTGATTGAAGCCATTCAAACCACATCACACGATACAAAGATCATTATCCAGTCAATCTTCCCTGCGGCAAGCGATTTCAAGACTACCAACGCTCAGATCGACATTGCCAACGCCTGGGTAAGAGAAGTAGCGGAAAACACCGGTGTTCGTTATCTTGACACACAGTCTGTCCTAAAAAACGAAAGCGGTGATCTTGATCCCAAATACGACAACGGCGGAACCGGGATAAGTCTTAATGATACCGGATTTGCAGTGGTGCTGGAGTACATACGCACCCACGGATATAGATAACAGCAAAACGGGTAAAAATTGCCCATGCAGAAATCCCGTCAAAATCAGATATAAAATCTGATTTTGAC
>JAZOAL010000167.1:0-20069 GCA_045595425.1 Eubacteriales bacterium
TCTTTGGTCGCCTGTCTTTGGATATCGTTAAAATATGCGGGAACAGTTATTACCGCATCCGTCACCGGTTCACCCAAATAATCCTCTGCATCCTTTTTTAGTTTGCGAAGAACCATAGCCGATATTTCCTGCGGAGTGAAAGCCTTTCCGTCAATATCAATACTCCAATCGGTTCCCATATGCCGCTTAACCGAGCTGATCGTTCTTTTCGTATTTGTTGCAGCTTGACGGACCGCTGTATCTCCGACCAACCGTTCTCCAACCGAGGTAAAAGCAACTACGCTGGGAGTTGTTCTTCCTCCTTTTTCATTAGGAATAATAACCGGCTTTCCACCTTCAATAACCGACACACAGCTATTAGTCGTTCCTAAATCAATTCCTATTGTTTTTCCCATTTTTTATATCTCCTCTCATGCAAGGCAACGGCAAAAGCCGAAGGGTCCGCACACAAATTGAAACAGCATACAGCCGCAAAGCATTTTTCGTATTCTTGCGCGTGCATCCATATCGTACCCTTGCGCGTTTTGCTCATATGTTTGTTCTGCTCTTCTAAATTGTTGTAAAATCTTGTGATATGTTTTATTATTCGGATCAAGCTGAACCGCTTTTTGCATATGATCGATTGCCGTAACCGTGTTACCTACCCCGTGATTTGCAAAACCGCTGACGTAGTACCATCTTGCATTTCGTCCGGTGCTTGGAATATAGGTCAAAATATTGATCGCATCCTGGTATCGACCGTTATTTATTTCCCTGATCGCCCGTTGTATTTCTTGACTGTCACCAGGCTCCGGCTGAGGATTTGTGATCGGCTCTTCACGGGTTCCGAATCCGAAAATGTCTCCAAAATCAAAACCACCAAAATCCGAGCTTGTCCATCCTCCGCTCTGCGAGCTGCCTGTATAGCTTTGTCCACCCGTATAACCTTGTCCTCCCGCACCGCTACCTTGACGCGCCTGCGACGATTGCTGATTGCCTGTGCGACGGTTCGCGTACTTATCGGGATTCATTATCATATCGTAGGCTTCATTTACCTCATTCATTTTTTTAGCAGCTTCCGCATCTCCCGGGTGCAGATCGGGGTGGTATTCTTTTGCCTTCTTACGGTATGCTTTCTTTATTTCGTCCTGTGTGGCTGTATTCGGTATCCCCAGCACTTTATATGGGTCCTCAACCATTTTTGTCATCCGTCCTTCCACTGTTTAGTTCATGGTTATATTTAATCCAAATTCCCGAGTAGAGAATGTTTTTCAGCAATCCTGCATCCTGTACCAGCGGTAATTTTTCAAATGCCTGCGAGCTGTCCCCTAAAAGTGACTTCAAGGTTGATCTGGTTTCCTCCGGAGACATATGCAGCTTCTTTAACGGATTATAGGTACCCGCCTTACAATCCTTTTCATAATCTATTACGGCATCCGCAAAATAAATAAATCTTCCGAGTCCAAACCCAAGCTTGCGAAGGTCTTTTTCCCAGAAGTCATGCTGATATGTAAAAATACTTTCCATAAGGTAACCGCAACAGTTGATTGCCATATCAGGAGGTAAGCTATCATCGGATTCGATTTTTGACAACTCGGCAATTTGAAGCTCGATTCCATTACATTGTTCAGGCCATTTTCCCTTCACTTTTTGATAGCATTCCTTTAATAAAGAAGCATACCATTTTCTTGTTTTTTTACGCTCGTCTTTCCAATCGTCCAGACATTTGTGATACACCAGCGCAACGGTCATATCTGCTGCGTATTCCGTACAAGAGTTTACGATATAAGGATGCTTTTTACACGGGTGAACAAGGCATCTGCTGTTGCCTCCCGTCTCTGCGGGTTCATATAAAGAAGAAAGTAACAATGACAAAAAGGTTAAATCATAGGTCAAGCCCATTCTTGCCTTTAACCCGTATTTATCTCCCAATGTGTGACACAAGCCGCAGTAGGCGGCGCGATATCTTTCTTTTTCTTCTTGCGTTAGATCGTTCAGATTCGCCTGTACGTGTCCAAACACAGTTCTTTTGCCTCCTCGTTTAATATGTTCTCATATATTCTTCCTTGATTGCTTTTACGCAACCATCAATTCCGTACTTCGAACTGTCAATTATTAAATCGTATTCGTTTGGATCTCGCCAATGCTTACTTACGGTACAAAAATAGTACCGCTCCTGCATGGCATCCAATCGCTTGATTACTGTTTCCGCATTATGATTCGATGCAGTTATTTTATCGGCAATGTTTCGCTCGCGTTCTTCATGATCAGCCTTGATAAACACTCTGGTAACATCACCCATTTGTTTTAACACCTGTACGGCGCATTGTCCGGCAAAAACGGCAGATCCCCTTTTCGCCATTTTCTTGATCTTTTTTCTTTGCTCGCAGTAAATGACACCTTCCTGCGGCAACCCCGAGATGTTATTGCTGTTGTTTGCCTGACTCATAATGTAGTATGAAAATAACAAGCTATCGGTGATCGTTCCAACATATGCTTTCATATCGTGTTGTGTAAGATGATGATCATTCGCTACCATTTGGAGTATTTCACGCCCGTAACACGGAAGATTCAACTCTTCCGCGACACGTTGGGAAATTTCCAATCCGCGGCTTCCTGTTTCAAATTCTATTGCAATATATTTATTCATGTCATTCAACCGTAAGAATACCGCTTTCCTTCATATTACTTGTGTGTCCTGTTATAGGAATGGATATTTGCGGTGATTCTCTCAAAATAACTTTTGAATTGAGCTTTATCCTCGTCGGTAAAGCCCTCGGAAATGATGCCAAAAAATCGATCCTGTGCCATTCTTCCTTCTTCGATAATTGGCAAAGCCGATTCACACACTCTCAGATGAATGGAACGGTGATTGCCATTCAGATGCTCTCCGGTGACAAGTCCCTTATCCTGCAACGAGCGTACCGACATTGAAACGGCAGACTTCGTAAGCTTACGAATTTTAATGATATCCGTTGCAGTATCATACTGCGGTTCGTTCGCAAGACAAAGCATAATGATCATATCGGTAAGAGTTACGTCATATTTATCACAGACCGGAGTTAATATGTCTAAATAAAGCTCCTTGCTCGCAAAAATGTTTTCAAGTAAATTATACATAACTGTCTTCTCCTTTTGCTAAGATACGGTTCACACTTCAACAGTTCAAATTAGAACAGTTCAATTATACACCATAATTTTAGCACTGTCAATAGGTGAGTGCTAAATTCATAATTCTTTTACATATATAACACTTGCTAAAAAACGAGCAAGGCATCACGCCTTGCTCGTTTATTCCTTTTTTCTTAATTACTCTATAGCCATATCAATCTTACTGAATTTTTCAAACAAGATTTCATCCTCCGTTGGAATGTCAACGAGAGTTTCCATTTTCGAACGAATCTTCATCATATCGTTGTCGGTTTGGCTGATCGTTTCGGCGCACCTGCGAAGCTCAGCTACAAGCTCGTCCTTGCCGTCAAAATCGGTTTTGTAATGAAGCTGATGCTCAAGGCTTGCCCAAAAATCCATAGCAATGGTGCGGATCTGTTCCTCCACCTCCATCTCCAAACGACGTTCCGAAAGAAATACGGGAACCTTAACGATCAAATGTAAGCTCCTGTAGCCGTTTTCCTTTGGATTGGCAATATAATCTTTTCGAGTAACGAGCGTGATATCATCCTGCTTCAAAAGAGCCTCTGCAATCAGATAAACATCGTCGATATATGAGCAGATGACTCGGATGCCGGCAATGTCGTGTATGTTTTCCGACACGCTGTCAATGTCGACGGATTTGTTCAGCTTTACAAGCTTTTCAATAATACTTGACGTGCTTTTCAAGCGCGTTTGGATAGAATTGATTGGATTTCGATGATATTGAAGGTTGAACTCTGTATTAAGGATTTCAAATTTTGTTTTGATCTCCTTCATGGCGCAGGAATAGATCATTCTCAGTTCCTTGTAGTCCACCATTCTGCCCATTATCTTCTTTGTCTGGTTATAGAGAGCACTCATTGCAACACTTGACATTGCAAGCGTTGTCGGAAGCGTCACCTCGTCCAAATCATCAAACAGTGTATCTTTATCTTGGTATTGCTTTTTCAATTATTTTACCTTCTATTTATTGCTTATGAATTATTTTTTGATTGCATCGGTAGCAGTACAGAAAAGGTTGTTAAGCCGTTTTCGCTTTTTACAGATACGCTTCCGTTATGAAGCTCTACGATTCCTTTGACTATGGCAAGACCTATACCGTTGCCTTTGGTGGAATGCGACTCGTCCGCCTGATAGAACTTATTGAAAATGTACTTTTGTTTTTCCGCAGGGATAGTAGCACCCGTGTTAGAAATATCGAAACGAAGTTCATTTTCCGAGGGAGTTATTTTTGCGGATACAGTTCCGCCTTCATCTACAAACTTAATGGCATTGTCGAGCAAATTTATCCACACCTGCTTGAGAAATTCCTCGTTGCCGACGATATAATATTCTTCAAAATCGAAATCAAGTTCAATATTCAACTTGCTCCACTTTCCTTCAAGAAGAACAAGTGCGGAGCGCAACTGCTCGGACACGTTATAGCGTGAAACGTCCGTGAGTATCGATTGGTTTTCTACCTTTGTTAATTCAAGAACGTTCGTTGCCATGGAAGCAAGTCGCCTTGATTCCTCTTTGATAGCACTTATGTATTGAGTGCGTTCTTCTTCGGAAAGCTCGGCACTTTCAAGTATCTCCGCAAATCCGGCAATAGAAACTATGGGAGTTTTAAACTCGTGCGAGAAGTTGTTTATGAAATCTCCGCGAAGCATCTCTGTGTTCTGAAGCTGCTCTGCCATTTTATTAAAGCTTTCTGATATCTCAACAAAAGCAGGATGGTTTTCAATTGGGCCACCGTATTCAAGTCGCGTTTCAAAATTACCATCAGCAAGATTATTCATACCATTCACTAACTTGTTAATGGGACTTAGCGGAATTTTGCCAAGCAAAACGGTAAGTGCCGACCCTATAACCAAGCTGATAAGCGACATAAATAAGAGTAATGAACCAAGATCCACCTGACCATCTATTGATACGATTACGTCGGATTCTATCAACAAGTATATCGTGAGCGCTGCGAGCGACAAAGCAACAAGAAGAATGACAAAAACGATAAAAGCTAATAGTAGTGTGAGTGAAAAGCGCTGCTTCTGTTTTTTCCTTTTTTCACTAATATCTATTGTTTTCATACCTTTTTCACCGCCTTATATCCAACACCTCGAATTGATTCGATAGAAAATTCATTCCACCCTTCAAAGCGTTTGCGCAATCTTGCAATATGTACGGTAACGGTTTCCCAACCGACCTCGCTGTCAACACCCCATATCTCATCCATAATTTGAATTCTTGTAAAAATCCTATCGGGGTAAGAAAGAAGCTTATATAGAAGCAAAAACTCTTTTTGCGGCAGTTCCATTACTTCCTCGCCGCGTTTTACTGTCATCGCATCGTAATCTATCACAACGTCGCCAATTACAATTTTTCTGTCGCTCGCAATTTTAGCCCTTCGCAGAAGTGCCCTTATACGATACAAAAATTCTTCATTTTCAACAGGCTTTGTCATATAATCGTCTATTCCAGCATCGAAGCCAAGATGCTTGTCCCTTGGTAGTTGTTTTGCCGAAACCATAAGAATCGGTAAAGTATTATTTGCATATCTTAAGGTTTTTGTAAATTCGTAGCCATCCATCTTCGGCATCATTATATCAAGAACAACAAGATCAATATGCTCCTTATCCATTACGTCAAGCGCTTCCTCGCCGTTTTTTGCCACAAACACGGTATAGTTCGCCTTTACAAGTATTGTCTTGAACAAAAGGCGAGTGTTTTTATCATCATCAACAACAAGTATACGAAACATTTTTCCCTCCTAACTCAAACATTCCATCCACGCATATGTTTTCAAGTAACATTCTGCCATTTTCTTAGAATATTATCTCGCTTCAATATTACGTGAAAATAAACAAATTTACCTTTATAAATATGATACCATTTTTTTGTGAATAATTCAATCATAGAAAGGCAAAGCTTTCAATTGTATTTTGTAAACTCCAAAATTTAAACAAAAAAGAAGCCGAGCACAGTTCAATGTGCTCGGCTTCTCGCTATTTCGCGGAAGTGATTAACCTCTCCCGCTTTGCTTATAAGATTGCTTTTATTATATCATTTTTTCGTGAATTTTTCAAGGTATAAGTATAGCCCTCGTTCCTTTACGGGACGAGGGCTGTTGGTATATTATTTGTTTCACGGAACTATTATTTCTTGTTGTTGTACGATAGAAGTGCTTTCGTTCACGCCTGTTATTTGACCGAGTATTATCCATATTACTGTCAAGATGATGATTGACAAAGCAACAATACCTGCCGCAAACCAAATCCGTTTGACCATACGCGCCTTTGTTGCTAAATAATACTACTGTCAAGCATAAAGCTGAAAATTTTTTCATTCGGTTAACCTCCTTCAATAAAGCAAAATACGCCCATAACTTATCAAAAGCTATGGGCGTACCGTCGTTCTTAGATAGATTGATTTCCCACAATCTCATCGGGAAACTGTAATTGTGTAAATTATTATATCATAATTTTATGAATTTTTCAACCATTTTTACCATTATGTTTCATCTTTCTTTCGGCTTCTTCCTCTGCAAGCACCGCTTCGTGAATTTCCTTGGTGTAGCAACCGGGATCATAAGCTGTAAGAATGATGAAAAACATCAGTTTGTCGGCTTCGTCCTTTTCTACGTTCGGTCTGTAATAGTCCATTTCTCTTTGATCGACGTAGAATTTCTCACCTTCGTGCTTTGCTTCAAGCTCGCACATAAAGTCCACGAAATAGGCAGCATCCTCACGGGTATATCTCGGGGTATGCTTTAGGTGATACTGTATCTGTATCTCTCTTACGGCATCGTAAACCTCTTGATTGTTATTAGCGTTCAAAACGTCGGGGTTCGCTTTCAGATACACCATAATGCGCCACGCGAAATGGCGGTAATTCTGTGCCAAGCGGTATTTTCTCTCGGCTTCATTCATCTCTTTCCTCTTCATCCTCGGCAAGATTGATTACCTCCTTTTCAAGCTTTTTCGCATATTTCAGCGCGGTGTATGCGCCGCCTTCCTCACGCTCCACGTAGCAGATAAAGAGGTCGGCTTGTTCCACCATCCAACGGTTGCGCTTCGTGATAGCCCCTTTCGGGTGGGTACGCCCGATACATTCGGGTATCATCACGTTGTCGTAATATTCCTCGTAGTATTCCATATCCTTTTCGGGGTACGGAAGCACACAGATAAACTCATTGTTCGCCTTGCCCATAGCGTTTTGCACACGTTTAACGACCGTAGCGGCGTAGATGTCAAACTCGCCGTTACGACCGATATATATTTCCACAAAAGGCTTCGTGCGTATCAAGTCCTTCAGAAGCGGATAGAGCCGTTCATCAAGTGTTCGGTGTCCGTAAAAGTCACGATGACCGAAAAGCACGACGCGGTAGGTGTCATCACAAAACATAGCTGCCCTCAAATAGATGAACTTTCCACCTCTCGGTTTGTTCATCTATCAATCTAATACAAGAAATTATTAACTGTACTATTATATCACATTTGCCCCATAAAGTCAATATTTTACGGCTCATTGATAGATTTATCAATGGCTTTTTTCTTTTATGGGGCAATAGACGAACAATTATAAGGGTTTCTGTTCACCTATTAGATTGATAAATGCGATAGACGAACAAAAAAATTATAGGAGTTTTCCCAAGCGGTTCATATACTCTCGCTTATGTGCCATAAAGGAATGAACATACCTTTTTAGGGTAATCGTCGGGTTTTTGTGTCCGAGGATTTCCGAGAGGGATTTGACATCCATTCCGCACTCGATGGCGCGCGTCGCAAAGGTGTGGCGCAGAGCGTGGAAACCGTGATGGGAAATCTTTTGTTTTTTCAGGAGCAATTCAAAGCTGCGCTGATAGGAACGAACCGTGATGACCTTCGCTCCGTCGGATACGACGTGTTTTGAGTTGCTTTTCTTTTTGAGTTCTCTGAGGTGTGGTATAAGCTGCTTCGGGATCGGGATAACCCTGCGTGAGCTTTCGGTTTTCGGTGTTCCCGTGATACGGCAAAACTGTCCGTTTTCGTCCTTTCCGTCGTAGCAGCTCTTGGTCACATAAAGCTCCGCTTCCGAGAGGTTGACGTCGCTCCATTCAAGAGCCAAAAGCTCACCAATTCGCAACCCCGTATATAGGCATAAGACGATACCAAACATCTTGGGCCTGCGGTCTGCAAGAACCGCTTGCTCAATGAGTTTCTGTTCCTCGGTGGTGAAGCTCTCCACGTGCTTTTCTCGCACCGTGGGACGCTTTATCTTGTCAACGTGAACCGCCTTTGTGAGTCCGAGCGCATACGCCATCGTCAAGGAAGCGTGTAGAACGAGAACAACGGCATTGACAGAGTTGGGGGCAAGTCCTTTTCCCGTCCTCGTGTTGCCGTTTTGCGAGAGATCCACGATATATCTCTGCAAAACCCTCGTTTCAAGCTCGTCCATATCGTAGTCGCCAAGGGCGGGTATAAGCCGTCTTTCGATAACATCGCAATACTGCGCGTAGGTTCTCGGCTTCACGCTCGGCTTCTCGTAAAGCTCCAACCATTCTTTGAGCCAATCTTTGTACTTCATAGTAACACCTGCCTTTATATAAATTTATTTTTGCCCGATTTAACAAAAAAAGAAGCCGAACACTTGGAATTGTGTTCAGCTTCCCGCCGTTTTGCAGAGAGTTTACAACACTCCCGCTATATTATAACATTTATATATTGAAAGCCGATGTGCCTTTCGACACACCGGCTGCCTTTATTTCTCAGTTATGTAGCTAACTTAATTTTTACGATGTTTTTGTGATATTTAAGGTCAGATCTCCACTTGTTGTTGTAATATTATAAGTAGATACAATAATAAAGTATGTTCTACCCGCTACTAAATTAGTTGAAAGCGTAGCCTGCAAATCTCCCGCACCATCATCGTTGTAAAGATAGCTATTAGTGCTATTTGGATCAATCACATACAAATACGTGTCAATTCTTGTGTCTCCATCATAATTCGTAGTGAATTTATAAGTACCACTTTCTGTTGGAGTGAATGTCATAACTCTCGTAGTGTTCAAAGATGTCGGGAAAAAGTAGGTAATTGATGTGCCTTCTGCGTTCCAAATATTTTCGTAGGTCGAATATACAGAGGATGCAGGCGTTATACCAACTTTAATTTTTCCAAACTGCGAACCATCATAGAATTTTACCTTTAGTATATAGTTCACGCCCGCTTCTACTGTATAATTCAATAGAGAATTTAGGGAATAACCCGAATCGTCATTTTGAGCTAAAAGGTTATACTCGCTGTCATACAGATAAATTCTCGCATCCTTTGATCCAAATGTTTGGATGAGTTTGTTTCCACCACTTGCAAAAGTAATGTTATACTCTATGTACTGTCCCGGTTGTAAATTTACAATCTTTTCTGTATATCTATTATTCGCGGCAATATTTAATGTTTGAGAAAGATTTGCAGGGGCAGGCTTTGTATAGGAAACAGACCTTGCAGAAATATACTCACCGGTAGTCGGAGAAGCAGTTTGTGTAGCTGCAACGGCTACGGTGTAAGTCGAGCCATAACTATATAAAACGGAACTCCACTCGCTTTGGGTCAACGCATAAGTGTTAGATGTAGTAGTTGCCGTTCTTAATATCTCTGTGCCTAAACTGTTGTAGAATATCAGTACAAAGCTATTATTGGGGAAAGTCGCGCTACCACCTTGTGCCGACCATTTAAATGTTGGCGGCACTGTTTGAGATACGCTTGAAGAATTTGAGATATACGGTTTAGTTGTTGCCATCTCGTAATAGGATAGATTCAATCCAATATCATCTATGTATGATGGATATTGTTCATAAAAATAGCCAATGAAATTCGAAAAAGTTGTACTTTGATCGCCAGTAGTAACTGCCCAATACTTTGTATGTCCTAAAGCGAGTGTGTCATTAGTCTCGTTTGCGCTATCATACAAATCCCATAAAACCGCTATGATCGTTGCTTCGCAACCGTCTCCTAAATAATCCCTGTTGTTTTCTACGGGATAAGGAGACCAAAAATTATAGGCATCGTACATACCATCATTTATTGCAGGGATATTTTGCAAGTAAGAACTCCAATATTCTTGCGCCTGCATACCAAACACGGTAGGCCAAGCCTCTGCCCACGCAAGACGTATACCTTCATCTTTATTATTTCGTGCATCACTTAAATTAGCATTAAATGTATGTTGACCTTTTGGGCTATCATTAATATTTAATTGATATTCAATGTGATGTCCATATTCGTGCATTATCACATCCCACGAAGCGTAAGAATGTGGAACAGAAGGATCATTTCTTGCGTTACCTGTAATTTTTATAACGCGACTATCTCTATTATATGAACAACCACTGCTATACGGGTAGTAAACCACAACATCCTCCGGCATTTCACCCATCATATTCCACGCATAGTCTCTTGCGGTCAGAACTGCCTGTGAAATTTGAAAAGCTTTACCTAAATCATTAGACATTGAAAAAGTAAAATCGCGAGTCACAGTCGAGCCGGTTGAAACATTTTCAGAAACAGTCGATTCATAATAATACTCATCACCGCTATCTCCTATTTCTACCATAGCATTCGTGTCACCTGCATATATTCGAACAAAAATATCATATCCACCATTTTCAAAATCCCAAAAGCCATCCGGATTGGTGAATGTATAGGAAAATTTACCGCTATTATCCGTGTAAACAGTACCTAAATGAGTTGTACCAATCGGTTCTTTATCATAAATTCTAACCATTACGCGACGTAATGGGTGGTTGTTACCTGCATCATCAGTCCATTGGAGTGTACCTTTTACATACGTTTCTGCGGACGATGCTGCCATAGTGGTAATTTGTCCACTATTAACTACCGGGCTTTCAATAATCTCATTTTCTAATACTCCCACTCTATCCAATTCTGCTTTTATCGTCTCATACTCGTCTTGTGTCATTAAATTATTTGCCTTCGCGTAGTCAAAATATCTTTGACGAGCATCATCTTCCGAAAAAGGACTGATAAACGTTCCATATTCGTTTGTTATTGCATACAACATTGCGGTCAAAGTTTTATCGGACGATAAAACTATCTGTATTGAGATTGAATGTGTCTCTGCATTTGGATCACAGGACAACACAGCGATAACACGATTAGGAGCATCTATATCCGTTGTTATAGAAGATACGGAAAATCCATTTTGTGAATAGTTTACGTTAATTATGGAATCTTCGGAATTAACATAGTAAGAAACCATGATGTTTTCATCATTGGAAAAATGAGTTTTATCTGTTTCCAAAGAAACATATACATCATCTGCACTTGAACAATATAAAGTGTCAGTTCTTACGCTTTGTATGGAAGAATTATCCTCTGTTTGTGCGTTTGCTCTTATATTAAAAATACTTGATGTTGTAAAAACGCTACAAAACACGAATAAACCACACAATAAAGCTGAAAACAATCTTTTAGTTTTCATAAATAACCTCCTATTTTATTTTTTACTATCTTCGTTGGCTGAAGTTATTGATTTGATAATACAACCTTTCCGTTTGATACTCGATAAAAAATACTAATACCCGTTATACATTGCATTTCCGGCTCAATATCATTAGCGTTTGCGCTATGAATTTCAAACCATATTTGTCCGTTTTCTTTAGTAAATACTTCTGAAGGTATGGTTATCTGTTCTGAATGATTGTATCTAATTTCAGTAATGTACCAATTTTCATCGTACACAACTTCACAACTATATTTGTCAGAAACAAAGTTTTCCTCTATTCGTTTAACAAAATAACGGTTACCTTCTTCGTCAACAAAATACAGTTCAAATGTAGGATAATTTCTGCTATGGGACAGTTCGTGTTCAACGCCCGAAGCATAGTGTCCTCCAAAAAAGAACTCCAATGTTACGTCATCAATATTAAATTCGTCGGTATCACTTTTATAAGCACAATAATTAGCTGGAGCATCCGCAGCACTATTTGAAGGCTTAAATCCGTTTTCCAATACTGTCCCTACATTAGTGTTAGGATCTCCGCCATCGTTATCGGGGTTAGTATCTATGTTCTGTCCGCACCCCGTAACGAACAGACTAAATATCATTAAGATTAGTAACACCCGACAAATACTTCTTGTTCTTTTTGCTACTGTAAGTTTCATAGTTACTACCTCCTGTAAATTAAATATTAAATAGCAAAACAGTGCGTAGGAACATAGGGACACACAACGCCCCACAATCCTACGCGCTATATTGTTATTTACCAAAATCATCTATATAGTTTTCACAGTATAGACCACTCGGCAAAATATAGCAAATATTTTGTCAGAGTTATGTGTAAATTTTGAAATATAGATGCAATCTCTATCTTGCAATATTGTTAATCTATTTTGAGAAAAACTGCAATGTATATTTACCTAACGTTATGGGTAACGTTGGTATCTGACTTCCATTTGCATGGGTTGTCATTGCTACGGTTGCTTTTCCAGAAACATCGCCAACTGTTATTTTATACTCTGTGCCGGACGGATTTTTGCCGACAACCGTATATGTGCCTTCATAAGATACATTGTTTGTATGATCAGTTATTACTATTGTACCATCCTTGGCAATTAACGTAACATTGACAACCTTTGCTTCGGGATGAGTGGAAGAAGGTTCTTGGAGAGCTTCTACAACTATTTGCTCAGATTCAACATAAAAAGCTCGTTCCAAAGTCCATTCATATTCTGATATTGAAGTATCTTTCACCCCACAACTAACACATAATACAACCAAAGTTATAATTAGCAAGGGAAGCAAAAGTTTTTTTCTCATTACGTTAATCACCTCGGATTATCTTTGTGTGAAAATTGATTATGTTCACTTTAGGGGATCGTTATTTCGTAAGAAGTTATCCAAGCACCAACACCGGCTTCAATGTTTGTACCCGTAGCTAAAATATCTACAACTACCGTTCCTTTTGTGCCGCTATCAGCTTTCGCTCCTGTATCCACATCGGTTTCAATCGAGCGCTCTTCATCGGCTGTTTCATAAAAAGCTTTTAACGTGTCCTTGGAATTAAGAGTTACAGTTACTACCCCTGACATACTTGTAAATTTAGGATTGGAAAAAATATTCCACCAAGGCATATAAAGCTTCACATACACTTGCACCCCGTCTTCAGAGTCGTATGTAGCATACGATCTGCACCACACACGAGCTTCTGCTACGGCACGTGTATTATTGTTATTCAGCGGCATATTCACTCCGCCAAGAATTATAGCACCATCTTGCGTTGCCTGCACCAATTCATCCGCTGTGAAATATCCTCCGTTTAGGACTTCATCTGCGGTTAGATAATATTCATCTTCGACTGCAATTGCGTTTTTTGACGCATCTTCAACTTCAGCGGCATAAGCTGACATTCCAAGACAACTGAAAAGCATTATTAAACTTAACAAAACCAAAAATGTTTTTTTCATTGACACAATCCTCCGTATTATCCGTATTAATCTTGAAACTATAAAGGGACTTTAACTATTTGTTCAGTATCATTCATAGTCATTGAATTTAACCGTTAATACTCTTTCTTCTAATTCATTTTTCGTTACCGCATATTTGGTAGTGTATGATTTTTCTTCGCTATGAATTATAAAAGTCAATTCTCGTTCTCCGAGATTTTTAATCGTAAACTGACCATTAGCGTCCGTCGTATAAATATAGGCAATATCCGCAGCAGACATATTGGTTATGCTTACTTCTGTATTGGTGATAGGCTGCCCAACTTTATTAGTGATTGTTATTTTAACATCGGCTTTTAATGGAATATCCTCGGTTTCATTACATCCCACCAATGAAATAGACAAAATCAATAATATCAATAGCGTTAATGGAACAAGGAGCTTCTTATTAAAGTATCTTACCATAAGGTTATCTTTTATTCCTCCCTAAATGATGCAAAGAAATCAAACAGAGCGCTTGTAATTCTCGTACCTGAGTTTTCTGAAGTACCACCGTAAGCGTGAATAGCTATTACGTGATAATCGGATTTATAGACGGGAGATCCGCTTTGTCCGCCCGTGGTATCAAGATCATAATATACTTTACGAGGTCTGCTTGTGGTTACTTCGCCACTCATCTGCCACATTTCACGAGTGTACTCTCCCGGATAACCCGTTACAGTAATATCCGTTCCTAACAGAGTCCAAAGAGTCCAAGAAGTACCAAACCATCCCGTCGAATTACCAATATCACTCGACAATTCAATTACGCCGTAATCGTATTCCCAATTGGCATCATCTATCCACTTGGTTGCCGTATGTATTGTGGTAGAATATACTGTTCCATAAGGAGAATACGACTCATTCGCCCCCGGTCTTACGGCAATAGAGGTAGCCCAACCGCCGTGATCTGCACTATAAACACAATGACCTGCCGTAATTGCTACATCTTCCCAATACATCCAAGCAGTACCTACCGAAGTTGCTCCATCGGGCCAACTGATGGTAATATGGCATATTGCAGAATAAGGATATGTAGTGGTGTTTGTCACGCGAGTTCGACTATCTGTACCAATAATTGAACGTGTATCTTCTTCGGTTGGAGCAGGGGTTGCAGTTGCAAATGAAGGAAAATATGCGCTGTTAGACTTTGAAGTTACATTCGAACTGTTCAATGCGGCAATTTCCGCTTCTTCCGAAAGGTCAATCATCTTGCCTTCCGAATACAGATTATAATAGGTTTCTTCGTTTGTTATCAAATTTTTGCTTGCAAAGGTTGAATTATCTTTGCTTGTTGAGGTCATCAATGTTGCAACATCGTTTGATTCGATAGACTCTGCGGCACTTACGGTAATCGCTCCAACACCACTCATTACAACGAGTGTTAACAACAAACATAATGATATTACCCTCGCAAAAAAGTTGTTTTTATTTTTCATAGTAGAATCCGTCCTTTCATCTCTTATTCAAAAGGATTGTAGCCACTATTTTCTCCGCCTTCTTCTTGATTATTTGTGCCATACACACTTTCATCGGGAAGAATATCATAATATGACACTTCGCCTGTTTTAGTGTTGTAGCTTGCGTAACTTTTTTGAATAGTTGCGGCGTTGGCTACAATCGGCGTTACGACCACGAGCAGTAGCATTGCAATCATAAGAAACAATACACCAAGCGTAATCTGTACTTTGGTTATTCGTTTTACATTTGTCATAGATAAAGCCTCCTTTATAGTTTCTACTATTTAGATGCTTTTTCTATCGGCTTTTGTTGGTATTTTGTAAGATTTTATGAAAGTAACGACAAACGCAATTATAGCTGCCACTGCAAGAGCACCATAAACGATTATCATATAGTCAAAAGGAATTGTAAATGAGTGTCCCGGATTTTCAATTTCAAAGTATTGTATGATTTCTATGTAGTGTGTCAATCTGTAAACAAAACCTACGCCCAAGCCTATTATGGAGATGAAAATAGAAGTTAGCATAAATTTTAATTTTTTGACCGACGTGTTATATATCCATTGAATTGTTCCAATAGGTTTACCCAACATAGTTGCTATTTCCTTGTGTGTATATCCACCCAAGACTTTTAAGGTAACAACCTGCTGTTGTTCATCTTTAAGTCCTTTTACCATTGAGTAGTACACATCCATATCAATGAAATCGTGTATATCTACATCTTCCAAGATGGGTTCTTGTATATCATCAAGCGAAATAAGCGGTGTACTGTTGCTACGCAAGAACATAAGGGATTCGTTTTTTACAACCGAATATAACCACGTTAACTCATTTGAAGAAGGAAATTTGCTGACATCTAATAACAATAGTTTATAAACAACATTATGAACTATATCTTGACTCACATCTTCTTTTCTTACGATAGAAAAAGCCACACCATACATCTTGTTGTAGTGATATCTATATAGGAAATCGACACCGTCGTGTTGGTTTCCACTTCTTAATAAATCAAAAATTTCGGTTACAGTAATTTGTTTGTTTTTAGACATATAATTCACCTCCCTTACTTTATTTAGATGCAATACTGAATATATTTTGTTGGCGTTTTCACAAATAAAAATTAAATTATTTTTATTATATCACAATTTTATAAATATTTCAACGTAAAAGACCGCCCGAGAGGTTAGTCCCGGGCGGTCGGGGTTTATGCCTTAGATGCTATTCTTCTTTTTGAAGTAGAAGAACACACCCGTTCCGATAGCAGCTACGCCGAGAATGATGAGAATAACGATGAGTGCGATATTCGCGCCCTTCTCGATGGTGAAGTCGTACTCGGTAGCGTTGCCGTAAGCATCGGTCACAGTTACCTTGTACTCGCCAATCTCGGTAAGCTCGTCGCCTACGGTGTACTCGATCTGCTCTCCGTTGAGCGTTACCACAACCTCTGCTTCCTCGGAAACGTCGGTAAGAGTTACTGCATCGGTGGTAGCGCCGCCGTTCTCAACGCCGTTCAGAGTGAGCATAGGAGCAGTAGCATCCACGGTTACGGTGAACTTCTGAGTCTTACCACCCGCAATGATAGATACCTCGTAAACACCGCTTTCGGTGAGTGCGAGAGTGCCTTTCTCAATGGTGGTTTCGTTGCCGTTGACAAGCACCTTTTCAAAGCCGGGGATAAGGTCGATTTCTTCCTCAAACTTGCCGACAGTAGGCTCAACGATGGTGAAGCTGAACTCTACCTTGTTGCCGAGCGCGTCAACGAGCATAACGCCGTAGGTCGCAGGCTCGGTGATCTCCTTGCCAAGCTCGTACTTGAACGCTTCGCCATTCTTGGTGACGGTAGCGGTTACGCTCTCGTTTGCAGAGATCTTCACGGAGTTCGCAAAGCCCTTGTCGTGTACGTTTGCGGAGTAGTCCACCTTGGTGTCAACGGTCACGCTGAAGGAGTGGGTCTCGCCGTTAGCAACCACGTCCACGGTGTACTTGCCGTCTGCCGTGATTTCAAGAGTTCCGTAGTTGAGTCTTGCTTCGTTGCCGTTCACAAGCGCCTTTTCAAAGCCTGCAAGCTCGTCAAAGTTATGGGTGAACTTGGTCACAACGGGTTCTACGATGGTGAAGCTGAACTCTGCCTTGTTGCCGATGTCATCGGTGAGAGTTACGGTGTACTCAGCAGGCTCGGTGATAGCCGTGCCGTCCTTGTACTCGATGGGAGTGCCGTTCTTTGTTACAACGAATTCAAGGTTCTCCTTCTCGTAGATGGTAACGGAGTTCGCAAGTCCGCCGTCATTGATATTCACGTCGTAGCTTACGCTCTTGTCGATCACAAAGCTCGTCTTGGTTTCGTTGCCCGCCTCGTCGGTCACGATAACGGTGTATTTGCCGTCCTCGGAAACAACCGTACCCGAAGCGTAGTTGCTGATCTCGGTATCGTTCTTTTCAAGCGTTGCGGTCACGCCCTCGCCCTCAAAGGTTACGGATACGTTGGTGTTGGTTGCGCCCTCTGCCTTTGCACCGTCAACCGAGATTTCGGGAGCTTCGGTGTCAATGGTGAAGGTGTAGGTGGTCTTGTGTCCGTCGTGGTTCTCAAATACGATGGTGTAGTCGCCATCCTCGGTGAGTCTTACGCCCGATCTGTACTCGATTTCCTCGCCGTCCTTGGTTACAGTTACCTTTGCATCATCATCCCAAGAGAACTTAACGATGCCGTTGGTGTGACCGCCGTTGTCAACGCCTTCAAGCTCACCCGTGGGAGCAGGCTGCGTGTAGTTCTTTTCTCCGATAATGGAGTCGATACCCGTGCGGAACTCGTCTGTGATAGTCACCTTGTAGATGCCGCTTGTGCGGAACTTGTAGGTGAGAGTGTCAAGCTCGATTGCCGTGCCGTAGTCGTCGGTGTCAAGAGTTACCCAAGTGCTACCGCCGTCGGTGGACTTCTGCACGATGAGAGTCTGAATGTGGCTCTCTGCGTCTGCGCTCGGCTTTACCTCGATAACAAGCTGCTTCTTGTCTGCATCCTCGGTAAGCGTTACAGAAGGTGCGCTACGAGAGATAACGAGATTGAAGCTTTGACTATCTCCTGCGTGGTTCACCGCTACCACGGTGTAAGTGCCGCTTTCGGTAAGGGTGAAGCTTTCGCCAAGGCTCTTGATTGCCACAAGCTCGCTCTCGTCCTCGTCGATGACGCGGTAGATACGGAACATAGCCATTTCGTCAAGTGCTTCGGTGATAGAAACGGTTACTTCATCCTTGAAGAAATACGTTCTGTCAAAGGATACGTTGTTGGTTGCACCCTCGCCAATCGCATACTGAATGGAGGGAGCGTTGCGGATAATGATAACGGAATAGTCGCAAGTGTTACCGAACTCGTCAAAGACGGTTACGGTGTGCTTGCCCTCGGTTTCGATCACGTTGCCGACAAATTCCTCACCGTCAAGGAGCAAGCCGACGTCAGTACCGAACTCAACCTTGTTTGCAAGGATATTCTTGCCCTCGGAGTAGGTGTAAAGGTTCTCGCCGTCAGCTACGGTTGCGGGAGCTTTCTGCCAATAATAGTAGGACTTGATGGAGTCCTCGGCATACTCGGCAATGACCTCTGCCAAACGCTCTGCGGTGAAATAAGCGACCTGCTCATCGGGAGAGCCGGACTTCTTATAAATGAAATACGCACCGTTCATGGCATTTGCGCTGTCCTTTTCGTCCATTGCAATGCCCGTATCCCAAGTTGCGCTGCTCCAAGTGCCGTTCACAATCAAGCCGTTCTCACGGAGGGTTGCAAATTCAAGTGCCTTTTCGTAAGAAGCAAATGCGAAGATGTTGCCGTCTTTGTCGGCTACCTCGTAGTATTCCTTCTGAAGCGTAGAGGTCTGTACGTTCTGCTTGGAGGATACAAAATCGGTGCTCCATACGTTGCCTGCGGTGTCGGTTACAACAACCTTGTAAACGCCCGTATCAATGGTGGAAATGAGCTTGCCGTTAGTCACGGATTTGCCGTTGACGGTTACGCTCTTAACGGGTGCGTAGAGGTTAGCATCACCGTTAGACCAAGTGATCTTCACGTCGCCGTTTGTCTTACCGCCCGACACACCCGAAAGGGTTGCCTTTTTCTGAGTTCTGTCGATGATTACGGTGTAATTGCCCGTGGAGTTGCCTGCATCGTCAAGTCCGTAGAAGGTGTACTTGCCCGCCTTGGAGAACTCTGTTCCCGAAACATAAGCGGTAAAGGTGGAGCTATCGGGAGTCTTGACATAGCAATCCTCACCGCAGACGAA
Source organism: Eubacteriales bacterium (assembly GCA_045595425.1). GTDB lineage: Bacteria > Bacillota > Clostridia > Oscillospirales > CAG-272 > SIG710. The sequence goes on from JAZOAL010000167.1 coordinate 19,319, forward strand.
CTTGATATACTCGCCATTGGTATAAGAGCCGCTGCTGATTGCCTTGCCGTCCACATAGAGCTGAGCCGAAGGGATCTGACGGTCAACCTTTACGGTGTAGTATGCCGAGGTGTTACCCGCCTTGTCGGTTGCATAGAAGGTGTAAGTGCCTTCTGCGGTCAACTGTGTACCCGAAGTGTACGCAGCATAGGTGGTGGTGTTAGGCTTCTTCACATAGATATTTGCAAGACCGATATTGTCGCTCGGAACGAACTTAACATAGCTTGCATTGGTGGAGTCGCCCGACGAGATAACCGAAGTTCCGCCGTAGAGTACGCCCGTAGGCTTGGTGGTGTCAAGAGTAATCGTTACCACGGAGGACTGATTACCCGCTTTGTCAGTCGCATAGAAGGAGTAAGTGCCTTCGGTAGCGAGCTGAGTGCCGCTTGAATATGCCGTGTAGTAGGAGCTACCCGGCATTTTCACATAGAGTGCGTTAATACCCGAGGTGCTATCCGTTGCGGTGTACTTGACATAGCTTGCATTGGTGTAAGAGCCGCTTGTCTTGGTTGCAGTACCGCCGTAAAGAGTACCCGTGGGAGCCGTTCTGTCAAGAATGATAGAAACGGTGGAGCTTGTGTTGCCCGACTTATCGGTGCAGTAGAAATAATACGTGCCTTCTGCGGTAAGCTGTGTACCCGAAGTGTAAGCCACATAGGAGCTGCTTCCGGGCTTTCTGACATAGCAGTTAGCAACGCCGCTCTGAGAGTCA
>JAZOAL010000168.1:0-3774 GCA_045595425.1 Eubacteriales bacterium
TGGCGTCTTTATGATATAATCAAACTAATTGATGAACTTGAATTTGAAGAAGAACCCTCGTGGGAATAAAGGAAGGAGTTTGGGTATTATATGTGGAATGAAATAAAAAATGAAAATGATATCGAAAATTTGATGGAAGAATATTGCGGCTTTCACGATAGCTGTATAGTATCAATAAACTATAATAGCGGCTTTTTTGTTGATGATAAGGGTGCTATGGCAAATGGCGGATTGCTTGAGCATAGCATTGAAATGATATTACATAGTCAGTGTAATAAACCTATTGAACTGCGTTTTACAGGAGTAAGAAAATGTAATATTGTTGGCTGGGAGGATAATTATTTCCACGATATTTATGGTGCATATTTGAATTTTCATAGCGACCTGCTTGGTAAAACTCGTGATGACAAGCTGATAGTATGGGCGCATTGGGATGGATTTGATCCCATAAATTATACGGAAGAAAAAACGATTTCCACTAACGGGGAATACAGTACCTATGTAATTGCCGAAAAGATGTTTTGGAGAATAATGACGGAGGACTAATATAGAGACAAACTCCAATTTGTCAAGCAGAACAACGTTGAATATTGATATGATTTTGGTGCAAATTTGGTGCAACACTTTATGCGACTATATTCACGATATCAAATGGCGTTGTTAAAGCTCTAAGAGACATTTACCCCTATTTACTTCTGGTAAAAACTATGGTATAATACAACTGATAAATAACTTGAATTTGACGAAGGAGAATGGTTGTATGAAAAAATTGATAGCAATAGCGTTAGCATTGATTTGTGTGCTTTCTATGGCAGGGTGCAATACACAAGAAGTTGCTGATAGTATTCACGAAGAATTTTCTTTTTCTCTTACTTGGGGAGTTTATGGCATTAGTTCATACGACAGTCAAACAGGTAAATTGGTAAAAACCACCGATGCGACCAATCCGGAAGATTATGTGACATATTACAAACTTACTAAAGAGGATAAAGAAGCTATATACAATTTGCTTACGTCTTTGGATGTGAATTCCTACCCTGATATATATGACCCTCAAAACGGTCCGTCCGCCCCCGATGCGACACTGATTTTAACAGTACGTATGAATGGTGAAACAAAAACAATTAAGGCTGAACATATTTCACTTCGTTTTGTTTCGGAGGACGAAAAGGGACAGCTATTTCTTGACACCTGCGACGCTATAAGTGATATGCTTGAATCAACAGAAGAGTGGAAAGCCCTGCCTGATTATGAAAATATCTATGAGTAATCTTATCAGTAACTTCAAATTTGTCGATCCGAATAGGCGTTGAATGTTGGTTCGAATTTGGTGCAACGATACTTACGATGTTTACGATATCAAACGGCGTTGTTAAAACTCCAAGAGATAATCCCTTATTTCTTGCAATATACAAAAAGCTCTGCTATGCAGGGCTTTTTGTTTTGGCTATTTACAATCGGTCGGTTTTGTGGTATAATCTATTTGAACGACCGCTCGGAGGTACGATATGTATAAGATAGCAAGAATTACGTTCAAGCCGATTGTTGACGGCTTGGATAATATACCCGACAGGATCGACGAAATATTGGCTATGCTCTATAAAAACGGTCAGATCATTGACTGGATCATTGAGGATCACTCGCCAATTTTTATTGCGACGGTGAACACCACAGATGATGACTCGCTTGACGCTAAATATTATAATCAGTATATCCGTAAAGAGCTCGCAGATTTTGAGATAAAAACCGAGATCGTGGGCGACGATGCTTTGGCAAGCGATTGCTGCCACTGCACCGAGCACAGTTACTATATTTTCGCGATCTATCCCGATCTGTCTTCAAGTCCCGTTATCTGCGGAGACTGTGGAAACGAGATCCCGCTGACGAGAATGCCTTACCTCTACGGGGAAGAAGAGCATTATTCGATTCTGAATTTCCAGAGAATGTATAAGGCGGTTGATACTCTGTGGATGGACAGCCTTTCCGACAGATTTACCAAAAGACAGCTCGTTGACCACAAATCGGAGCTTAACCGTCGCGGAATGGAGATACGCGCCGAGCTTGAAAAGCGTGTTGGCAAGCCCGTATATTATTTGCTGACCAATCCGATCGGCGGGTGGTATGATTATGAAAAGAATAATCAACGCTTGGAAGTCTGCCCGAAATGCGGCGGGGATTTTGACAAAATCGATAATACCTGCGCCGATAAAGTGTGCCATAATTGCAGATTGGCTTTCATTGCGCCGGAGGATTAAGGTGACTTATGAATAAAGAAATAATCGCCCGCGCGACGGCGTATGTCAAAGAAAAGTTTGAAAATGAATACAGCGGGCACGATTGGTTTCACACCTTGCGTGTCTTTCGGACGGCGACGCGGATCGCCGAGGAGGAGTGCGCGGATGTAGAAACCGTGCAGCTTGCGGCACTCCTGCACGACGTTGACGACCGAAAGCTCTCGCCCGAAACTTATGCGGAGCAGAAGAATGCGCGCAGTTTTTTGGCGGAAAACGGAGTTGAGGAAAGTGTTATTTGCGAGATATGTCGTATCATAAGTGAGGTTTCATTTGTCGGAAGTGATTCGGTCGTACCTTCGACTTTGGAGGGCAAATGCGTTCAGGACGCCGACAGGCTCGACGCCATCGGCGCGATCGGAATCGCCCCCGCCTTTGCTTACGGCGGAAATCATAACAGGTTGATGTATCATCCCGATATAGCTCCGAATCCGAATATGAGCAAGGATGAATACATCAAGAGCAACTCCACGACGGTGAATCATTTTTACGAAAAGCTTTTCAAGCTCACCGATATGATGAATACCGACACGGCGAAGCAGATCGCAAAGGAAAGAGATGAGTATATGAAAGCCTTCATCGCGGAATTTTTGAATGAATGGGAAGGGAGAAAGTGATTATGGACAAATATGAATTTTTTTGGAAGACTATGGAGCTTTGCGATTGGGATCACGAAGGTAACGACGAGCTTGTTCTTCAGCCAGTGATTGAGTTCCTTTCATCAAAAGAGGATTCGGAGATATTCGGGTTTGAGAATCAAATGTCTGAATTGCTGTATGCTCTTGATACAAGAAAACTTGCAAAGCAAAACAAGAATTCAGAGGGGTATTTCAGCGAAGACGAATTTTTGTATTCAAGATGTGTTGCATTGATCAATGGCGAGGCTTATTACAGGAGAGCTTTACTCGGCGAGTGTCCTGAAATGTGGGGAATGGAATTTGAATCGTTACTCTACGTAGCACCGAGAGCGTGGGCTCTCAAACATCAAAAAAATGAGAGCGAATATCCGAATACCCCTTCGGTTAGCTATGAAACCGGAAGCAATAAGAAGGGCTGGAAGAAGTTATTTATCTTATAAAAAAAGTATTGACTTGTTATGATTGAATTGTTCTACAATAAAAAGGGAGAAATCTATGTACAAATACGAATATGAAACAGTGAGCTGCTATTTTGAATCCTTCGGCTTCGGCGTTGGACATCTCTACAAAACCGATGATTTCCGTTCAATAATCGACAAAAGAGCCGAGGCGGGATGGAGATACGTGGGCTTTATCCCAACCGCCCAGCGCGCAACGGGACATATCGAGGAAATTGATTTGATCTTTGAAAAGGAAGTTTGATAATGTGGTATGAGGTGATAAAATGACCGTAAAACTTTTCTTTTCAGCAATTACAAAATTCCTTTTGGGCGTCATTCTTGTTGGACTATTACTGTTCCTGCCTGCAGGAACCCTTAATTGGTTCGGCGGATGGCTTTTTATGG
>JAZOAL010000169.1:0-21801 GCA_045595425.1 Eubacteriales bacterium
TCTTCCTAAGACCGCTTGGCCTCCGACTTATGAACTTGGACGGTACTTTCTGGTGGTGCGTTAAGCAAAACGGATACACTGTTGATGCCGAAATCTTTCATGAAATGTGGAAATATGTCTATAAATATTATGTTGAAGAGCTGGGACTAAATAACCTTATATGGGTATATGCGCCCAATAATGATACGGGAAACTATATTGATGTTGAATATTGCTATCCGGGATATGAATATGTTGACATGACCGGTCTCGACTGGTACACATCCGGCGGATTTGAGATCGGAAGCGATGAGGGCGCATATCTGCGCATGATGGACTACGGTATGCCGGTAGCACTGACCGAATACGGCTCCGGCGGAAAGCTCAACAGTATTCAGACTTGGGAAGATATACAGAAAATGTATGAAAAAGGCATGAAACTGACCTATATTCTCACATGGTCCGATACGCATACCCTCATAAACTGCGGTAAGGCGGATGAATTTATGGCAAAACCCGATACCCTCTCGGCAGAAGAGGTTCATGCAATGTTCAAATCTAAAGAATTAAGCTGAATCAAAAAAGACTCAATCCAAATTTATTATAATTGACACTCTCTGATATATATGGAGGTGTCAAAATAGAAAATCCCGTCAAAATCAGGTGAAAGTTTCTGATTTTGACGGGATTTTTATTCTTTTTTCAAGACAGTTTTTAATATGTCGGGGTATCCAGTCTCCAGCCGTTTTCGGTGAGAGAGAAAGCTAAGGTTAATGTGGTTTTAACTCCATCAAGCTCGCTTTCTATGCTGACATTAACATATTCGCCATTCGAAGGCTTTACAATCTTCATTGTATCATAATTATATGTTCTCGTCCCCTCAATAAGAGGCTCATAAAGCATGCTTTTATAAAGCCAATTATCCCATTCGAGATATCTTGCCGCCGAAACACCTGCAACCTCATCGGCATAGCCGTCAAAAGCCATAAGATATGCCGATTTCAGATATTCCGGCGTATATACCAGCTCAGCAGCTATCTTCATCGACTCAATAGTGAGAAATTTGCTGTCCTCTCTGACATATTCATAATTATCAAGCACACCCGCCAGATTCAGATAAAGTTGTTTTTCCTCTTCGGTTCCCTCGCGGTCATAAACCGGAAGTCCTTCACCGAAAATAAAATCGTTTATTTCAACAGAAGCTTCTATAAGAGAAATGTATTCATCCTTTACCGTTTCAAGCTCCGGAGGGGGGATTGAACAGGAGGTAAAAGAGAACAGAAAACTGCAAAGAAGCAGAAATGCAATAAAAACCGTCCTTTTTTCTTTTAATATTGCGGACATTTTATCCTCCGACCTTTATCCTTGAGCGTAAAAGCGCCGCCCATTTAATTTTCACTTACTTCCTCTTCCCTTATTATCTCGCTTTCGGGAGCAATGCGGACAATATTGGCGATGATGGCATCGGAATCTACGTTCATTACTCTTACACCGGCTGCAGTACGGGAATAGGTATTGATAGAAGCAACTCCGGTGCGGATGATAGTACCCTGATCGGTGATGAGCATGATGTCGTCATCCTCGCCAACTGCCGCTATTCCTGCGATAAGTCCCGTTTCCTCGGTGATATTATGGCACATATAGCCTGCGCCGCCGCGGTTCTTCATGTTTCTGAAATCTGTGAACGCAGTTCTCTTGCCCTTACCCTTTTCGGTGATGGTGAGCAGGGTCTTTCCCTCCTCCACAACGGCAACGCCCTTGATATAGTCACCCTCGCGCAGACTCATACCTCTTACACCGCGTGCAGGACGTCCCATTGCACGGACATTCTCTTCGCTGAAGCGAACGGTATGACCCTCATGGGAAGCGATGATCACATCATTATGACCGTTTGTATGGAGAACCGAAACAAGCTCGTCTCCCTCGTCAAGACCGAGAGCAATCTTACCGCCCTTGCGCTGATATTCGAAGTCGGTAAGCAGAGTTTTCTTGATAACGCCGTTCTTTGTTACCATCGTGAGATACTCGCCGTCAACAAAGTCGGTTATGCCGATAACGGCTGTGATCTTCTCGCCCTCACGCAGATCGAGAATGTTGACAACATTTGTTCCCTTTGCCGTTCTCGAAGCCTCGGGGATGCGATATGCCTTAACGGTATAAACACGTCCTGTGTTTGTGAAGAGCATTAGATAGGAATGAGAATTCATAACTGTCACCTTATCGATGAAGTCGTCTTCCTTTGTTGTCATGCCTATCTTACCAACGCCGCCTCTGTTCTGCGCCGCATATTCGGAAACATGCTGACGCTTAATATATCCGCTGTTTGTCATTGTGATAACGCAGGTATGACGCTCGATAAGATCCTCAAGGTCGATCTCCTCTTCGGCTTCAACGATCTCCGTCAGTCTCTCGTCACCAAACTTATCCTTGATCTCGTTCATTTCCTTCTTTATGATATCCATAACTCTTTCTCTGTTTGAAAGGATATCCTTAAGATCTGCGATAAGAGCGTAGAGCTTTGTAAGCTCATCCTCAACCTTCTGCCTTTCAAGGCCTGTGAGCTTACCGAGAGTCATGTCTACAATAGCCTGAGACTGTGCATCAGAAAGACCGAAGCGCTCCATCAGTCGGGATTTTGCATCGCCTATAGAGGAGGATGTCTTCATTATCTCAACAACTTCATCTATATTATCTATGGCGATCTTATAGCCTTCAAGAATGTGAGCACGGTTTTCCGCTTTTTTAAGCTCAAAAGCGGTACGGCGGGTTATAACATTTTCCTGATGCCTTATATAAATATCAAGAATATCCGCAAGGGGGAGCACCTTCGGCTCGCCGTCAACAAGCGCAAGCATATTGATAGCGCAGGTGTCCTCAAGCTGGGTATATTTATAGAGCTGATTGAGAATGACCTGTCCGTTTGCATCGCGGCGGTATTCGATAACGATCCTCATACCGTCTCTGCCGGATTCGTCACGGATATCGGTAATTCCTTCGATTCTCTTATCCTTAACAAGATTTGCGATATTCTCGCAAAGCTGGCTCTTATTTACCTGATAGGGTATCTCTGTGAAGATAATCCGATGCTTATCGTCCTCTATCTCCGCCTTCGCGCGAACCATAACGCGTCCTTTACCTGTGCGGTAAGCGTCGATTATGCCGCGAGTACCGTAAATAGTTGCCGCCGTCGGAAAATCGGGACCCTTAATGAACTGCATCATCTCTTCAAGAGTGCAGTCGGGGTGATCCATGCGGTATTCTGTTGCCTCAATTACCTCGGTGAGGTTATGGGGAGGAATGTATGTAGCCATACCGACAGCGATACCGATAGAACCGTTTACCAGCAGATTCGGAAATTTACTTGGCAGAACGGTAGGCTCCTTCAGCTTATTATCGAAGTTGGGGACGAAATCCACAACATCCTTTTCGATATCCTTCATCATATAGTCGGCAATTCGGCTCATTCTTGCCTCGGTATAACGGTAAGCGGCCGCGCCGTCACCGTCAATTGAACCGAAGTTACCCTGACCCTCGATCAGTGTATAACGAAGTGAAAAATCCTGTGCAAGACGAACCATTGTGCCGTAAACGGCAGCGTCACCGTGAGGATGGTAGCGTCCGAGCACGTTACCGACGGTGGTAGCAGACTTACGGAAGGGCTTATCATGTGTCAGATTGTCCTCATACATAGCATACATGATTCTTCTCTGACCGGGCTTCATTCCGTCTCTAGCATCCGGCAGCGCACGGCTGGTGATAACGCTCATTGAATATTCGATAAATGATTTTTTGACTTCCTTTTCGATATCGATATCAACTATCTTTTGATCCTCGAAAAGTATGTCCTGTTCTGTATAATCGCTTTTCTTTGCCACTTTCTTTTACGCCTTTCTTTTGACTTAAAGGTTTAATTTTTTATTATGTTGTAAAGTTCGGGAAAATATTTCTTTCCGATATCTTCCCATTGGGGATTTTTTGTTTCAACAAGAAAATCTTTCTTTTTTCTTGACCATTTTTTTAACTGTTTTTCTCTCTCAATTGCATAATAAGATTCACCATATTTTTCATAGTAAACCAGCTTATGAACATGAAATTTTTTAGTATAGCCTTCATTTATTTCTGTCAAATGCTCATAGAGTCTTCTTTTAAGATCATTTGTAATGCCAATGTACATCATTTTATTTGATTCACTTGTTAATATATAGACATAATAATACATTGCTTTTACCAATCAAGCATATTTTTGCTATACCCCGGTGCAAAGCACCGCCCTACGGGTTCGACTACGCTCAACAACCTTTGGTTGTTTACGCTTCGCTCAGGGTGACAGTTATATATTTATGACAAAAATAAATTAAAGTTTATTCACCACTATTGTCACCCTGAGCGAAGTCGAACTTTTGAGGTTTACCTCAAAAGCGCGAAAACGCAGTTGAGCGGGGTATAATAAACGGTTTCAAATATCAAACATCCAGATTTTCTGCATACTTTGCGTTTTCCTGAATGAAGATTCTTCTGGGTTCAACCTTATCTCCCATGAGTACAGAGAACATATTATCACAAGCAATTGCATCCTCAAGGGTTGCACGAAGGATGGTTCTTGTTGTGGGATCCATTGTGGTTTCCCATAGCTGGTCGGGGTTCATCTCACCAAGACCCTTATAGCGGCTGGTATCGGCATTTCCTCCAAGCTCTGAAATATACCTATCTCTTTCCTCATCGCTGAAGGCATATCTAACCTGCTTACCCTTCCAAACCTTATAAAGAGGCGGCTGAGCAAAATAAATATGTCCGTCCTCGATAAGCTGTCTCATATGGCGATAGAAGAATGTAAGAAGAAGTATTCTTATATGAGATCCGTCAACGTCCGCATCCGCCATGATGATGATCTTGCCATAACGAAGCTTATTTATATCAAAATTCTCTCTGCCGATTCCGCATCCGAGAGCCTGAATGATAGGAGTTAGTGACTGATTGGTATAAACGCTGGCTTCGCGGCTCTTTTCAACATTAAGTACCTTACCGCGAAGAGGCAGGATAGCCTGAAAACGGCTGTCGCGTCCGCTCTTGGCACTGCCTCCCGCAGAGTCTCCCTCTACCAGATAAAGCTCTGTGAGGGCGGCGTTTCTCTCCTGACAGTCAGCAAGCTTACCGGGCATTGAGCCGCTTTCAAGGAAGCCCTTTCGCCTTGTTGCTTCTCTTGCCTTTCTTGCCGCCTCTCTCGCTCTTGTTGCTTCAACAGCCTTTTCGATGATAGCCTTGCCTGCCGCAGGATTTTCCTCAAGAAATTCTGCAAGCTTTGAGGTAACCATGCTGTAAACGAAGGGTCTCATTTCGCTGTTTCCAAGCTTGCCCTTTGTCTGACCCTCAAACTGCGCGTCTGTAAGCTTGACGGAGATGATCGCTGTAAGACCTTCTCTTACATCATCGCCCGAAAGATTTTTATCGTCGTTTTTAAGCAGATTTTTTGCTCTGCCGTAATCGTTAAGTACCTTTGTTATAGCGGTCTTGAAGCCGACATCATGAGTACCGCCCTCAATTGTGTGTATATTATTTGCAAAAGAAATAACAGTCTCATAATATGAGGTGCTGTACTGCATTGCGACCTCGGCAACGAAGTTATCCTTTTCCGCCTTCATATAAATTACTTGAGGATGGATGGCATCGTCTGTTTTCTGTGAATTGAGATATTCAACGAAGGAAACTATACCGCCCTCATACATCAGGTCATCCTCGCGGAGCTCTTCGCCGCGCTCGTCACGGAGAACTATATTTGTTCCGCCGTTAAGGAACGCCTGCTCGCGGAGTCTGTTAAGCAGAATATCATAGCTGAAAACGGTGGTTTCGGTGAATATCTCCGCATCCGGCTTGAAGCGTACATAAAGACCGTGATCATCTGTTTCTCCCTCACATTTAAAGGGTCTTGTTACAACACCGCGCTCGAAACGCTCGGTATATCTCTTGCCGTCATAGCAGTTATCAACCTCTACCCACTCTGAAAGAGCGTTAACTACCGATGCACCAACGCCGTGAAGACCGCCGGAAAATTTATATCCGTCCCCGCCGAATTTACCTCCTGCATGGAGCACGGTATATACCACCTCAAGGGTAGGAATACCCATCTTCGGGTGGATATTAGAGGGGATACCTCGTCCGTTGTCACGCACCGAAACGGAATTATCCTTGTGAATAGTCACCTCTATGCGTGAGCAGTGACCCGCAAGTGCCTCATCGATGGAGTTATCCACTATCTCATAAACGAGATGATGAAGTCCTCTCTCCGAGGTGGAGCCAATGTACATACCGGGACGTATTCTGACCGCTTCAAGGCCTTCAAGCACCTGTATTTGGCTTTCGTCATAAACGTGATTTTCGTTGTTTTGCATTTGTTTGTCCTTTCAGTTTGTATATTGCGTTTTTTATATAATGTAAAATTTTATTTTCTCTGTTTTAACTATTAAATTACTCATAATAATTTTTGATTCTGCCAACAAGCACGGCGGATGAAAGCTGAGAGAAGCATATTTTAAATTTACCTCTGTCGGCAAAATCACTTTCGGTGTCAGAATATACTATAAAGGATTTGGGAAGCTCATTTGAAGCCGCATCAAGCATACCCTCTTTTTCGGCATCCACAAGATATTTTCTCGTTTCGGCAGACATACTGGCATTGTCTGTATCAAAAATGCCAATAATATTTTTTTCTCTTATATTTCTGTTGTTCCCAACATGTAGATACATATTTTTACCCGCCTGCAAAATAATACTTTTTAATACTCACTGTAAATTCCGCCGCTGACGTTTATTTTTTTAGAATCTCCAAAGTCAATTTTTTCACAGGTGGTTATTATAACCTGCCTGTCCTTCACATTTGAAAGAAGAAATTTTCTTCTTTTTTCGTCAAGCTCGCTCAGCACATCATCAAGCAGCAGAACAGGTCTGTCTCCTGTCTCTGAAAAACAGATATCTCCCTCAGAGAGCTTCATAGCCAGCGCAAGAGATCTCTGCTGACCCTGCGAACCGAACATTCTCGCACTTTTTCCGTTTAAAAGTATCTCAATATCATCCTTATGTATTCCCCAAAGTGTTGAGCCCGCTCCGATCTCGCGGTCTATATTATTTGTCAAAAGCTCAAAATATCTTTTTTCAACAGCCTCTGTATCGCGGTATTCCTCCTCCGACTGCTTTGAAGAACCAATATATTGCATCTCCACCTGCTCGCTCATTCCGGTCATATCCGCAAAGTAATTTGCAACCGCTTCACCGACTTTTTTTACATATTTACATCTGAAGCCGCTTATGATCGCCGCCTCATGAGCAAGCTGCTCTGACCAAAGAGAAATAGTTGAATCAAGAGTTTTTCTGTCTTCCTCCGCATTTTTTATCAGCTTATTTCTCTGCTCGAGAATGGCATGATATCTCTGCAAGGCTCTGAGATATACCGGACGAAATTGAGAAATAGCAACATCGAGATAATTTCGGCGCATTGAAGGACCTTCTTTTATGAGAGACAGATGCTCAGGGCAGAAGAGAACCGCCCTGAAGCTTCCTATCATCTCGGAAAGTCTCTCTATTCTGACTCCGTTAAGAGAAACATTCCTTCTTCTGCCCTTCATAAGCCTCATATAGAGAGTTTGAATATCGCTTCTCGCCGCAGTTTTGAAGCCTATTTCCGCAAGGGCTTCATTTTCTCCGAATTTTATAACATCTGCTTCCTTTGCTCCTCTGAAGCTTTTTCCCAGGGCAAAGGTATATATTCCTTCAAGCAGATTGGTTTTCCCCTGGGCATTGTCTCCGATAAGAATATTTACACCGTCTTCAAAGAAAACCTCGGTTTCTTCTATGTTTCTGTAATTTTTAAGTTTTATATATTTGCAGATCATAGAAAAACCTCACAAAAATCTTTTAAGATAAAGATTTTATTTAAAAGCAAATTATCATTCCTTCATTCTAATGGGCTGTATCATATAAAGCTCTTCGATTCCATCATCCTCATCAACAGGCTCTATATTCATACCGATAAGAGGAGATGAAATAGAAAATCTTACCTTTTCCGTATCGCAGGAACGGAGAGTATCCATCAGATATCTGTTATTGAAGGCAATAATAACATTTTCTCCATTATGAGATATCTTTACCTCATCATAGGAGCTTCCGTTTGTTGAAACAGCAGATATCTCCATATATTCTTCTGTTACATTCAGCTTGACATGAGAACGAACGCTGCCTGCAATTTTTTCCTCTGTGATAAGAGCCGCACGCTCAAGAGCCGACATCAGCTCCTCTTTATCAGCTTCAAGAGTTATCTTGTGGCTGTTTATTATAATTCTTTCATAATCTATATATTCTCCCTCAATTAGTCTGGAGAAGAATATTATATCACCGATTTCAAAAACGATATGCTTTCTCATGAGATATATTCTCGTTATAGCCTCCTCATCATCCGAAAGAAGCTTATAAAGCTCTGAAACCGTCTTAACCGGAAGAATAAAGGAATAGCTTATATATCTGTCGTTTTCGTTACCCTTTTTTATATCTGCCTTTCTCTTACAGGTTGCCAGCTTGTGACCGTCACAGGCAACAATTGAAAGTGAATCATCATCAACGTGCACAAAGCATCCGTTAAGCACCTGTCTCTGATCGGCAGTTGCCATAGCATAGCTCGTTTTTGCCAGCATTTTGCGAAAGACCTGCTGACCTATAAAGAATCCCATCTCGCTCTTAAGCGAAGGCACAGCGGGAAAATCCTCGCCTTCAAGGGCATTCATGCTGATCGTGGCTCTTCCGCTTGTGAGTGTTGCTCTGAATTTTTCATCAACCGTAAGAGTTATTTTATCGCTCTCCATAACATGAAGTGCCTGATTGAATTTCTGCGCGTTTACAACAAAATATCCTTCTTCTATTACTTCCGCCTCAACAGTAGTTCTCATTCCCTTTTCAAGATCGTATGTGGTGAGTATAACTGTATCGGGAGCTTTCGCCTCTATCAGTATTCCCTCGATAGCCTGGAGAGTCGAACGGTTTCCGGCAGTTGCCATAAGGGGAGCTATAACGCTTGATGCTTTTGATCTTTCAAAAATAATTTTCATATATATTTCCTCCGTGAATTTGATAAATTTTCGCGCTCTCTTAAAGAGAAAGAACAGAATAGAAAAGAAAGAATAGAACAGAAGTAATAATATTATGCAATGTGGAAAGTGTGGAAAAATTCTTTTTTTGCCTCTTAAATACATTATTTAAGCCGTTTTCGGTATTTCCATAAAGCTTCTGCCTCTGTTAAGATCAGCTGTTGTAACATAGTGAAAATCAGCTGTTTAAATGTGGGAAAAAACTAAAATTTATTTTTCTGCTTATTTCTTTTGCTTTTTTAGGAAAAAAACGTATTCCTGTTGAAAAAAATGTATCTGAAAAAATGTGGAATATGTTGATAAATAAATTTTTATTGTTAAAAAAACTGTTGAAAAAAAATTTTTCTTGAAAATATTTTTTTACTTGTTTAAAAAATTATAAACAAAATTAAAGCTATATTTTATTTGATATTATTGAGATTTATTCATAACTGTTTAAACATACTTTTCCACATGTTAAGAAAATTATAAACAAGGCTGTTGAAAACTTTTTTTATTCTGTTGAAAAAATATTGAAATATCAAATAATGTATGTTAAAAAATCATTTTTTGCTTCCGGGTCAGTTTCCCATATTTTCAACTTCCTTCATAAGCTCGGATATCTCGATAGAAAACATATTATCCTTAATCATCTTATTTTCAACATTTTCTATGGATGCCATAATTGTTGAGTGATCCCGATTGAATATTTTTCCTATATTAGGAAGTGACATCTCTGTTATCTGCCTTATCAAGTATACCGAAATATGTCTCGCGGCTGCAAGCTCCTTTGTTCTTTTTGTGCCGGTAAGCTCATCCTTTTTGAATCCGTATTTTTTATATACAGAAAGGAATATCTTATCCACAGTTACGCTGACAGGCTCGGCACCGCCGAGAAGCTCATGAAGAAGATTTTTCGCAAGCTCAATGGTGATTTTCTTTCCGGAAAGAAAGCTGAGGGCACTTAGCTTCTTTATAGCTCCTTCTATCTGCCTTATGTTTGAACGCAGGTTCTCGGCAAGGAATGTGAGCACCTCATCCGGAATAACGACCTTGCCCTGCTCGGCTTTTTTCTTTATGATAGCTATGCGAAGTTCAAGATCCGGCGGCTGAATATCTGCCAAAAGACCCATCTCAAATCTCGAAACAAGCCTCTTTTCAAGATCGGGTATCTCCCTTGGAGGTCTGTCTGAGGTCATTATTATTTGCTTCTCGCTTTCATAAAGGGCATTAAAGGTGTGAAAAAATTCTTCCTGCGTTGCAACCTTGCTCGCAATGAATTGAATATCGTCTATCATTAAAATGTCGCACATACGGTATTTTTCGCGGAAGAGAGGCATTGCCTGCCTTGAAAGGCTGTCTATCAGCTGGTTTGTGAAATCCTCTCCCTTTATGTAAACGATAGTTGCATCCGGCTTTTCCTTGCGTATCTTATTTGTGATAGCATACATAAGATGAGTTTTTCCGATGCCGCTGGGGCCATAGAGAAACAGAGGGTTATACTGAGAAGCAGTGCTGCCCTCTTCTGCATCCGCAACATTCTGAGCAACAGCCCAGCATGCAGCTCTTGCAAAGGTATTTGAGCTTCCTTCGATGAAGCTTTCAAAGGTATATTCAAAATTGAGGGTAGGCATGCCGCCTTTTAAAGAAAGATCTTTTGTTGTTTTTATTTTATCTTCTTCTTTTGCGTTTTCTGCATCGCTTTTTTCACTTTCCTTGAAATATACCTCTATCTCCGGCAGAAAACCGATATAGGCTTCAAAGCCTTCAGAGATAGTGCTCAGATATTTTTCATTTATAAATCCTGTTTTATATTTCGAGTCGCTCAAAAGAACTATTTTTCCGTTATCATAGTTCTCCACCTCAAGATTTCCAAACCAGAGATCCACGGTTGAAGGTGCAAATTTAAAGTTTTCGGTGAAAGAAGCTCTGACCTCTTTCCAAATATTTTTTATATCTTCGGTTGTAAACATCACAGTCTCCTTAATAGAGCTTTTATTTTTCCGTAAATAATAATATAATATATATTATTATAACATATTATTATATATATTGCAAGTCTTAAAAACGCATTTTTTCGTCATGTGAAAGGTTTTTTTCTCAAATTAAGATAAATATGCGGATAGGGAGATATTTTATGAATAAAATTTTTATCTTTGTATTTACATCCTGCCCGATTTTTGTTATAATAACACTGATAAAATTTGTCGGGGAGGTAAAAATGAGAAATACACAGCTTGCCGATCTGCTCCGTCCGAAAACCTTTGACGAGATAGTCGGTCAAAAGCATCTTTTCGGAGAAAAAGGCGTTGTGAGAAAAATGGTTGAGAGCGGACGCATAAACAATATGATATTTTTCGGCCCTCCCGGCACCGGAAAAACCACCGCAGCATCCATAATTGCCGAGAAAAGCGGCATGGTTTTTCACCGTCTCAATGCAACAACGGCAACACTTCAGGATGTTAAGGATATAGCAAATCAGACTAATAACATTTTCGGAAGCGGAGGCATACTGCTTTATCTTGATGAGATTCAGTATTTCAACCGTAAGCAGCAGCAGTCACTTCTTGAATATATTGAGGACGGAAGAATAACTCTTATAGCTTCAACGACCGAAAACCCTTATTTTTATGTTTATAACGCCATAATCTCCCGCTCCTCTCTTTTTGAGTTTAAGAGTGTGAATGCAGAGGAATGTGTTCCGGCTCTCAGAAGAGCTTTTGAATATCTTAATGAAAAAGAAAACAAAACTGTCACCGATGATACATTGAGATATATTGCTAAAATAACTCAGGGTGATGTCAGACACGCAATAGTTGTCCTTGAAAATTCCTTTTATGCGGCGGAAAAAAATGTGGATAAGGAGACTATAGATTCCTTCAGTCCCATAAACGGAAGCTTTAATGATGACACCCATTATGATCTGCTTTCATGTCTGCAGAAATCCATAAGAGGCTCCGACCCCGATGCAACCGCTTTTTATGTTGCAAAGCTTGTTAAAGCGGGTGAGCTTCTTTCGCTTTGCCGCAGACTTCAGGTCATTGCAAGTGAGGATGTCGGTCTTGCATATCCCATGGCGGCAGTGATAACCAGAGCCTGCTGTGAGTCCGCAATAGAGCTTGGTTTTCCCGAGGCAAAGATACCTCTTATAAATGCTGCCCTCATGCTTGCAACCGCGCCAAAATCAAACTCTGCATATATGGCTCTTGCGGCAGCCGAAGCCGATGTTGAAGCAGGAATGGGAGTTGAATGTCCGCCTCATTTGCAGAGCCCTTTATTTAAGGGATATAAATATCCCCATGAATATCCAAATCATTATCTTGTTCAGCAATATCTGCCGTCGGATATAAAAAATAATATATATTATCGCTTCGGAGAAAATAAAACAGAAATGGCGGCAAAGGCTTATGCCGATTCTATCGGAAGCTCAAAATATAAAGATAAATAAATCAATATTTGTCTTTTGATCAAAGAAAGAGTTTTAAAATGACGCAAATTCAAAAAGAAAGCTATTCTGCTGAAAATGAAATAAATGAAAATACAGCTCAGGTTGCCGTTATAGGTGCGGGTCATGCCGGCATAGAGGCGGCACTTGCCTGCGCGCGAACGGGTATAGATACCGTCCTTTTCACCATGTCTCTTGATTCTGTCGGAAATATGCCCTGCAATCCATCTATAGGAGGTACAGGAAAGGGACATCTTGTTTATGAAATAGATGCCCTTGGAGGAGAGATGGGAAGAGCGGCCGATAAAGTAACTCTTCAGAGCCGAACGCTCAATCTCGGCAAGGGTGCGGCTGTTCATTCAAAGCGTATTCAGGCAGACAGACGCAAATACAGTGCGTTTATGAAGCACACCTTGGAAAAAACCGAAAATCTCCGTTTGATACAGGCAGAAATAACAGAGATCATAACAGAAAACGTCAATTTTGAAAATGGAGAAAATAAACAAAAAATAGTGGGTCTTAAAACAAGACTTGGAGATGTTTGGTCTGTTAAATGTGCTGTTATCTGTTCGGGAACTTATCTCGAAAGCAGAATTTTTGTCGGGCACACAAATTATGAGGCAGGGCCCGACGGTCTCCTTCCTTCAAAGGGTCTTTCCGAGTCGCTCAGCGAGCACGGAATAAAGCTGATGAGATTTAAAACGGGAACACCTGCCCGTATAAAGAGGATCACTATAGATTTCTCGGTTCTTGAAGAGCAAAAGGGTGAAGAACCGATTATTCCTTATTCTTCGCTGACTGGCGAGACCGAGCTTGAAAACATAGATCAAATCTCCTGCCACATTGTTTACACAGCAAAAGAAACCCACGACATAATTAAGGATAATATAAAAAAGAGTGCAATGTACTCCGGTCAGATACACGGAACAGGACCGCGCTATTGCCCATCAATTGAGGATAAAATCGTTAGATTTGCAGACAAGGAACGCCATCAGCTCTTTGTTGAACCTATGGGGGAGGACACAGAGGAAATGTATCTTCAGGGATTTTCAACATCCATGCCCACAGAAGTGCAGATGAAGATGATCCGCTCGCTTCCGGGCTTTGAAAAGGCACAGGTTATGCGCTATGCTTATGCCATTGAATATGATTGCTGCGATCCTCTCGGACTTCATCCAACCCTTGAATTTAAAAATATAGAGGGACTATACGGCGCAGGTCAGTTCAACGGAACCTCCGGTTATGAAGAGGCGGCATCGCAGGGACTTGTTGCAGGTCTTAACGCCTCGCTTCGACTCCGCGGGAAAGAGCCTCTGATACTTCCCAGAAGCGGTTCTTATATAGGAACTCTGATTGACGATCTTGTTACAAAAGGAACAAATGAGCCATACCGTATGATGACCTCGCGCTCTGAATACCGCCTTCTTTTGAGACAGGATAATGCAGATCTTCGTCTCACCGAAACAGGATATCTGTGCGGACTTGTTTCAGAAGAAAAATATAAAAAATTCTTGGAGAAAAAGTCAATAATTGAAAAGGAGATAGAGAGACTTGAAAAGACAAATCTTTCTCCGTCGTATGCAAACAAATTTCTTCAGAAAATAGGAGAGACTCCCGTGAGCAGCGGAGTATCTCTTGCCGATCTTCTTCGCCGTCCTTTGATTACATATGAAGCTCTTGGTGAAATAGACCTAAAAAGAGAATGTCTGCCGAGAGCGATAAAAACAACCGTTGAAGTTTCGATAAAGTATGAAGGCTATATAAAAAAACAGCTTGCAGAGGTGCGCCGCCATCAGGCCCTTGAGGAAAAGATACTTCCTGCCGATCTTGATTACTCAAAAATTAAAGGGCTTCGCATAGAGGCAAGGCAAAAGCTTGAAAAGCAGAGACCGATGACTGTTGGGCAGGCATCAAGAATAAGCGGTGTAAGCCCGGCGGATATTTCGGTTCTTCTCATTTATTTGGGTCTGAAATAGACCTCCGTACTTTCAAATAGAATTGTTAAAGACATACATTTGACCGATTATCAGAATTTTATTTGAAACAAAAAATGATAAAAATTTAGGGTATATAATAATATGAAGGAAAAGTCTGAATTTTTTAGCAAAGTTAAGAGCATTTTTACCGAAAATTCTCTTGAAAATTATTTAGAGGATGAAATTTTGGAAAAATTTTATTATTTGACAGAGATAATGCTTGAAACTAATGAAAAAATGAACATCACAGCTATCACTGACATTGACGCCGTTATTGCCCGTCATTATGCCGACTCACTTATTATGCTTACTGCCGGAATAGAAAAAAATTCGAAGGTTTGCGATGTTGGATGCGGCGGGGGATTTCCTTCCTTTCCGATCGCGATAGCACGCCCCGACCTTACCATAATCGGGATAGACAGCACCGCAAAAAAGGTCTCCTATGTAAATGAAACGGCAAAAAAAATAGGACTTTCCAATTTGTCTGCCATCAGCGGAAGAGCGGAGGAGCTTTGCGGCACTTACCGCAGCGAATTAAAGTTAAGGGAAAGCTTTGATGTGGTTTGCGCCCGCGCTGTTGCTTCTTTGCCTGTTTTGTCTGAGCTTTGTTTGCCTTTTGTCAAGCCTGGCGGAAGATTTATTGCTCTTAAATCCCGAACTGCGGAGGATGAATTGAAGGCGGCAAAATCGGGAATTACAAAGCTTGGCGGTAAAATTGAAAAAACAGAAAAAATGGTTTTAAAAGATAAAACATTAAGTGAATCAACAGATGCAGAAAGAACGCTTATAACTATAAGAAAGATTGGCGAAACACCAAATAAATACCCGCGCGCGTACGCTCAAATAAAGAAAAAACCGCTTTAAAGCGGTTTTTTCTGTTATGTTTCACATGAAACATTTATTTTTAAAGCATCAGTGTTTCACGTGAAACGTCAGCATGCCTTTCTCGGATGAGGTATTTTTATTTCAATAGTAACCCCTGTATCGTCCTCGTGTCTCCTTGAAGAGATCTCAACCCCTGCTGATTTAACTATGTCAAGAGCTTTGTCAAGACTGTTATAAAAAAGCCTGATATCCTTAATTATCGGGATTTTGCGGCTTGATAGCTGTGTAAATTCTGCTTCTTCGCCGGCGGCAAGAAGCTTTTCAACATAATTTTCCGTGGCATTTACATTCATATGAGACCCTATTATAACCTTTAGTGCCGAGATCCTGTCCTCGGGTGATATCAGCTTAAGAAGTGCACGCGCATGTCTCTCTGTGAGGTGACTTTCCAAAATTATTTTTTCTTCCTGCGGTGTATATCTCAGAAGTCTGAGCTTGTTTGCAATGGCAGACTGACTCATCGAAAGGCGCTTTGCAACCTCCTCCTGTGTTAATTTGAAATTATCTATGAGTTTTTTTATTGCTTTTGCTGTTTCAAAAATATTAAGATCCTCCCGAAGAAGGTTTTCAATCAGTGCAAGCTCTGCCGATTTTTTGTCATCCGCGCTGATTATGATGCAGGGAACGCTTTTCATTCCAAGCATTTTCGCGGCTCTGAATCTTCTTTCGCCTGCAACTATCTCAAAGCTTGCCTCCTCCTCATTGCCGTCTAAATATATGATCCTCACAGTGAGCGGCTGGAGAATACCGTATCTTCTTATAGAATCGGCAAGACGGATAGTGGCGTTCGATTCAAAATGAGCCCTTGGCTGAGATCGGTTTGGACGTATGCGGCAGATATCTATATTGACGATATTTGCGCCCTCTATAAGCTGTCTGTCCTCCGCTTTTCTTCTGTTTACCTCTCTTCTCGAAAGAAAACGCGCATCGGGACGCCATTCGTTCTGTAAATGCCTGCTTGCTTTGAATGCGCTGTTGTAAGCCACCTCGTCCGGTTTGACTGTTTCGCTTAAATAGCTTTTTTCTGCCGCTTTTTTTTCACATTCGGATAGCAATTCCATCATTTCCTTGCAGCTTTCATTATTTAATTCCGCATAATCATAATTTTTCGTCATTTTGTTTAAATTCCTTTCGTTTTTTTCTGTGGCATAATCTTAACATATTTTTTCTGCCGATACGCTCGTTTTTTGTGGGCAAATTTTATGTATTTTAATGACTTTAGAAGAATATAAATGTTTGGCTTTGTTGGGGAATAAGGATTTTTTCGGGAAAAGGTGCGAAAATTTACCACACAAATGTTTTTTGAAGACGATAAAAGCAGAAAAGTTTTTTTGCAAAAGTAATTTTTATGGAAAATCAGTTTAAATTAAAATAAATATTTAATAATTGTAAATGCTCTTGAAAAAAGAGAAAGTAAGTGTTATAATAGTAGATAATAACTTTTGGATCAATATTTTATGATCGAGGACTGAAATGGGAAAAATTATAACATTTGCAAATCAAAAAGGCGGAGTTGGAAAAACAACCTCGGCTGTAAATGTTGCCGCTTCTCTCGGAATTCTCGGAAAACGGGTTCTTCTCGTTGACCTTGATCCCCAGGGCAACACTACCAGCGGCGTTGGAGTTGCTAAAAAGTCGCTGAAAAATACAACAGCCGAAATAATGCTTGACGGCGTTGCTGCCGCAGACGCGGTTATAAACACAAAATTTAAAAATCTTTCAGTCATTCCCGCAAATATAAGCCTTGCGGGAAGTGAGCTTGATCTTTTTCAGGTGGAGAACGGCGAATCAAGCATGAAGGAAGCTCTTTCGGGGATAAAGGACGATTATGATTACATAATAATCGATTGTCCGCCGTCACTTGGAATGTTGACTCTTAATGCTCTTGTGGCATCAGACGGAGTTATAGTTCCTATGCAGTGCGAATTTTACGCGCTTGAGGGTCTCTCTCAATTGATGATAACCATAGGAAAGATAAAACAGAAATATAACCCATCACTTTTCGTTTGCGGAATACTTGTCACGATGTATAACGGAAGACTTGTTCTTTCAATGCAGGTCATATCCGAGCTGAAAAAGCACTATGCAGATAAGCTGTTCAAAACCACGGTTTCAAGAAATGTCAGACTTTCCGAGGCTCCGGGATTCGGTATGCCGGTCTACTATCACGATAAGGTATCAAAGGGCTCCGGCGAATATCTGGAAGTGGCAAAAGAGCTGATGGAGAGAATTTAATTCGAAAGGTATAAAAATGGCAAGAAAAAACATGGGTCTGGGCAGAGGATTTATGGATCTGCTGGACGACAATATTACCGAAACAAAACGCGGAAGCGTAACAACTCTTCGCATTTCCGAGATAGAGCCGAGAAAAAATCAGCCGCGAAAGACTTTTGAAGAAGAGAGTCTCAGACAGCTTGCAGACTCGATAGCGGAGCACGGAGTTCTTCAGCCGATAATTGTAAGAGAAAGCCCCGGAGTGCCCGGAGTTTATGAAATAATTGCCGGCGAAAGACGCTGGCGAGCTTCAAAAATGGCGGGTCTTTCCGAGATGCCTGTTGTTATATTCGATGGAAACGATTTGAAGGCGGCGCAGGTGGCAATAATAGAAAATGTTCAAAGGCAGGATTTGAATCCCCTTGAAGAGGCTCTGGGCTACAGAGATCTTATTGAAAGATTTGATCTTACTCAGGAGCAGGTTGCTTCTCAGGTTGGAAAAAGCAGACCTACCATCACTAATATGATGAGGCTGCTGGAGCTTCCGGATGAGGTGCTCCGTATGCTGAAGGACGGAAGGATAAGCACGGGACACGCGAGAACTCTTCTTTCGCTTAAAAATCCCGAGGATATAGTACCTCTTGCAAATAAGATATATATGAGAGGACTTTCGGTCAGAGAGATCGAGGCAGCCGTTAAGAGACTGAACGCGGAAAGCGAACGATCTCAGGCTTCGCCTGAACTTAAAAAAACAAAAGAAAAAGAACAAAAGGGTATATATCTGCGCGAGCTTGAAAGAAAGAGTATGTCTCTTTTGGGAAGAAGGATCAAAATACATAATGATCCAAAGAAAAAGACGGTTGAGCTCGCCTATATAGATAATGAAGATCTTGAAGAGATCCTTCGCAAGCTCTGCGGAAATGATCTCTTTGATGAAAATTAAAAACTTTGGAAATTTTACAATTTTGAGAGGAAAATAAAATGCTTGACATCAGATTTATCAAGGAAAACACAGAATATGTAAAGGAAAGACTTAAAACAAGACAGAAGGATTACAGCGCGGAGATAGATGAGCTTATAGTTCTTGACGGTGAGCGCAGAGCCCTCATTGCCGATACCGAGGCAAAGAAGGCGGAGCAGAATAAGATATCGAAGCAGGTTCCCATGATGAAGAAGGAGGGCAAGGACGTTGCTCCCATCTTCGCGGAGATGAAGGCTCTTTCCGAAAAGGTCAAGGAGGATACCGACCGCATCGACGCCATTGATGCACGTATCCGCGATCTTCTTCTTTCTATCCCCAATGTTCCCAATGCAAGCGTTCAGACAGGTGCGGATGACAGCGATAATATTGAGCTTCGCAGAGTTGGAGATGTCCGCCAATTTGATTTTGAGCCCAAGCCTCACTGGGATCTCGGCAAGGAGCTTGGAATTCTTGATCCAGAGACTGCCGCAAAGGTGTCGGGCCCCAGATTCCATTTCTACAGAGGACTTGGTGCAAGGCTTGAAAGAGCTGTAATTTCTTACTATCTCGATACTCACACAGAGCATGGCTACACGGAGATTTTCCCTCCCTTTATGGTAAACCGCGATTCCATGCGCGGCACAGGACAGCTTCCTAAATTTGAGGAGGACGCTTTCAGAGTTGCAAATAATGACTGCTTCCTTATCCCCACGGCTGAGGTTCCCGTTACCAATATGCACCGCGATGAGATCCTTGACGGTGCAGATCTTCCCATCAGCTATTGTGCATATTCCGCTTGCTTCCGTGCTGAGGCGGGAAGTGCGGGACGTGATACAAGAGGTCTTATCCGTCAGCATCAGTTTAATAAGGTAGAGCTTGTTAAGTTCACGACCCCCGAAACTTCCTATGAAGAGCTGGAAAAACTCACCAATGATGCAGAGCGAGTTCTTTCGGGTCTCGGTCTTCCATACCGTGTTGTATGCCTCTCCACAGGCGATCTTGGCTTCTCCAGTGCGAAGACATACGATATAGAGGTCTATATGCCCTCCTATGACAGATATGTTGAGATCAGCTCCTGCTCGGATTTTGAGGATTATCAGGCGCGCAGAGCTAACATTAAATACAGAAGTGCTCCCGGTGAAAAGCCCCGTCTTGTTCATACCCTTAACGGCTCGGGTGTTGCTGTTGGACGTACTGTTGCCGCTATTCTTGAAAACTATCAGAATGAAGATGGCTCCGTAACCGTTCCCGAAGCACTCCGCCGCTATATGGGCGTTGATGTTATAAAATAATAAAGGATATTGCGGGAAAAATTTAACGGAATAAAGAAGGATCAGGAGAAATTATGCTCATAAACAACTATTTTTTGTCTGCCGAAACCGCGGCAAACGAAGATTCTTTAAAAACAGCATTAAAGAATTTTTTCACCGAGCTTCTTTATGGAGATTCGGGTACGCAATATGAGAATTTTTCCTTCGGAAATCAAATAGTTACATATCGAATGATAATCATCGCCATTGCGATAGGTCTTATAATAGCCTCCGCCGCGATGGTTTATAAGCGCAAATGTCTTGGAAGGCTTGTGAGAAAGCTTTCCGAGGCAGGTGCAGTCGACCGTGAAAACGCAAAAATGCTCAGCGAGATAGGTCTTTCCGATTCAAAATCGATAAAAAATTCTCTTATAAGAGGAACTCTTGGGAGGATGGTAAATTGCGCCGAACGCGATGAGCATGAAGAAAAAATGAGAGCGATAATTGAGGGCGTTTCCGCCACTGGTGCGCAAAAAGACGGCGAAAAACCGGAAAACAAGTCAAAAAACCCCGAGATTTTCGAGTTTGTTCCCCACCCTGCAGCAGATAGATACTATTTGCCTGCAGAGAAGGAAAAGGAATTATTGGCTCTTTTCTCGGAAAAAGGCAGCGGAGTTGGAGGAATTATTTTGACAGTTGTTTTCTGCATTGTTGGAGCTGCACTTCTTTTTGCTCTTATCCCGTGGCTAATCGGACTTCTCGATAGCGCACTTTAATATCAGTCAATTTTGGAGGATTAAAAATGAACCGTGACGATCAAATAAAACAGGGTTCAAGGCGCAAGCCTCAAAGACGCAGAACAGCGTTTTCGACCCTTATTGCAATTTTCTTTATCGCACTTGCCTGCACAGTCGTCATTATAGGAGCTCTTTATGTGAGCGGAATAAGACTGATAAAAGCGGAAAGTCTTGACGGAAGCACTATAAATTTTTTTGGAAGGATATCCGATGGTGATCCATATTCGGGAACGATATATTATTCAAACGGACTTACAGCGAAGCTGAGTAAGGCCGAAAAAACGCTGACATATTCTGACGGTTCTGTCTATACGGGAGATATAAAGGCTCTTCTGAGAGACGGTCAGGGCGAGATGAAATATTCAAACGGAGACATTTATACCGGCAGCTTTGAAAAGGATATAATAAGCGGATACGGAACATTTGCTTTTGCAAACGGTGACAGCTATGTTGGCGAGCTCGCCGGTGGACTGAAATCCGGTTACGGCACATATACATGGGCAGACGGCTCTTCTTATAGTGGGCTTTTCAAGGATGATCAGCGCAACGGAGCAGGAGTTTCCAAATGGGCGGACGGTTCAAGCTATGCCGGAGACTATGTGAACGGCATGAAGAGCGGAAGCGGAACCTTTACCTTTTCAAACGGAGATATTTACACCGGTGAATATGAGAATGACCAGCGCAATGGACAGGGCACATATAACTGGGCAAACGGCGAGAGCTACACAGGGGAATTCAAGGACAACACCCTGAACGGGAAAGGCACATATACATGGGCATCCGGCAGGTTCTACGAAGGTATATTTGAAAACGGAAAGATGGTTGCCACCGAGGAAGGTGCGGTGAGCGAAGATATTTCAACGCCACAGGAATAAAAAGAAGGGATGTTTCACGGGAAACATCCCTTCTTTTTATTCAAAACAAACAACAGCGAACTGCAATTTTGCAATACACCCATCGATGTGCAACTAACTTTTCAAAACAAACAAAGCGAACTGCGATTATAACACTAAACAATCGCTCACCGCTGACGAGAGCAGTTCGCGGCCGCACAAACCCTTTTTGCCCCCGTGCTCTTTGGGGGCAAAAAGGAGATTTAGAGTGATCGCGAGCGCCCTTGAACACCGCAGGATTGCGGTGTGAACCGGCGCGTGGGGCTGCAAAGGAAGGGAGTTCCAAGAGGGAAA
>JAZOAL010000170.1:0-15045 GCA_045595425.1 Eubacteriales bacterium
TTAAGCATAAACTAACTTTTTGTTTATAAACCTTTATAAATCAACGAAAAATGTTACTTACTGTAACTAAATCATTGTCCTCGATATCATTTGATATCAGTGGTAATTGGATTCTACTCATCCGTCGCTCCGCGCCACCTTCCCTGCTAGGGAAGGCTTGCGTTCGTACATCTAAATTTGTTAATTCGTCACTCTACAAACAGCCCGATAAATTATTGTTTAGTATTAAAATTTGATTTTTTAGAGGTTACCAGTAATTAAAATTGCCGAAAAAACGGCATGGAGGTATGATTATGTCAAAAGTATGTGTTGTAACCGGTGCAGGCGGCGTTCTTTGCTCCTCTTTTGCCGCAGAAATGGCGGGAAACGGCTATGGTGTTGCGCTTCTCGACCTTAACGGTGAGTCTGCAGAGACTGTTGCCGAAGATATCCGTAAGAGCGGCGGAAAAGCTTTTGCTTATGCTGCAAATGTTCTCGAAAAGGATTCTCTCGAGGAGGTTCATCAGAAGGTTCTCGCTGACCTTGGCAAATGTGATGTTCTTATCAACGGCGCAGGCGGAAACAATCCCAAAGCTACAACCGCTCATGAATATTTCGAGGAGGGGGACGAGACAAGAGACGATATCAAGACCTTTTTCAATCTTGATAAGGAAGGCTTTAATTTCGTTTTCAGCCTCAATCTTATGGGAACTCTTATTCCAACACAGGTTTTTGCTGCTGATATGATCGGCAGAGAGGGCTGCAGCATCATCAATGTTTCTTCTATGAATGCTTATACTCCTCTTACAAAGATACCCGCATACAGTGCAGCTAAGGCAGGCGTTTCCAATTTTACTCAGTGGCTAGCGGTTCACTTTGCAAATACAGGCATCAGAGTAAATGCAATCGCACCCGGATTCTTTGTTACAAAGCAGAATCAGGCGCTTCTCTTCAATGAGGACGGCACACCCACTCCAAGAACAAGCAAGATCCTTGCGGCAACTCCCATGGGGCGCTTCGGCAAGCCCGAGGAGCTTCTCGGAACTCTTAAATATCTCACCGATCCCGAGGCGGCAAGCTTCGTTACAGGTATTGTAATT
The DNA here is from genome assembly GCA_045595425.1 of Eubacteriales bacterium. Lineage (GTDB taxonomy): Bacteria > Bacillota > Clostridia > Oscillospirales > CAG-272 > SIG710. The sequence goes on from JAZOAL010000170.1 coordinate 1,080, forward strand.
CCTGTTGACGGCGGCTTCTCCGCATATTCCGGCGTGTGATCATAGAAAGGATAAAAAATGGCAAACAAATTCAGACTTGCGGCTTTTGCCGATGAAGCAAGCTCCCTCATTGATGAGCAGATCAAGGCTATGGTACGAAATGGTGTTTCCATGCTTGAGGTGCGCGGGCTTGACTGCGAGAATGTTGCGAAAATCAAGCCATCGAAGGCTAAGGAAGTAAAGGCAAAGCTCGATGCTAACGGTCTTTCCGTATGGTCCATCGGTTCTCCCGTTGGTAAAACAAAGATACAGGATAATTTTAAATTCGAGAAGGAGCAGTTTAAGAAAGTTCTTGAAACAGCAACCATAATGGATGCAAAATGTATCAGACTTTTCAGCTTTTACGGAACAGACGGAAAGCCCGAATATAAGGATGAGGTTTTTGACCGTCTTTCACAATATGTGGAAATGGCTAAGGGCAGCGGAATTATCCTTTGTCATGAGAACGAAAAAGGAATTTACGGAGATATCGCATCCCGTTGTGACGAGATCCATGCTGCACTTCCTTCTCTTAAGGCTGTTTATGACCCCGCAAACTTCATTCAGTGCGGTCAGGATACTATGGAAGCTTGGAATATGCTAAGGAAGTATGTTTATTATTTCCATATTAAGGATTGCAATGCCGACGGCCAGATCGTTCCCGCAGGCAGAGGTATCGGTCAGCTTGATAAGATCCTGCCCGAATATAACGGACTTGCAAGCGATGTGCTGACGCTTGAGCCTCACCTTACCGATTTTGTAGGTCTCGGAGCACTTGAGGGCGATGATAAGAGCGATGTTGGAAAGCTCTTCTCCTTTGCTTCGAATGATGACGCTTTCGACTGCGCTGTTGATTCACTTAAAGAAATCATAAATAAAATTTAAATTTGGAGAAATTTTATCATGGAAATCGTAAGACTTGGTATTATCGGTGTCGGTAACATGGGTACCGGACATCTTGAAAGAGTTAAGAAGGATAATGTTCCGGGCATGGTTGTAACTGCTGTTGCGGATATCAATCCCGAAAGACTCGAGGCTGCAAAGAAGATTGCTCCCGAGGTTGAGGTCTTTGATGACGGCGTTAAGATGATGGAATCCGGACTTATCGACGCGGTTCTTGTTGCTGTTCCTCACTATGACCATCCCTATCTTTCTATTGAGGGTCTGAAGCATGGTCTGCACGTTATGTGCGAGAAGCCCGCCGGTGTTTATACAAAGGCTGTTGAAGAGATGATCGCAGAGGCTGACAAGCATCCCGAGCTTAAATTCGCGATGATGTTTAACCAGAGAACCAACTGCGTTTACAGAAGGATGAAGGAGCTGGTTGCAAGCGGTGAGCTCGGTTCTATCCGCAGAACAAACTGGATCATTACAAACTGGTATCGTTCTCAGTGCTATTATGACAGCGGTGCATGGCGCGCAACCTGGAGCGGCGAAGGCGGCGGCGTACTTCTTAATCAATGTCCCCATAACCTTGACCTTTGGCAGTGGATCTGCGGTATGCCTGTAAAGGTAAGCGCAAATCTGCGCCTCGGCAAGTGGCATGATATTGAGGTTGAGGACGATGTTACCGCATATGTTGAGTATGCAAACGGAGCAACAGGTACATTCATCACTTCTACAGGTGACGCTCCCGGTACAAACCGTTTTGAGGTTACAATGGACGGCGGTAAGCTTGTTTGCGATGGCAATACTCTTAAGCTTTATAAGCTTGATGTTATGGAGCCCGAATTCACCAAGACAAATACCTCTCCCTTTGGTAGCCCCAAGGTTGAGGAGATCGATGTTGAGACAGACGGCGAGAATCCTCAGCATGACGGCGTTCTCCGCGCATTTACAAACGCGATTCTGAACGGCACAGCGCTTGTTGCAGACGGCAGAGAGGGCATCAATGGACTTACACTTTCCAATGCAATGCATCTTTCCTCTTGGCTCGGCAAGCCCATCGAGCTTCCCATCGATGCAGATCTTTATAAGGAAGAGCTAATGAAGAGAGTTGCAACATCTCGCCGCAAGGCGAATGTTAAGAGCGTTGTTGCTGATACAGCAGGCTCATATAACTCAGGTAAATAATCTACATAACCGCTGCTCTGTTTTAAGAGCGGCGGTTTTATATATAACTGTTTGAATTGTTTTTAGCAAATGAAAAAATTGTTTTTTGTCCAAAATTCCCAAGTGTTTTGTGGAAATAAATAGTTTAATAGGGGTGAGAAAGCAGTATTTTTTATGTTTTTATAAAGAAATTTGGAAAAATGCTCAAAAAACCTTTGACAAATCGACAAAAATGTAGTATAATATTCTACGCATGATTATATATGGGGGATTTTTGCGCATTTTTAGGTTGAAAATGGTGAAATTCACTTGATATAGGAGATTTTTATGCCAAGATTTTTTGTGACAAAGGATAATATTGATCCTATTTCCGGTGTGATCATTATAGACGGAGAGGATGCTCATCATATTTCCAGAGCCCTCAGAATGGCTGCAGGAGAGTCTGTTACGGTTTGTGACGGAGAATCTGCGGAATATGATTGTGTACTTTTACGCTTTGAGAGCAGCTGCGTTTATTGTCAGATCAAGGAGACAAGGGAAATTACTACAGAACCTCCTTTCTTGGCAAGGATTTATCAGGCTTTGCCAAAGGGAGATAAGCTTGATACTGTGATACAAAAATCCACAGAGTGCGGCGCAAGATCACTGATGACCTTTGAAAGTGACTTCTGTATCGCAAAGGAAAAGGAAGATTCTCTAAAAAGGAGGCTTGAACGCAGACGGCGTATTGCCTGCTCTGCTGCAAAGCAGTGCGGCAGAGGGATCATTCCCGAGATTTTGCCGACTGCTGATTTTAAAACCGCGATAGAAAAAGCGGCGAGCGCCGATATTCCGATCTTCTGCTATGAAGGAGAAGGGACACTGCCTCTCGGTATTATTGTAAGGAGAGAAAAGGAACGGCTGGTGCGTCAAAACGCAAAGCTCCCCGAAATTTCGGTGGTTATAGGCTCTGAGGGGGGATTTTCTCCCGAGGAAGCAAAATTTGCAAAGGAAAACGGTATGCTCATGGCAGGGCTCGGAAGCAGGATACTGCGATCCGAGACCGTGGCGGGATTTGTGCTCGCCTGTCTTATTTATGAGTTTGAACTGTGAGAAAATGGAGTATGGTTATGACAAAGAAGAATAAGAAAGTAAATAAAATTGAAAGATCCGAGATTTTATATTATCGCATGATAGTTGTTCTTGCGATGCTTATAGCGGTCATTTTCAGCATTACATATTTTACGGGTACAAATGAGGATTATGATTTTTTTGCTTCTAAAACCGCTCCCGTTGCTATGATCGTATTTGCGGTTTTGAGTATTCCGGCAATAGTGATCTTTGTCCTTCGCAGAGCTCGCGGAATCGATGAGAAATATACCGTTTTTTCAAGCGGTTATCTGCTCACGCTTTTGCTTTGGTTAACTTCGATTTTTGCATTTTATAATATTCTCAGCTCGAAAAAGCTTTTTGCTTATATTATTGTTTCTGCAGCACTTTATTTTGTTTATAATCTGTTTAAACGCGAATTTTTCGTTTTTTCGCTTTATACCGCTGTCGGTGCCGGATTGCTCGCACTTATAAATTCCGCATCTCGCATACAGCATGTGATCTTTTCGATACTTTTGGTGGTAATCAGTGCCGCAATGATCATGCTGGTGTTGAGAAAAAAGGCATTTAAGCTTAAGATCGGAAAAAATCAAATTCTTATTTCGGATGGTTCGTATAAGGCTTATCCTTTCTGCATATCTGCGGGGATAATGCTTGCGGGAGTGATCCTCAGCTTCCTTTTTGTGGGAATGGCTTTTTATTCGCTGGTGGTCCTTTTCGTTTATTACTTGATTTTCACCATCGTAAATACTGTGAAGATGATGTAATTCGACGGAATTTTTAAAAAATCTGTTGAATTTTAACAATAAAGAGTGTATAATATAGGTAATAAGTACCAAATAAATCGATTGACAAGAATTGGGAGAGAAAATTATGTCTAACAGATTGTTTCAAAGCGTGATACATCAGATGAAGGATGCCATCGACCGTGTTATCGGCGTTATTGACGAAAACAATGTCATAATCGCGTGCTCCGAGCTCGTCAAGATCGGCGAGGTTATGCAGGGTGTTCACGAGGAAATGGCATATTCCGCTGAGGTGGCTTCGGTTGGTGGTTATACATATCGTCCCGTTGCGTCCGGTCAGAAGTCGGAATATGTGGTTTTTGTTGAGGGCGAGGACAAGATGGCTGATAAGATATCAAAGCTTCTTGCAATTTCCCTTGGCAATATCAAGAATCTCTATGACGAAAAGTATGATAAGGGATCTTTCATCAAGAACATAATTCTCGATAATATTCTCCCAAGTGATATTTATATCAAGAGCAAGGAGCTTCATTTCAATACGGACGAAAGCAGACTTGTGTTCCTTATAAAATTTGACGGCAAGACAGATATCATGCCCTTTGAGATGCTTCAGAATATGTTCCCGGATAAGACAAAGGACTATGTGATCAGCGTGGGTGAGCATGATATAGTCCTTGTTAAGGACATGAAGCCCGGCACTGATACCAAGGAGATAGAGAAGATCGCTACTAATATTGCGGATACTCTCTCAACAGAGTTCTATGCGAAGGTATCTATCGGTATCTCTACAATGGTAGACAACATCAAGGATCTTGCAAAGGCTTATAAGGAGGCTCAGGTTGCCCTTGAGGTCGGTAAGGTTTTTGAAACGGAAAAGAATATAGTCAGCTATGAAAATCTCGGAATCGGACGTCTTATTTATCAGCTTCCCACAACTCTTTGCGAGATGTTCCTCCAGGAGGTTTTCAAGAAAGGCGGTTTTGAGTCTCTCGACAGAGAAACTCTTCAGACTATCCAGGAATTCTTTGCGAATAATCTGAATGTTTCCGAGACTTCAAGAAAGCTTTTTGTGCACAGAAATACTCTCGTTTACCGTCTTGAAAAGATACGCAAGCTCACAGGTCTTGACCTTCGTGAATTTGAACATGCTATCACATTCAAGGTTGCTCTTATGGTAAAGAAGTATCTTAGCTCCAAGCCCGCCAAACTTTGACAATACTTTCATAGTGGCAGTAACAATGTGAAACATCATTATGAGGAACGCATTGTATGCGTTCACGGCGGCTGACCGCGGAGGCGCATATGCGTTCCTCGTTTTTTATCGCTGAAGAAGCGAACTTTGGGCTGCTTCAAAGAATATTTGTCCGATTGCGTTAGCCATTTTTGCGCTTTGCGGAACAAAGAAAGGATTCATACGTTTTAATATGATTGAATTTAAAAATGTCAAAAGCATCTACAAGAGAAACAATCATATAGCTCTTGATGATGTCAGCTTTAAAATAGAAGATGGCGAATTCGTTTTTATAGTAGGTCATTCGGGTGCCGGCAAGACCACTATGACAAAGCTTCTTCTTCGCGAAATGGTACCCACATCGGGAACTATCATCGTTAATAATTACAATCTGAAAAAGCTTCCAAAATTCAAGGTCTCGAAATATCGCCGCGGACTCGGCGTTGTTTTTCAGGATTTTAAGCTTTTTCCGAAGAAGACCGTTTATGAGAATATTGCTTTTGCAATGCAGGTCGTTGGAACCCCAAAAGCTCTTATTGCAAGACGTGTTCCGGCTATTCTCAAATCTATGGGACTCATTGATAAAGCAAAGAATATACCGGAAGAGCTTTCCGGAGGCGAGCAGCAGCGAGTTGCTATCGCAAGAGCTATTGCAAACAGTCCGGAGATAATCATTGCAGATGAGCCTACGGGTAATATCGACCCTCAGATGGCATCTGAGATCATGGATCTTCTTCTCTGGATAAATAAGAAATTCGGCAAGACCGTTGTTGTTGTAACCCATGCTGAAAACCTTGTCAATACATATCAGCAGCGAGTTATACGCCTTGACCACGGTAAGCTTGCAAGCGATAGAGTAGGAGGTATGTTTGAATGACAAATCAGCAAAATTTCAATAATAAGCCTCCGAAAACAAAAAAAAGCTATAATCCGTTTATGTTTATCGCCGAGGCATTCAAAAGCCTCTGGCGAGATAGAGTTATGTCAACGGCATCCGTGCTTGTTCTTGCCAGCTGCCTTGTTTTACTCGGATGCTTTTCTCTCCTTGTTGTAAACATAAATCTCAATATGGAAAAGCTGGTTTCTCTCAATGAAATCGTTGTTTTCCTTGAATATGATCTTGAAGAGGCTAAGGTCAAGGAGATCGAGGAGAAGCTGGAAAAGCTTGATAACGTGGACTTGGTCGAATTCATTTCAAAGAATGAAGGGCTTGAGTCGATGAAGGAAGAGTATGCAGGATTTGAGGATACCTTTGACGAAATGATTGCAAATGGAGATAATCCTTTGGCTGATAGCTTCAGAATTAAATATAAGGATAACTCAAAGGTCACCACTCTCGATTATAACATTAGGCAGATAGAGGGTGTCAGAAAGGTCAATAACCGTCTCGATCTCGCAACCGCTCTCGAAAGCTTTAAAAACGGAATTTCGGTAGTATTTATCGGTTTTCTCGCGGTTCTTTTCATTGTCAGCGTTTTCATTATTATAAATACCATAAAGCTGGCGGTGCAGTCTCATATGGAGGAGATCCGTGTTATGAAATACATTGGTGCCTCCGATTGGTTTATAGTTGTACCTTATGTTATTGAGGGTACCATCATCGGCATTTTTTCAAGTATTATTGCATACCTTTGCGAATGGTATATATATTTGAATATGGAAAGGATGGTTGCCTCCGATATACAGATGATCGAGCTTGTGCCTTTTTCGGACATAAGTGTGATCGTTGCTGCTGCTTTTGTGGGAGTCGGTGTTCTCACGGGTATTATCGGAAGCTGTATATCGCTTCATAAAAATCTTCAGGCATAACTTTTTTAAGGAAAGGAGCTTAAACGCACATGAAATCGGCAAAGAATTTTTTTATAAAGCCAATCGCATTCATCCTGTCAGCCCTGCTTTGCTTCTTCGGCGCGGGTGAATTCCTTTTGGCTGCGAATACTGTATACGCTGCAAAGGATGCGACGGTAACCAGCCTAGAACAGCAAATTAAAGACATTCAGAATCAGAAGAAAACGATTACTGCTCAGATCACTGCCGCAAAAAACGATCAAGCGGCGGCTGTTGAATACAAAAAATACATTGACGAACAGATCAATCTTACAAATGATGAGATAGATACGATCAATTCTCTCATCTCCGAATATGACACACAGATAGGCAATAAGGAGAATGAAATAGAGACAGCCTCGGATAATATTGATGAGCAGTATGGTAATTTTAAACAGATCATGCGTCTTTCATATGAGGAAGGAAATGCCAGTTACATTGAAATGATACTGGGCGCTGAGGATTTTTATGATTTTCTCTCGCGTATGGAGCAGGTGACCTCTCTCATGGACTATTGCTCAAATCTTCTTAACTCTTTCAGACAGAATAAGATCGATCTTGAGACTGCAAAGGCAGACCTTGAAGACTCCAAAGCTGCACAGGTAACGTATCAGGAGGAGGTCGAGCTTCGTCAGAGGGAGCTTGAAACTCTGCAAAGTGAAAATGAGAGTTATCTTGATACACTTAAGTCCAATATTGCCGGCTACAGCTCGACTTTAAGCAAATATCAGCAGGAAGAAGAAAAGCTTGATAAAGAGCTTGAGGCATATCTCAGAGAGCTGCAGGCAAAGGAAAACAGTGCCTATGTCGGTGGTGAATTCAACTGGCCATTGCCTTTGAGTTGGAAGAATATCAGCTCGCCATATGGCTACAGAACTCTTAACGGTGTCAGAGAATTCCACAGAGGAATAGATATTCCGGCTTCGAAAAATACAAATATTTACGCTTCAAACAGCGGTAAGGTAGTTACGGCAACATTTCATTACAGCTACGGCAACTATGTTGTCATAGACCATGGCGGCGGAAAGTCGACCCTTTATGCCCATGCAACAAAGCTGAACTGCAAGGTTGGCGATTATGTAAAACAGGGTGATGTTATTGCATTTGTTGGTACGACCGGACATTCATACGGAAATCATCTGCATTTTGAGGTGCGTATAAGCGGCACCGCGAAGAACCCTCTTGACTATGTTGTCAGACCGTAACAGTATATATCCGGCCCAAGGCTTTTACGGAGGTTGTTTTGAATAAGAAAATTTCTGTATTGACCCTTGTTTTGTCTCTGATTTTGGCGACACTTGCGGTCTTTATGATAACCTTTACGGTTATGTCCGATTTTTACAGAGCCCGGATCGCCGAGGCTTATGGCGAAGAAAATGACGGTGATGTTGCTGAGAATACAGATGTAAGCACTTACTCGGAAAAACTGGCTCAGATAGATGAATTATTTAATACGTATTCATATTACGATCTCGATTCGGAGGCAATACTTGACGGCATACTCAAGGGATATGCTTACGGTACAGGCGACAGATATGCGGAATATTACAGCGCAGAGGAATTTGCACTTTTCAAAGAGGAGAGTGCGGGCGAGATGCAGGGTATCGGTATAAATATTATTTATAATACCGATTACAGTGCAATTGAGGTTATCAATGTTATGCCCGATTCTCCGGCACTTGAAGCAGGCGTCCTCCCGGGTGATCTCATTATTGCTGTTGGCTCCGGTGAGACTGCGCAACATGTTGCCGAGCTCGGTTATACGCCCGCAGTTGCGCTCCTTCAGGGCACGGCAGGGACAATTTGCGAATTTACAGCTGTTAGGGGCGAAAACTATGAAGAAACTCTTGTTTTTGCCATTGAGCGCAGATATGTGACGGTTGAAACGGTCACATATCATGCCTATGAGCAGGATCCCACTATAGGAATAGTCAGAATAATGGAGTTTGATGCGGTTACACCTCAGCAGTTCTTCACTGCAATTGATGAATTATCCGCCATGGGGGTTACAAGGTTTGTTTTTGATGTAAGAAACAATCCCGGTGGCGATCTTGGGGCTATTTGTGAGGTTCTTGATTTTATTTTGCCCGTGGGGCCGATAATCAGGATAAAGGATAAAGCGGGGGCAGAGTCTTCTATTGAGTCGGGTGAGGAAGAGTTTGATGCTCCGATGGTGGTTCTTTGTAACGGCAGTACCGCAAGTGCCGCAGAGCTCTTTACCAGCGCGCTTATGGACTATGACAAGGCTGTTTCCATCGGAGATTTGACATATGGAAAAGGAAGCATGCAGTCAATTCTCCCCATCTCAGATGGCAGTGGTATCAAGCTTACCACTAAAATGTATTTTCCGCCGTTCTCGGAGGGGTATGACGGTATCGGCATAACTCCCGATATCGAGGTCGAAATGGCAGAGGAACTTAAAAATGTAAATCTTTATAAGATCTCTGATGAAGAGGATACACAGCTTCAGAGAGCAATTCAATATATAAACGAAAATAATTAAACATCAAAGGAGATATAGTCATGTCAAAGGGAAAGCAGATGCTTTACACACAGGAGGGACTTAAGGAGCTGACAGATGAGCTCAGCTACCTTAAAAATACAAAAAGACAGGAAAACCTTGAGGCAATAGCGGTTGCACGCTCTTTCGGAGACCTTTCCGAGAACGCCGAATACGACGCTGCAAGAAATGAACAGGCTCAGATTGAGGCAAGAATCAAAGAGCTTGAGGAAATGATCGGAAATGCGGTTGTTGTTGATGAAGCAACGATCGATGCAGGTGTTGTAAGCATGGGTTCTCTTGTTAAGGTTCTTGTTAAAGAAACGAATACCGAAAAGGACTACAGCATTGTGGCTCCAAATCAGGTTGCACCAATGCAGGGGCTTATCTCCGATCAGTCACCTGTCGGCAAGGCACTTATAGGGGCTAAGGCAGGCGATGAGGTCAGCTTTGAAGTTCCAAATGGCACTATGCACCTTCAGGTTCTCGAAGTTTCGAGAGCGAAGAGCGAAAAGTAAACTAATCATTCCGAAAGGACATTTATAAAAATGGCAGAAGAGAAAAATATTCAGAATACAGAAGAAGTTGAAAACGAAATTTCAGCAGACGAGCTTAGCGATATACTTCGTATTCGTCGCGAAAAGCTGGCGGACCTCTGTGCCGCGGGCGCAAACCCTTATGAAAAGGTAAAATTTGATTTTGACACTTATACAACTCAAATCCGCGAGAATTTCGAGGAGCTTGAAAATAAGGATGTTAAGATCGCCGGAAGACTTATGAGCCGCCGCGATATGGGTAAGGCTAATTTTATCGATGTTGCCGACGAAAAGGGCAGAATTCAGTGCTATGTCCGTATTGACGAGATAGGTGAAGCGGCTTTTGAGGGATTTAAAAAGTGGGATATCGGCGATATCGTGGGCGTAAGCGGATTTGTTTTCAGAACAAGACGCGGCGAGATCTCGATTCATGTAAAGGAGATCGAGCTTCTTTCAAAGTCCTTGCTTCCCCTCCCCGAAAAATTCCACGGTCTTAAGGATCAGGAGACAAGATACAGACAGAGATATGTTGATCTTATCGTCAATCCAGATGTTAAGGACACGTTTATTAAGCGTTCGATGATCCTTAAGGAGATCAGAAACTATCTTGATTCCAAGGGATTTCTGGAGGTGGATACGCCTATCCTTGTTCCCCTTGAGATCGGTGCTTCCGCAAGACCCTTTATTACTCATCATAATACTCTTGATATGCCTATGTATCTGCGTATTGAGACAGAGCTTTATCTTAAAAGACTTATCGTCGGCGGTATGCACAGAGTTTACGAGGTTGGACGTATCTTCAGAAATGAGGGTATGGATCCCAAGCATAATCCCGAGTTTACTACTATCGAGCTTTATCAGGCGTTCACCGACTATAAGGGCATGATGGATCTGGTTGAAGAGCTGAATACCATGCTCGCAGAAAAGATCACAGGTTCTAAGGTGATTACCTATCAGGGCAAGGAGATCGACATGGGTCATTGGGAAAGAATGACCATGGTTGAGGCTGTTAAGAAGTACAGCGGCTGTGATTATAACGACTGGGCTACTGATGAGGAAGCGAGAGCATGCGCAAAGAAGATGCACGTTGAAGTGCCCGAAAATGCTACAAAGGGTACTGTTCTTGTTGAGCTCTTTGATGCTTTTGTTGAGGAAAATCTCATTCAGCCTACATTTATCTATGACTATCCCGTTGAAAACTCACCTCTGGCTAAAAGAAAGGCGGATAATCCTGCGTTTACAGAGCGCTTTGAGTATTTTATCAACGCAACCGAGTTTGGTAATGCTTTCAGTGAGCTTAACGACCCCATAGATCAGAAGGAACGCTTTGAGCGTCAGGTTGCAGCAAAGAAGGCAGAAGAGCCGAACTGCAATGCAGAGGTTGACTATGATTACGTCACCGCCCTTGAATACGGTATGCCTCCCACAGGCGGTCTCGGCTTCGCTATCGTCCGTCTCGTAATGCTCCTCACCGACAGCGCGTCCATCAGAGATGTCCTGCTGTTCCCCACAATGAAACCTCTTGATTAACGAAAACCCGCATAAATAAAGGGTTTTCGGGGCGTTCAGACCCCCAAAAAGCTTAAGCCAATACGCCGAATTTAAGCCAATGTATGTAATTATGTATGTTTTTACGGTTTTAAGTGGGCATGGCAAGAGCAAAGTTCCAAAATATCTTAAGCCATTTACACTTAAAGCAATTGGTGTAAATGGCTTAAATTTTTTGGAGGATTTTCTATGAAAATTAAGCTTATATGGCTTACGTTAATTACCGTATTTATTGCTGTAAACAGCTATGTTACCTACCAATACCGGGACTTTCTGAGCATCAGCAAGCTTCCTATATGTTTTCTTATGTTGTCATATTTCTGCATAAGTCTTCTCATGTTCAATATTAAGTCAAAGCCCTTGCGAGCTGTGACCTATACCCTGAATATACCGTTGGATTAAGTGATGGTGCAAGAAAAGATCTTGAAACGAAGTACAGCAGATTTGTAGCGTTGGCGCAAACCGAGCCTCGTCTCAACATGATTGCATCCGACCTACATGAGCATTTCTTGAATTATGTAAAGCCAAAGGGATTCAAAGCTATCTCCGCTGTTTTGGAAGAAAAGAACAAACTGGAAACAGCTCATAACAACTTGTGGAAAATATTCGAAGGAATATCCAAAAACGAGACTAATGCAGATGTATGGCAAGAAAAGCTTCGTAAGTATAACACTCGTAAGAATTTTTATGAAAAGCTCTCCGCCTTTGCAAAACTTGTTGATTTTATGTTCTCAAGTTATGAGCTCTTCGAAGCTGTCGGAGATAAAAAAGCAGAAGAATAAGTAAGAACATTCTTGCAAACATATTATACCATAAATCATTCAAAATTTCAATATTGCCGCAATCTTCATGAGTTATAACGATTTTTATAGAATCTTTATGACTCTTTTTCTTTATATAAGACTCTTTATTAATCATGATTATATAAGCATTATGAGTCTTTATCTTAAAAGGCATTGCATCTAAACCGTAATGGTTCGGATTACAAGGTCTTTTGTTATGATGCCTCTTGATGGGCTCGAATGGGCGACAAACGTGATTGGCTGTCGGGTGCTCTGCACGCTTACAGCGGCAAGGACGATGCCTGATCTCATACAGCCTTTATTCATATACGTCCTTGCAGTTAATCCCGGTCAGCCATCACTTCATGCACATCAAAGATACGAATAAATATCCACCCGCGTAGCGGGTGGTATTTCATTTTCATAGCCCTAATACTACTGGCTGCGCACAAGTGCACTGTAGGTTGGCCTGCCAACCATGCAATTGTTACTTACTACCCATAAATGGGTTGAGGTTCCGCCTAATAAAGCCTCCCTTGTGTAAAGGGAGGTGGCCGAGGAGGCATAGCCGACGAGGTCGGAGGGATTTGTTGAACAAATAAATATCACGCGTTCTCTTACTCATAACAATCCCCCAGTCAGCCTAACGGCTGACAGCCCCCTTTACACAAGGGGGCCTTACCGCCGCGGCGGACTTTTTCATCGCTAAAGCTTTATCCAACCGCGCGACTATCGCGTGGTTTTCGTTTACAAAAAAGGGGCTGAGTTACCCCAACAATTTCGAACCTTTGCTATAAATTAGTAACCGAGGGATATTAACAGCAATCCAAATAAAAGATAAAGGACAAATGCACCAATCAAACAACCAAGAACGATCAATATGATCCGCCCTATTTTCCTTGCCTTCGGATGCTTGTTTTTCCTTTTCAATTTAGCCTGTTTCTTTTGTTGTTTCTCTGCTAATTTGCTTCTTTTAAGCCCTTCGCCCTCTTTATCATATTCTTCTTGTGTAACTAAAAATCTGCGGTGAGTCTTTAATACAACAATTAGTGCAAACACCACCAATGCCAAGCCAAACAAACAAATCACTGCAAAAACTACACCTACGCTGAGTGAGCGCGGGGATGCGATTACTTCTGGATTTTGAGGATCATAAAAAATTTGCATCTTATCACCAACCGAATAATGCGCACCTGTACCTGCCGCAAAAGATATCGCTGTATCAGTTTCTAATGCTCTATTATAAACAACACCATCAACTATGTATTCAATGTAGATTTCTTGTTCGTCTGGACCTCTGAGATGAACATCAAGATCTATATCAACAATTGTTGCTTCAAGAGGTTTCATATCGGACACGAGTTGATCATATTGAATTTTGGACACAATAAAAAATACAACTATAGAACTGAACAATATTGTGTTATAACACAAAAACATTATTTTTTCAATATATATTTATAAAGTCGCAGGTTCGAGGCCATAAAGTCGGGGAAAACGGTGTAATGGTGAAAGAGTGTTGTTTTTAACCCCGAAAAACACGAAAAGCCCTTCAAATTCAAGGACTTTTGTGTTAGGGTGCAAAATGTAACCTTCCGCTTGCGCGGAGCGCAACATCATTGATGCGTAGCATCACA